>CAYQUC010000237.1:0-1515 GCA_964420605.1 uncultured Thioalkalispiraceae bacterium | reverse complement strand
CTGTATGACCACCAGGTTAGAGTGTGCATAATAATATAGTCAGAAGTATAAAAACTAGTCACTTTATAGTTCGCCTTTTGAAAGAGAATGGTTGAGAGAAGATTGATAAAAATGTTAACAACTAACTAACACAAAAACATAAGAACGCTAAAGCTTATCTAATCTTTTTTTCGTCTTCGGCGATGTGGCGACCGATACAAGCCAACTATTCATCTGTTGCCACAACACCGAAGACGGATAAAAAGACAAGCTAGTTGTCGAAGTTATTTCGTGCACGTTCCTAAGTATTCCTTAGATACACCATCATTTTTGATAAATATGTTGATCATACAATGCTACCCATCCAAATACTATGAAGTTAAAAATAGAAAATTTATAACAGCTTAAACAAATTTTCTAAATTTTAAACTAATTCTATTAATTCAATAGCATACAAATAAAATGATACAGATTATAATGACGACACTATCTATTTTACTCTTCATTGAATAGATATTATATATTTGTGTAGCATGACTCAATCGCAATATTTTTTTCAGAAAGCCAAAGAATACATTGAGAAAACTAATAACGCAGTACCACATAAATCAAGAGTTAGTTACACCCCATATAAGTTAATAACATATACCATAATATAGAAATGTCTGTCCTGTGGTATCAACAATCAGTGATTTATACAGCCGTTCTCTATAGCAAAATATTAGATGAATTGCTGCCACAGACAGAAGCAACTTGTACAGAGATGCTCGCAGTAGCAAATGATTTTGGTATAAAGACTATAGACCGAGTAACTCATTTCATTGATAACCCGGAGCAAGTATCTGTTGAAACTATTGAATCAATCACAGAAACATTTTCAATGGCTAGCGACATCTCTTCGGAACTAGTCAGTGAATTACAAAATAAAAGTGCCGAAATTATAAGATTACTGCTGGAACAGCCCATGCAAACATTTGAATCTGCCTATATGGAATTATTATCGAACTTATTGAATGGATATTTCCAGTTGGTTACGAATATTCTGACAAATATATAACTGATATCGAAAACTAAATGACAGGGTAAATAGACTGATTAAAGTGAAAAATAGCGGACTAAAGTCCGCTCACCTACAAACCAAAATTGACGGAGTACAAGCAGTAGTACAACAAATCTAATAATTCATGCTACGTCATTCCCGAAGCTCTTTATCGGGAGTCTATTGCAGTACTTGACTACCCACTAGAAATTTCTGGATTAACGAATTACCTTTAGGCATGAACCTACCGGGGATCTTTTACTAAGAAACGTGCACGAAATAACTTGAACAATTGACTTTGTAGTTTGTCCGTCTTCTTCGTTGTAGAAATAGTTACTTAGCTAGCTATACGCCTATTTCTACGCCTTAAATAGGAACAAACTACTTCGCAAATTGCCCAATTTATTCCGTGCGCGTTAAGGGAGACGGAAACAAATAATGGTTATGAAAATGTATTACACTTTTGTATCGAACCCTCTAACAAACCTTTTTTAAAC
>CAYQUC010000236.1:0-1534 GCA_964420605.1 uncultured Thioalkalispiraceae bacterium | reverse complement strand
TTCCTTCTTGATAAAAATTATGTTGTTTATGGTACATCACGTGATGCTCAAGTTGCGTCATTTCAAAATTTATCGATTTTGGGGATACGAGATAAGGTTTATTTAGAATCCATGAGCCTTAATGATTTTAGAAGTGTTTTGCAAGTATTGATCAAGATTGAACCTGATGAAGTGTATAACTTAGCAGGGCAGAGTTCAGTTGGCTTATCGTTTCAACAACCTGTTGAAACGTTAGAGAGTATTAGCGTGGGTACACTTAACCTTCTCGAAGCAATTCGCTTTACCGGTCGTAAAATAGCATTTTATAATGCGGGTTCCAGTGAATCTTTTGGTGACAATAATGGGCTAGCGTCTGATGAGAAAACACCATTTAGGCCCAGAAGTCCATATGCTGTAGCAAAATCAGCGGCATTTTGGGAAGTAGCTAATTATCGAGAAGCGTATGGTTTGTTCGCGTGTTCAGGAATATTATTTAATCATGAGTCACCATTGCGGCCTGAACGATTCGTTACAAAAAAAATAATTACCTCGGTAATTAAAATTTCACAAGGAAAACAAGCAAAACTAAATTTGGGAAATATTTCAATTAAACGTGATTGGGGTTGGGCTCCTGAATATATTAAGGCTATGTGGCTTATGTTACAACAAAATGAACCAGACGATTTTGTGATAGCAACAGGAAGAACATATTCATTAGAAGACTTTGTAGCAATGGCTTTTTCTAAATTAGATTTAGACTGGAAACAGTTTGTAACTGTAGACTCTAATTTAATGCGACCAACAGATTTGGCAATTAGTCGGGCAAATCCTGAGAAAGCAAAAAAAATATTAAACTGGGAAGCTAGTTATGATATGCAAGATGTTGTCGCGATGATGATAAGTGACGAACTAAATCGTAATGAAAAAGAATGAATTTAATGTGTACCTGTATAGCGCATTTAGTAAAAAAGTGGTTATGTTAAATAAGGTTATATAATGATAAAATATCACGGTGTCGTCAATGGAATAACAAGTTCATATATCATGACTTAATGTATTGTTCGATTGTTGTCTTTGTTGAAACATTTTGTAATGGTGCTTATTTGCGCTTACAGTTAAACCCAAAGAAATTCGAATAGTGCATGGTGATGTTGATGCTAAAATGTACTAAAAGCTAAACTTAAAACTTTATTTCAAAAAACAGAAATTTCAATTTCATTTTAAAGTAAATGTAGTCAGAAATTTACCGTATTTGTTAATGATTGATTTTTGGGCATTTGACATTATTAAGAGAATTGCTTTGATTGACTATATAAAAATATATATTTTTATTAGTAATTTCAATCTTTTACTGAATTTAGTTAATGTTATTTATTACACTACATTTACATCCACTAAAGAAGTTAACACATTATTCGAACTGCATTGGAAACAAATAAGTAGTCTAAATAAATTAATTGAAAGCTTGTAACCACATAATAGTTCTAGTATTGTTCTGCACTCAGTAGTAGCCGCGTAGCTCAGTTGGTTAGAGCACCACCTTGACATGGTGGGG
>CAYQUC010000235.1:0-1543 GCA_964420605.1 uncultured Thioalkalispiraceae bacterium | reverse complement strand
GACGCTGGATCAAAGCCGAATTTGAAAAGATTTCAGCAGAATGCGGGGGCTGCCTTGAGGTCATCACGGTCTCGGATTTTGTTGAGGGCGAGACGCGGATACCCGACCGCACTGAGGTTGTCAGTGTCCTGGCGATCCAGCGTGGCCGCTATGACCCGGACAGAATGGTGATTATGGCGGGCGACATCGATTCGCGCGTTTCAGATCCGATGAATAGCACAGATGACAGCCCTGGCGCCAACGACAATGCCTCCGGCCTTGCCGGCGTCATCGAAGCCGCACGGGTTCTCTCCAAAAAAAGATTCGCCGGGACCATTGTCTATGCCGCCCTCTCCGGTGAGGAACAGGGACTTTTTGGCGGGAAAATTGTTGCCGCCCACGCTATCAAAGAGGGATGGCGTATCAAAGCTGTTCTCAACAATGACATGATCGGCAATATTGAAGGCGTCGATGGGGTTATAGATAATTCAACCGCCCGGGTGTTTTCTGAAGGCACGCGCTTCGTTGAAACACCAGAAGAAGCACGCTTGCGCCGCTTCACCGGCGGAGAAATCGATTCCCCTTCACGCAATCTGGCGCGCTATGTTGATCGCATTGCGGATCAATATATTCCCAATCTCGATGTGATGATGGTCTACCGCCTCGACCGCTTTTCGCGCGGCGGTCATCACCGCCCATTCAACCAAGTAGGTTTCCCCGGTGTTCGCATCATGGAGACCCACGAAAACTATAATCGTCAGCATCAAGATCTACGCCAAGAGAATGGCATTAACTATGGCGATGTGATCGAAGGCGTCAATTTTGATTACGCCCGAAAACTTACATCTTTAAATGTCGTGACGCTTGCCTCTCTTGCATCCGCGCCGCCCTTTCCCGCGAATGTTGAGATTGAAGGGGCTGTTCAGCCATCAACCTCACTAAAATGGTCACGACCTGACGGCAGAGCCGCGCGCAACTTGGCCGGGTATAAAATCTATTGGCGCCTTACAGATGCGCCACAATGGACCCATTCCCGTTTTGTCGGCGACGTAACCAGCACAACCCTGGAGAATATTGTCATCGACAATTACTTCTTTGGCGTTGTATCCGTGGCAAAAAACGGAGCCGAAAGCCCCGTTGTGTTTCCTGGCCCTGCGGGAAGCTTTGGCAATTAGCGGAACGCATAGCCTTCACCCCAAGCGCCGGTCACAACAACGCGTATGAGGACAAAGTAATGGAAATGCTTTCGCATTACGATATTTTCAGCTATTGTGCCGTCTGGGAACTTGTAAACAATGGTGGGAAAATACAATGCAAGCACTTATCTGGCTAATTCTTTTGGTACTCGCGGCTGTCGGTGTCGCAGCGATTGTCGACTATACTGAGGTATATGATGTACCAATGATTGAAGTCTCCAAGCAGGTTGAAGCTACTGAGTAATTAACTCTGCTTCACCGAAAGCTATCGAAATAAAACACGCCCATGGGATTATCGCCTAGGGCGTGTTTTTATTTGTGTGCCAATGAAAAAACCCGGCGGATGAAACCGCCGGGTTTTTATACTT
>CAYQUC010000234.1:0-1546 GCA_964420605.1 uncultured Thioalkalispiraceae bacterium | reverse complement strand
GTCAAAGTCGCTCATGCTTTGGACTCTGTTGTTTTACTTTTAGATGATTCTTTATGCACAGACAACACAGCACAGGTCGAAAATGTTCGACCATGCAATCGTTACTATTATTACTCCACCCAAAGAAATCATCCATTGATAACTTTTCCTGTATACGAACTAAATCATAAGATTAATTCAAAAGCTAAAGTCTAACTTCAACAATATGAAATTAGACTTCTTATTTTTGTATGTAATTACATTTTTAAAGTAACAATTATCAAATAATCAGTCTCAACAATGTTTACTTATCGCGACATCATTACTGAGCCAAATTATTTAAATTAAATACGTTAACAACACCTGCATTTGCTACGCTTGATGCATCGCCATGAGGCTCACCTACAAACAGTGTTTTTCCATCGGGATTAATCGCAATATCAAATCCAAATTGATTAGCTTCATTTGGTCTATTTGAATTCAATGTGGCCGTGAGTTTCCACCCAATAGACGTGTTGCTATATAGGTAGACTACTCCGGCGTTAACATCAGTTGTGCCGCCACTAAATTCAGTTATTATAATTGTTTGACTGTCGGGACTAAACACATTTTTTTTATCTAAATTAAAACCGAACCAGTAATTTAGTTTTGTAGTTGTTAATGCTATCGCTGTCGTGTCCCACTCCGCGAATGATTTTTTATTAAAAATCTGCACTGTATAGTATTCGGATACGGCAAGCGTTGCGCTATCAGGACTAAATACTAAATTAATTCCAAATGAATCACCAGTAACGGGTTCTCTGGAAAACAAGGTTACTGCTTTATCACTCCAACCCGAACTTGAGCGACTATATAAGTATACAACGCCCGCATCTTGTACATTCGGTGTATCGCCCCTTCTCTCGCTAACAGCCAGGGTTGAACTATCAGGGCTAAAGCTCACTCCATAACCAAACCAATTCTGGCCAGCCGGTGTGTTGGACTTTAACACAATCGGCGATTGCGTATTCCATGCATCTGTTGTAGTTCTAGTGTACAGTTGCACAGCACCAGCATAGGATATGTGTGTATTTGCAGAATCTAAAACGGCACGGTTATAATCACCAACTGCAAGCGACGAACCATCGGGGCTAAATGCAAAATCGCTACCAAATTTAGTATTATAAGATTGTATCGTCGAAGTCGATTTTAATACGGTGGATTTCGTATTCCAACTACCAGAAGCAGTTCTAGTGAATAAGTGAACAGCACCTTCGTCGAAACTGTCAACCTCCGACACTGCAAGCGTTTCACCTCTTACACTAAATGCTATTTTAGGGCTACTAAATTGTCTTCCTGTGGTTGGTATATCCGAAATTAACGTGATTCCTGTTGTATTCCAAACACCTGAATCTGTTTTACTAAAAAGTTGCACCGTACCAACATTTTGTGTATCTACGGTATCACCATATAACTCGCCCACTGCTAGAGTTGCACTGTCGGAAGTAAAGACTATCTGGTAACCAAATCGGTTGCTTTTGTTCGGTATACTCGAAATTAAAGTGACTCCGTTAACATTCCAACCAGT
>CAYQUC010000233.1:0-1611 GCA_964420605.1 uncultured Thioalkalispiraceae bacterium | reverse complement strand
CGTACCGTTGGTTGCCGCATTAGGTATTGGTTTGGCCGGTACTGTGCCAGGTCGAAGTGAGTTAATTGATGGTTTTGGCTTAATCGCTTTTGCGAGTTTGTTCCCGATGATAACAGTAATGGGGTACGCACAAATAGGACATTGGCGAGCAAAACAGTCTTTGAAAAAGAAAAAATTAACAGGAGAATAGCTTATGCATTTTAAATTAATTATAGCGTTACTTGAAACGAATAAGGTTGATGATGTAATGAATGCAGCTAGGGAGGTAGGTGCAACCGGTGCAACCGTGATTAGTCATGCCCGTGGTGAAGGTTTAAATCAAAATAAAACCTTCTTTGGTTTATCTCTGGAAACGCAGCGGGATGTAGTTTTGTTTCTGGTTGAGGAGCATTTAAGTCGGATGATTCTAGAAAAAATTTCAGATGTAGGCGAATTTGAAAGTGAAGGTGCAGGCATTGCATTTCAGATAGATGTTGAAGATGCTGTCGGCGTTGCAAACCAAGTGAAAAGTTTAACTGATGTTGTGGAGGAAAAAATATGAATGATGCAAAAATAGTTCAAGTTCGTGATGTTATGAAACCCAATTTTGATCTTGTCGATGGTATGCTAACGGTGAGCGATGCGTTAAATGCGATGAAGAATATTGAGACCAAGTGTTTGGTTGTTAATAAACGCACCGATAATGATGAATATGGTCTGGTGCTAATTTCAGATATTGCTAAACAGGTGCTTGCGAAAGATCGCTCACCTGAGCGTGTTAATATTTATGAAATTATGTCCAAGCCGGTGATTACCATTGACCCTGAAATGGATATTCGTTATTGCGCAAGGTTGTTTGAAAAGTTTAATTTGTCGCGGTCACCTGTTGTTGAAGATGGGTTGGTTATCGGTATTGTGAGTTTTACTGATATGGTATTAAAAGGTTTAGTGAGTGAATAATAGTACAAATGTTTACTATAGATATAAAATTGGGTCGATTAAATGAAGCGGTGCAACTAGCATCTCCCAACTGTGACTCACGGCCTGTCGATGAGCTGAGCTTAATTGTTATCCATGGTATCAGTTTGCCTCCGGCTAATTTTGGTGGGCAGCATATCGATAGTTTTTTTACTAATAAGCTGAACTCAACAATTCACCCTTATTTTGAAGAAATTAAAGATTTAAGAGTTTCGTCTCATTTGTTGATAGAACGAGGCGGCACAGTTAAACAGTTTGTTCCCTTTACTCAGCGAGCGTGGCATGCAGGCGAGTCGGAATTCAATAATCGTCATTGCTGTAATGACTTTTCAATTGGTATTGAGTTAGAAGGAACGGATGATATTGCCTATACTGATACTCAGTATGATATTTTACAGCAGCTATGTGTGAGCTTGCAGAAGGCTTACCCCGCCATTTTGAAGCAAAATATTGTCGGCCATTGTGACATTGCGCCGGGAAGAAAGACCGATCCAGGCGCGTCTTTTGACTGGCAACGCTTTAAAGCTAAATTGGCATAAGTTACAATCAGTTTGGTCTAAAAGTTCGACAATAGCCAAATTCTAACCTAGGGATAAATATTTAAGTTATGGAATTTATTACAATTTTAATTGCTGTGGCGGTTGAGCAGTATTA
>CAYQUC010000232.1:0-1639 GCA_964420605.1 uncultured Thioalkalispiraceae bacterium | reverse complement strand
TATATGATATTTGAGCAATACCATATTCCTCAATATACCAACCAATACCTTTTACAGCTTTTAGTTTACCAGGAACTCGTACAGGTTCACCATTTTTATCCAATACTTTTTTTCCTGTAATAGGATTACCCTCACGTTTAATACGCCCGGCTTCTCTAATATCAAAAGCAATGGCATTGGCACGACGTGCAGAGGTGGTATTTAAATTGATATTATAAGCAATTAAAAAATCACGTGCCGAAATGGCAATAGCACCGGTTTTTGCAATGGTATCATTAAATTCTGCAGGACCAAAATCAGGTTTCCATTCAGGATCAGATAGTTTTTTAGCCAAGCCTTCATATTCCCCGGAACGACAATTAGCTAAATTTTTACGTTGTTCTTCTTTTGCAGCATTTTCATAAAAATAACCGGGAATACCCAATTCTTTACCAACACGCTCTCCTAATTTATGTGCATAGGTAGCAGCTTCTTCTAGTGTTATACCAGAAATAGGAACTAAAGGACATACATCAGTAGCACCAAAACGAGGATGTTCACCACTATGTTTACTCATGTCAATAAGTTCAGCAGCTTTTTTAATGAGCCTGAACGCCGCCTCAATAACTTGTGTTGGTTCGCCCACAAAAGTAATCACAGTTCTGTTGGTTGCTTTTCCGGGATCTATATCTAACAATTTTACACCATCTACAGTTTCTACTGTATTCGCTATTATTTGTATTTTAGATAAATCTCTACCTTCACTAATATTAGGTACACATTCTATAAGTTGTTGTTGCATTATGATTGAGTTAAGTAATTAATAATGTGTTTGAGTGTTTACAATTCAAATTTAGTTTTTGTTTTTTAATTTGAAGAGTATTAAAATTTAAAATTAAATCCAAGGTTAATGGATGCAGTATTAATACCGCTATTTGGACTTTTTAAATCGGCATTAGATAAATGTCTATATCCACCTCTAATATCAAAATACAAGCTATTATAAACCTTGGTGGTGAAACCTAAACTTATAATTTCTGCAAAGGCAAAACCTTTAGCTAACCTTTCAGTACGTTCGTTAATAATTATCGGGCCAAAACCCACTAATACATAAACACTATGAGATTGAAATATATTTTTTCTTAAAATTAAATTTGTACTTAAAATATATTCTATTAACTTCTTTTTTTTAGTAAATTCTTCCCGTAAAGCTATATAATCAGGCTCAGTAGGTTTTATAAAATGAATATTTAATAATTGATGAGTAGCGAATCCGATTGTTGGTTCAAAAACAAGTTCCAGATTAAATTTTCCAGACTTTAATGGATAATAAAATTGAAGTTTCAGTAAATTAGTACTATAGCTATAGTCTTTCTCGTTTAAAAAAGTACCTCCTTGTTTTCCATAACCATATAAGACTCCAATTTTTGAAGGAGTATACCATGTGTCTTTCTGTGCTTTTGTGACAATTGAGCAAAAACAAAAGACAATACATAGAACGATAAGTTGAGATGAGTTGTTATACAATATTGGTTTGATTATTTATTTGTATTCAAATTTAAACGTTGTTTTCTAAAAAGAATCCATTTTATTATAAAAATGAAGAAATTAACCCATATAATTTTTATATTTTTGGCGCTTAAATAAAAAAACAAACAAA
>CAYQUC010000231.1:0-1644 GCA_964420605.1 uncultured Thioalkalispiraceae bacterium | reverse complement strand
ACATGAATGGCATTCGCACCTATATTGATAATGGGCAGAATATCTGATTTGAGTGAATTACCAAGTGTCAGGTTTCACAACGTTGTTGGTGTAAACCCATCTCGTTAGAAGACTTTAATATTAACAATCTTTGCTTAAATTCGCTAGGATTTTGTTTAAAGATTTCAGGCTTAATGCGATACCATTTTTCTACAGCATCAAAAGGTGTTTTTACAGATAACTCACTTCGCAATGATCCATGTCTCCTCATAAGGTTGTAATGGAGTAAAAACTTATTAATCTCTACAACTAAATGCTCGATGCTTTTATATTGGTTTGATTTAATCGTACCCACTTTAATAGTTTGATTAACACGTTCAACCATGCCATTGGTTTGTGGTGTGAATGGTTTGGTTTGGCGGTGTTCGATTTTACTATCAATGCATTTTTGTGTAAATTTTGAAGTTTTTTCACAGAGCTTCCCTTTTTTAGACTTCAATAAACGGTTGGTGAATTCTAATCCATTATCAGTCAGAATGTGCGAAATATACATTGGAAAAAATTTGATGCATTCTTCTAAAAAATCAGTAGCATTTGTACCAGTTTTTTCACTGTATACACGATAGTACATGGTTCTTGTGGCTCTATCTATGGCGACAAACAGATAATACTTAATGCCATTAAATTTAGGCAAATAAGTCACGTCAATGTGCAAATAACCAGGTTCATACTCTTTGAATGTCTTGGCTTTGTCCTTTTGTTCCTGTGGCACAGTGTTGATGTTATAACGACACAAGGTTCTATAAACATTGCTACGATTAGCATTTGTTATGTTTTGCGCTTGAACCATATCTAAAACATCATCCAGAGGTAGCCATGATGTTTTTCTAACTGATACAATCAGAAGTTCTTCGAGTTCATTTAAAGCATAATCAATGTTATGTGGTGTTGAACTCGCATCTTGTAATGAGTCAGCATTTCTCCATTTACTGATTGTGTTTTCTGACACGTTATAGATACGCGCAAGTGTTTTATTATCAAGATTACTAGATTTGATTTCAGCTCTTATATGAGCGTTCGTTTTTGCGTTACTGTGATATTTTTGACACATTTGTTTCACCTTGTTAGTTGATTGAATTATACCTAACAAGGCGGGATTTTAAAAATCCGCGATAATCATTGTTCCGCTACACTCCACAATGATTATCGCAATGACCCATCAATAACGTTGTGAAACTGTACAAATAAAAACTTAAATATTTCAGATTTTATCAAGCCAATAGCTGTAAATACAGCTAGTTATTTTGTGGATGAAATGTTTAAGAGAAAGTTCAATAATAGTGCTCCAGACAGAGGCTATCATTTAATTTCATTCTACAAGTATAATAATAGTTACTTGCCAGTGGGTTATTTGCATTTTTCACCCTATAAAAAAGTGTTATTAGTTGGTGGCGGTATGACTGATGGAAATGTTGTCAAATTAATGAGTGACGAAGAAAAAGCTGTATTAGGAAAAAATAATGGAATACTTTATTTTATGCTTAAATATGGTTTTGAATATTTCGCAGACCAATGTGAAGCATTTTTTGGACACATTGATATACCTCGATCAATGGAAATTAGCCTTGCGGCTGGCTTTAGTAAAACCCAACATAAGTACTTGGT
>CAYQUC010000230.1:0-1734 GCA_964420605.1 uncultured Thioalkalispiraceae bacterium | reverse complement strand
GGATAGTTGACCGGAAATGCCACGCAATTCCCTGTGCAACGAGCTGGCCACCAGGTAACCGGCCGCACTGCCCGCTAACGAAATTAGCAGTAACAATGCAATGGCATATCTGTGCAACATATTCACTCTCCGACAATAGCCTGTGTCGTGCTATTTCATGGGGCCGTATATAGAGGACATCGAGCGCGTGATGCTGGTGCAGGTTCCGTTAGTGCCGTACCCGACGCGTAGCCATGATGCATCAGACAGGCTCCTTATCAGCGCCAGGTGAACAGGGTCTCTCGTGATGCAACTCTTCGAAACATAGTTGGCATCCCGTGCCGTGCATTGCCCAACGCTTCTGATGTCGATGCAATTGATGAACTCTGCTCTGTTCGCACTATTGCGTGCGCCGGCAAAACTTCCCCAGAAAGATTTGGTGACAGCATCATCGATGACAACCGGCGCGTTAATTTTAAATCCTGCCAGTGCGCTGTTTGCCAGAATAATTCCGATGATGAATGTGAAGACTGTCAGATTCAGTTTTTTCATTTGTATTGCCTCCTTTGAGATATACGTGCAACAGGGCTTCCCGTTGCTCCTCACGGCTGTGATGCATAGTCAGGATTTTCGCCCCGAATGCGCCGTGACGACAGCCTATATTGCAGCCAAAGTATGTCAACGAGAGGCCTGACTTGTATATGCGGCAGCAGCTGGTGTTGATGTGCGTCGGTGCCAGTTAATGTTGCTGTGTTTTGTCCCGGGTGTCGTACAATGTCTCGCATGCAACTGGTCGATACCCATTGCCACATAGACATCGATGCTTTCGACGCCGATCGCGAGCAGGTCTTGCAGCGCGCGTCTGAACAGGGTGTGCGGCAACTGATCGTGCCGGCTATTGATGCTGCGCGCTGGGAAAGCCTGATCGCATTGTGCGCAGCGCATCCCGGCCTGTACCCGGCGCTGGGTCTTCATCCTGTGTTTCTAGCTGCGCACAGCAATGACGATATCGCGGCGCTTGAACGTGCAATCGAGAAGCACCGGCCGCTGGCGGTAGGTGAAATCGGGCTGGATTATTTCCTGCGTGAGCTGGACAGGGATCGGCAGCAGACGTTGTTCGAAGCCCAGCTCGAAGTTGCGCACAACGCGAACTTGCCGGTGATCCTGCATGTGCGCAAGGCGCACGACCAGGTGTTATCCACCCTGCGGCGTATCCCGGTGCGCGGTGGGACCGTGCATGCGTTCAACGGCAGCCTGCAACAGGCGCAGCAGTATATCGACAGGGGCTTCAAGCTGGGTTTTGGCGGCATGCTCACCTATTCCCGCTCCAGCCACCTGCGGCGGCTTGCACATGATTTGCCGGCTGACGCTATCGTGCTGGAAACCGACGCACCGGACATGACGGTTGCTGCACACCAGGGTGAGCGCAACAGCCCGGAGTATCTTCCGGATTGTCTGCAGGCCCTGTCCGAAGTCCGCGCTGAGGCGCTCGAAGTGCTGGCACAACAGACCACGCACAATGCACAAGCGGTGTTCGCAATCGACACGGGGCAAGCACATGAATGATGATGTACGCTTCGCCGGCATCGAGCGTTTATACGGCAAGCAGGCGGCACATCATATTCGTGCCATGCATGTCTGTGTTATCGGCCTGGGCGGGGTCGGTTCCTGGGCGGTTGAAGCGCTGGCACGTAGCGGCGCAGGGCGCCTGACGCTGATCGATTACGATGAAATCTGTGTGAGCAACGTCAACCG
>CAYQUC010000229.1:0-1742 GCA_964420605.1 uncultured Thioalkalispiraceae bacterium | reverse complement strand
CACTGCCCCTAGCTTTCTATTTCTCTTGATGTAAGTTTAGACGGTCAATATATTCAGTATTAGCTTATATACAAAACTAATATTTAGGAGCATGGTTAAGTCAGCTGAAAAAAACCAATTTCGGCCAGGACCCATTGAAACAAACAGTTTTCAATCGAGTATGACCCTAAAGCTGCTAACTTAAGGTTTTGTTGTCTATTTTTCAACAAGATAGAATGTAGGATGGGGTTAGATTTTTTTACGAAGTAAAAAACGGTACCCACCAACTCACTGGTTTATTAAGAATAATGTCGGGTTACGTTATCGCATTTCACTTGATATGCTAGCCCAACCTACGTTATTAAGCTATTGATTATTAAATTATTACTCCTTAAATAGGCAGTATTAGAGTATGACCCTTTTGGTTCCTATGATTTTAAAACGAGGATTTGATTTATGAAGAAAAATAAATGTTCATTTTTTTATTTATTAACCGGTGTGTTCTGGTTATTTTTTTCACATTCAGTTGTTGCTCGTTCTGTTTTGGTTGATTGCTCGACCGACTCATTACAATCTGCAATTAACAATGCAAACCCAGGAGATACTTTAACAGTTAATGGCATTTGCCAAGAGCAAATAACCATTAAGACTAATGACTTGACATTGGTAGGGAATAGTACAGGTAATAATGCGGAGATTAATGGCGAAAATTTATTTTTTCCCACATTAATTAAAATTGTTAGCGCTGTTAGAGTTGAAATAAATGGATTTGATATTAACGCTGGTTTGTTTGGTATATTTGCTGATGCTGGAGCTAGCTTTAAAATTACGGATAGTAATATTTCAGATCTGATTATCGGAATGCATTTGCAAAATAACAGTAATGTAAAATTACAGAATGTATTAATCAACAATAGTTCTGCGATAGGTTTGGATGTGACGTCAGGATCGACGGCAGAAGTAACCAATGTATTCAGTGTTACCAATAGTAGTGCTTTTGGTTTGCAAGTAATTGATGGTGGAGAGATGAAAGTAACTGAAGGCGCAGAATTAACGCTTAACGGTAACTTCCTGGGTGCGCAAATTTCTGGTGGAGCGACGCTGTTTGCTGATACTGATGCTAAAATTAATGCTGATAATAATAATCGTATTGGTTTATCTGTAAATACTGGAGCATCAATGGTGATGTTTAATGCAGACATAAGTGCAAGTGGAAATGGCCTGGACGGTTTGGATGTAGTATCAGCTGCGAACCTGGATATTGACGGTGATGCAACCCTGACTGCGAATAACAATGGGCGAGAAGGTATTAGTCTGGATAATGGCTCATTGAATATATTTGGTTTTTTTTCAACGCAACCTAATTTACCCAGAATAGTTGCAAATAATAATACCAACAACGGCATTCAAGTGGAGTTCGGCAGCAAACTGGATATTGGACGCAATAGCTCTCTTGAAGTTACCGATAATGGTTTGGCGGGTATCTCATTGGATGATGGCAGCAGTGCCAATATACATGATAGCGTTATTACCGGTAATAATGGGATTTTAGTAAAAAAAGGGAAAACAAAGGGCCCCGCCGATATTATCGCAACGTTTAGCTCAAGAGTTTCTTTTCGTGGAAACAATGTTGTGGGCCTAGCGTTATGTGATAAAACATCAATGGCGCGAGGCGATATAAAGTGTAAATAATTATTGGGATTCAACTCCAATAACAGTGAAATAGTTGTTTGTTGATGTAATACTTTTTAAAATCATAGGAG
>CAYQUC010000228.1:0-1772 GCA_964420605.1 uncultured Thioalkalispiraceae bacterium | reverse complement strand
ACTATGTTGACCAATGGTGGCACCATCGATTGTTTGAATGTTACCGGGTTTGGCGGGTAAATATTTTTCCAGGAAGGTACGGAACCGACGCTCACCAATAAAACAAATACCGGTACTGTCTTTTTTATTATGCGTTATCAAATTATTTTCATTCGCTAATTCGCGTATATAAGGTTTGTCAAACTCCCCGATGGGGAAGAGTGTGTGAGATAACTGATGTTGGTTTAATGCATGCAGAAAGTATCGAAGATGCCATAAAAATGATTAATGATAATCCGTATGGAAACGGTACCTCAATTTTCACTAATTCAGGAGCCGCAGCACGTAAATTCCAACATGAAATAAAAGTAGGGCAGGTTGGAGTGAATATCCCAATACCTGTACCCTTACCATTTTTCTCATTCACAGGATGGAGAAAATCATTTTACGGTGACCAACATGCCTATGGCAAACAAGCGGTTAAATTTTACACAGAAACTAAAACTGTTACATCCCGTTGGTTTGAAAGTGATATACCTGATGGACATCACGCACCGAATTTATCGATTAATTTAAGATAAAAAAATTTTGTAACGCAAAGGTCGCAAAGTTTTCGCAAAGAACGCAAAGTTAATGAAATAAAAACTTAGCGCTCTTTGCGGCCTTCTTAGCGAACTTTGCGTAACTAATAAAACAAGGGGACAACATGAATTTTAATTTAACTGAAGATCAATTAGCTTTTAAACAAGCGGCTAAAGAATTTGCCTTAAGTGAAATGGCACCTAATGCTGCTAAATGGGATGCTGAAGCTATTTTTCCTGTTGATGTTATAAAAGCGACGGGTGAATTGGGCTTTTTGGGACTTTACTCACCAGAAAAATACGGTGGTTTAGGCTTATCGCGTCTTGATTCTTCCATAATTTTTGAAGAAATGTCACAGCACTGCACATCAACCACGGCTTTTTTAACCATACATAATATGTGTGCCTGGATGGTCACCAGTTTTGCTAGCGATGAATTAGCCAGTCAATGGGGTGAAAAACTCACATCGGGTGAAGTACTTGCATCCTATTGTTTAACCGAACCAGGATCTGGGTCGGATGCGGCTTCAATGAAAACCACTGCGGTACTCGATGGTGATGAATACGTTATTAATGGCTCAAAAGCTTTTATTTCAGGAGCTGGTTCTACCGATGTGTTGGTTTTGATGGCTCGCACGGGTGAAGCGGGACCCAAAGGCATTTCTAGTTTATTGGTACCTGCAAACTTAGATGGCATAATATATGGTAAAAAAGAAGAAAAATTGGGGTGGAACTCTCAACCTACACGCTTAATTACTTTTGAGAATGTCCGAATTCCTAAGGGTAATTTAATCGGCGAAGAAGGTCAAGGCTTTACCTTTGCGATGAAAGGCTTAGATGGTGGCCGAATCAATATTGCTTCGTGTTCTTTAGGAACAGCACAAGCATCCTTAAAACTTGCACAAGAATACATGCTAGAACGCAAACAATTTGGCAAGCCATTAGCCGCATTCCAAGCATTACAATTCAAAATAGCGGATATGGCAACTGAACTGATTGCAGCCCGTCAAATGGTGCGACTAGCTGCCTTTAAATTAGATGAAAAAGATGCCAATGCCAGTGCTTATTGTGCCATGGCAAAGCGCTATGCTACTGATGTTTGTTTTCAAGTGATTGATGAAGCCTTACAGTTACACGGTGGCTATGGTTATATCAAGGATTACCCAATCGAACGACATTTACGAGATGCACGTGTGCATCGGATTTTAGAAG
>CAYQUC010000227.1:0-1822 GCA_964420605.1 uncultured Thioalkalispiraceae bacterium | reverse complement strand
TAAATTCAATTTAAAAAGACATTTTAAATTAAAGCCATCCTCTTTTAATTTAAATACTTCCGCTTGTTGATAAAAATCATAAGGGATAAAAATCAACGCATTTAAAAAATATGATAATGTAGTAAAAAAATAAAAGTAACCGATTTCTTCTAATGAAAGTATATTGGTATATAATTTTATGAATATTAATTGTCCAACAATAACTACAGATCGTAGAGCAGTAATCAACAAGATTTTTTTCATTTAAATAAATGCGTTACTATGAACAATCGTTTATTCATGATAATTATATTGATTTAGACATTCAAAGTATATTTCCCGGTCAAAAATTAACCCCGAAAAATGATTCAAAAGTATTTGTAATGTACTCAAGCATATCTGAACTTATCCCAGGGTAAACACCTACCCAAAATGTTCTGTTCATTACAATATTGGTATTATTTAATTCACCATGAATACGGTATTTTACATCTTTGAAGTAGGGTTGTTTTGTTAAATTTCCAGCAAAGAGTAAGCGTGTTCCAATTTTATTTTGATCTAAATACTTCAATAACTCAACTCTATTACTATCGCAACAATCTTTCAATGTAATTGGAAACCCAAACCAAGAAGGATCTGAATTTGATGTAGCTTCTGGCAATATTAAAAATTCTTCACATGACATTAAGCTACCGTGTAGGTAATTAAAATTATTTTTACGCGCACTTACGAACTCTTCAATACGTTCTAATTGTGCCAAACCACAAGCGGCTTGCATATCGGATATTTTTAAATTATAACCCAATTCAGAATATGTATATTTATGATCATAGCCATGAGGTAAGCTACCCAGTTGTTGATTGAATCGTTCACCACAAGTGTTATCACAACCGGGGGGGCAATAACAGTCTCGCCCCCAATCACGTAAAGATTCAATTATTGTTTTAAGTATATCAGATTGAGTGTAAACAGCTCCGCCTTCACCCATTGTTATATGATGTGCTGGATAAAAGCTTACAGTTGCGATATCACCAAAAGTACCAACCATTTTGCCATCATACGTTGTTCCTAGAGCATCACAACAATCTTCAATTAACCACAAATTATATTTATCTGCTAATCGTTTAATTTCTTTTAAATTAAATGTATTACCTAAGGTATGAGCAACCATAATTGCTTTAGTTTTATCTGTTATCGCAGACTCGATCTGACTAGCATCAATATTATAAGTAGGTATATCAATATCAATAAAGACGGGTATTAAACCATTTTGGATAATCGGATTTACTGTTGTTGGAAAACCCGCTGCTGCTGTTATAACTTCATCACCAGCACGCAAAGCTCGCTCACCTAATTTGCTCGAGGTTAGTGCAGTGAAAGCAAGTAAATTTGCTGAAGATCCTGAGTTGGTTGTTAGAACATGTTTAACACCTAAATACTCACCTAATTTTTTTTCAAACGCTTCATTAAAACGCCCCGCTGTTAGCCAGCCATCAAGTGATGCTTCCACCATAAACTGTAACTCTTTTGCGCCCAATACTTTTCCTGACGGAGGCACTACTGAATTGCCTGGCTCAAATGTTTTTTCCGTATATAATTCTGTTGCGTATTCTGCAACTAAATTAGAAATTTCTTTTCGTATTGTATCTAGTGACATATTATTTATCTTTCATATAAGTTTCAATTTGAGATAACGATATTTTTTCCAAATCATCACCCTGTTGTTCAGCTTTGTGCCATTCGATTATTTTCATTAATGCAGTTTCTAAATTCCATTTAGGAACCCAAGACAACTGCGAGCGAGATTTAGAACAATCTAGCTTTAGATGATTTGCTTCATGAG
>CAYQUC010000226.1:0-1825 GCA_964420605.1 uncultured Thioalkalispiraceae bacterium | reverse complement strand
GACTGAAAATCCGCGTGTCGGTGGTTCGATTCCGCCCCTGGCCACCAATTCAAACAACAGCTTGCAGGGTTTCCCCTTTCACTCCGCGTGCCAGTCGGTACACTTTCGGAACACTTGTGATCCGGGAGCGGACTTGGCTAGCATTCGAAGGACCCCATCATCGACCTGGAAGGCTGTCATTCGCAAGCGTGGGTGGCCGGCCGTGATCAAGACTTTCCGTACGAAAAGGGATGCCAAAGACTGGGCGCGACGTACGGAAGACGAGATGGTGCGAGGCATCTACATAGAGCGAGCAGCTTCTGAACGGACGCTTTTGAATGTTGCGCTGGATCGATACATTGCCGAAGTGTCATCGACCAAACGCCCTTCAACGGCGCGCCGAGAAAAACCTTCTGCCGAGAACCTCAAAGCAGACCTTGGTAAGTACAGCCTGGCTGCCCTGACTCCTGACATTATTGCCGCCTATCGGGACAAGCGGCTCACCGCCGGTCTCTCGGCCAGCACGGTACGCCTGGAACTCGCGTTGTTGTCACACCTCTTCACCGTGGCTATCAAAGAGTGGCGTATTGGAATCATTTACAACCCGGTTTCCAATATTCGAAAACCGGCGCCACATCCAGGCCGCAATCGGCGCCTCGACGCTGGCGAAGAGAAAAAACTACTCAAGGCCTGCGACAAGCATTCAAATCCGATGCTGGGCTGGATCGTTCGAATCGCGCTTTACACCGGCATGCGGCTGGGCGAGATCACATCCCTTCGTCGCAGCCAGGTCAATCTCACCAAACGTACGCTGCTACTCACGGAAACCAAGAACGGCTCGCCCCGAACCGTTCCGCTTACTCATGCCGCGACGGCCGTGATGCGAACTGCACTTTCAAATCCAGTACGGCCGTTCGACACGGACCTGGTGTTTTTCGGTGAGCCGGGCAGAGACGGTCAGCGCAGGTCTTACGAATTCAAACTGGAATGGCACCGAAGGCTCAAGTCTGCAGGCATCAAGGGTTTGCGCTTTCACGACCTGCGCCACGAAGCAGTTTCTCGGCTGGTCGAGGCAGGCTTGGGCGACCAGGAAGTGGCGGCGATCTCTGGTCATAAGTCCATGCAAATGCTCCGCCGCTACACCCACCTTCGCGCAGAGGATCTCGTTCACCGGCTGGACCAACTTGGCATTCGTTAGTTTGCCGTAGTTGCGATAAATCCGACACAGATCTGCATCAGTTTCCTGTGGTCAACCCAAGTTGCACCATGTTTCGCTATGCATGCCCGAACAAAAATTTACCAGGAGATAACATGCAACCAACGACAGCATCTACGCAAGATAACCTGACTTCTCATCTTTTGGATCGCTTTGGTCCACTATTGTCACAGACCCAACTCGCCGAGCTTCTTGGCCGATCGACCGGTGGTCTGCGTTACAGCCTCTGTTGTCCCAGCGATGCACGTACGCGGGCGCTAAAGGCCTGTGGGCGAAAAGTTGGTCGGAGAGTGTATTACCCCGCAGACGATGTAGCCGGAATTATTACGAGTCTCGAAAATTGTTAACCGGTACGAGCGGTCTTCTACTCTGCGATGACTCTCGCCAGAGCGTCATCGGCCCAAATAAACACTGACGACCTCGCGCCGCTCATGGCCAAGCTCTCGGCCGATCACGAGCCTCACCTGATGATCCGTCTCTCGTTGTTCGGGATTGAGCGATTCGCAAGGTGGCCCACCGGCTGCTGACCATTTTCAGCCGGTCAGTTGAAATGGTCTGGCGAAATAGACAACCAAAAAACCGGAGTCAAATCCGTTCCTCTGGTTTTCGCACTAGGTAGCAAGTTTGGGT
>CAYQUC010000225.1:0-1885 GCA_964420605.1 uncultured Thioalkalispiraceae bacterium | reverse complement strand
TCGATCCTGCGAAACATTTTATTGCCGTCGCGAAAGGGGATTCAATGAATGGTGGGAAGAATCCTATACAAAATGGTGATTTTTTATTATTAGAATTGGCTCTTCAGAAAAATCTATAGTTGATAAAATTGAATATATTGATACTGCAATGAAGCTTCAGAATCTCGTATTGCTAGACAACAGGTAATTCTCATAAACTTTATGGCAAGCTTGTTATTAACTAAAAATCTAAATATTACCTATAAGTTGTTAGCTTTGATTTAGGAATATACGTTTTGATTAAATTGTTGTAATCGTCAGATTTCAAAGTTTGATATTAAAATATATGTGTGAATCATTATTTCAAAAGTTGGAAGTGGTATTATTTTTGGCAAGTTCCAGGTGTGAATACTAGCATCCCAATGTAAGCCATTGTTTATTAAGTACTATTCGTAGCGCATGAATGCGCAATATATATTTAACTGTTGTTGCGCATTCCTGCGCATTAGGTCATAATTAATCCATGTAATCACATAGAGTTTAACTACCGTGTTGTCATTTATTCCTTCCAAAAAAATAGAAAAAGTCCTTAAAGACTTACAAGCTTCTTTAATTGAAACTAATCAGGTTTTATCGATTTGTAGTGATGATGAGAAACGCTACTTAAATAAATCTGCTCTTATTAGTAATGTTGGTGCTTCTACACGTATTGAGAATGCAGTTTTAACGAATATCGAAATTGAGTGGGTTGATACTATTTTATCGCAAGATGATAAGCCAACTGCATTTGATGAAAAGAAAGCATTTATTATTGATAAGCTATCTAAAGACAGAGAAAGAAGCATTGAAGAAGTTGTTGGTACACGAGATGTATTAACGACGATTTATTTACAGGCTGCTGATCTAAAACCATTAACCGAGAATACTATTCGAGGTTTACATTATGATTTGTTAAAACATTATCCAGCAGCTAGTCATTATGCCGGACAATACAAGACAGTAGTGAATAAAGTTGTTTCTGTTAACCACGCCACCGGTGTAGAGAGTGTTGTATTAGAGCCAACAGATCCTGGTGTGATGACGGATATCGCCATGAGTGAATTAGTACAATGGTATAATGAGACTATTGATGATTATCATTGGCCGATCCTCATAGCAATTGAGTTTGTATTTCGGTTTTTAGCCATTCATCCTTTTCAAGATGGCAATGGTCGAATAGGGCGTGCATTGTTTTTGTTAATTTTACTGCAATCAGATGATAAGTATTTAACTGCTGTGGTTTCTAATATTTCAATTGATCGTCATATTGAAAAAAATAAAATGCAGTATTATACGGTTTTAGAACAATGTTCCAATGGAAAATTTAAAATAGACCCATCTGAATATCAGTATGATAATTTAATCTTATTTTTTTTAAATATGTTTGATGATGCTATTGCCGATATAAAGTTATACCGAAAACGATATGCCGATTACCTTAGTCTTTCTGAAACGGCGTTGACTGTTTTAAATTGTTTTAAATTCAGTCCGGAAAAACGTTTGAAAGTTGCAGATATTGAAGCAAATATTGCGATACCACGGCGTACAATTCAGTATGCATTGAAAACACTTAGTGATAAACAGTTTTTACAAAAACTAGGCGAAGGTACCGCAAGTCGTTATCAGTTGATTTTTTGAGAACCATTACCACTATGTCTCTTTCAATCATGATGCTGCAAACAGGACAGTCAATGTTGTAATTTGCGTATATTAATCAATAAATTAGGATGATTATTATTTAACTCTTACTTTTTTTATAGTGTAATACAGTTTAATTTACCGACGGTTATTAGAGTTGTCAGTTGACAACTAATATTTATGTGACTATTATTACTATTAAAGAGATCCAGTATGACAAGGAAGGAAC
>CAYQUC010000224.1:0-1989 GCA_964420605.1 uncultured Thioalkalispiraceae bacterium | reverse complement strand
ATTGGAGACATCATCTTAAGTTTACTAAGTTCACTAGTGGCCTTAGTTTTTGCTTCTTTTGACATGCCTGACTTTTCAATCTTTTGCTCTAGTTCTTCCATCTCATTTGGTGCTTCATCTAAATCACCAAGTTCTTTCTGGATGGCTTTCATTTGTTCATTGAGATAATACTCACGCTGACTTTTTTCCATTTGCCGTTTGACTCGGCCACGAATACGTTTTTCTACTTGTAATAAATCAATTTCTGATTCTAACATTCCCATTAAATGTTCAAAGCGTTCACGTAAAGTCGGAATTTCGAGAATTTTTTGTTTTTCATCAACTTTTAATGACATGTTTGCCGCAATGGTATCAACTAGTCGACAAGAATCATCAATGCTTGATAACGAGGTCAATATTTCAGGCGGCACTTTTTTATTTAATTTTACGTACTGATCAAACTGAGTGGTTAATGAACGCATTAACACATCACCCTGTTTGTCTTCCAAATCGTCTTCGCCATATTTTACTACTTGAGCAATAAAATAATCATCTGATCCAAGGAAGTGTACTACACGAGCGCGTTCATTACCTTCAACCAGCACTTTGACGGTGCCATCAGGTAATTTTAACAGTTGTAAAATGTTGGAAACAGTACCAATTCGAAAAACATCATCTGGTTCAGGATCATCCTGAGCAGCGCTCTTTTGAGCAACCAGTAATATTTGTTTATCATTTTCCATGGCATCTTCTAAGGCGCGAATTGATTTTTCGCGTCCGACAAATAAGGGAATAACCATATGAGGGTATACCACTACATCGCGTAATGGCAAAACAGGTATTGCAGTGAGTTGATCATCAATCACATCAGACATAACTTAATTCCATTATTTAATTATTGATAGTATTTATAATATTGAGACAGAAAACTAAATTTCAATGTTCAAATTCTCAATAATATAAAGTTTAGACCAAATCTATGAAAAAATAACAACACATACTTATAAAGTGTTTACATTTCGTCAGTAGCTGTTCGTTTCTCTGGTGCCTGGTAAATAATTAATGGATCATTTTCTTCAGTAATCACACCTTCATCAATAACTATTTTTTCAACGTTCTCTAATGAAGGCAAATCGTACATTGTATCTAATAATGTAAATTCTAATATCGAGCGTAAACCACGAGCACCCGTTTTTCTTTCCATTGCTTTAGTTGCAATTGCACGTAAAGCTTCATCACGGAACACTAACTCACAAGATTCCATCTCAAATAATTTTGCATACTGTTTGGTCAGCGCATTTTTTGGTTCGGTTAAAATCTGAACCAAAGCGTCTTCATCAAGCTCACCCAGAGTTGCAACAACAGGAAGTCGACCAACAAACTCTGGTATTAATCCATATTTAATTAAATCTTCAGGTTCAATAGAGCGAAGTACTTCTGTAATGTCTCTTTTATTATCTTTACTGCGCACTTCTGCAGAAAAACCAATTCCACCTTTTTCAGAACGGTCTCGAATAATTTTATCCATGCCAGCAAATGCACCGCCACAAATAAATAAAATATTAGAGGTATCAACTTGTAAAAATTCTTGCTGTGGATGTTTTCGTCCACCTTGAGGAGGCACTGATGCCACCGTACCTTCAATTAACTTTAACAGTGCTTGCTGTACCCCTTCTCCAGATACATCTCGAGTAATAGAAGGATTGTCCGATTTTCTTGAAATTTTATCGATTTCATCGATATACACGATACCGGTTTGAGCTGCATCAACATCATAATCACATTTCTGTAATAATTTTTGAATAATGTTCTCAACATCTTCACCAACATAGCCAGCTTCAGTTAATGTTGTCGCGTCTGCTATTGTAAATGGTACATTTAATAATCGTGCCAAGGTTTCGGCTAAAAGTGTCTTACCACTACCGGTAGGCCCTAACAATAAAATATTACTTTTAGATAATTCAACTTCGTCTTTTTTCTGACCATTTTCCAGACGTTTATAATGGTTAT
>CAYQUC010000223.1:0-1993 GCA_964420605.1 uncultured Thioalkalispiraceae bacterium | reverse complement strand
GGTGCTTGATACGGGTAATCCTAAGACCCAAATTAATTTATCGTTTTTATAGGTTAATGTGGTTGTTTTGTCGTTTTCGTAAATTAAATTGGTGGTGTCGATTAAAGCACCCGAGGTTTCTCTGATGGTTTGTGGATTTCCAAATGCATCGAAATTGGAGTAGGCGGTTTTGTAATCAGAACCGTCTAATGTTACTAGCGAACTAGCCAATACTCGCGGGCTATAACGTGCTGGGTTGTCGATTCTAGGTGAACCGGCTCGTCTTTGTACCGGATCGGTTCCAATAGTGGGTAATTTATTCCATGTGTTTGTCACAACCTGTAAAAGAGATAAGCTAGTTACATCAACCGCAGTTAAATTAGCTTCAACTGATAAATCGACGGGGCTTTGGTAAAATTGTTGTTGCATTAACGCACCAAGCTGCCAATCATTTGGATTGTGAAACTCAAGAATTTGCAAACTGTCTATTGTTCCAATTTTTGTTTGGATTCGTGATGCATTATTGGGCACTGGCGTAAATTGATATTGTGTTGTGTTGCTTATCAAACCCGGTCCTGAAATCGTTCGGGACTGGATAACAGAAACATTCTCTTTTGATACTGTACCACCAAAATAATTTGCTGGTTTTCTTAGGTATGTGTATTCTATTTTTCCTTTTAATGGATTTATTATACTAGTGATGCCAGAAGCAGCTCGATCAGTCAACGAAGCACCACTATAGGTATACAACCACTTACCACTATCGGGTTGTGTCACTTCCAGTAAGGCTGCGGAAGAATAACTGTATTTCCATATTTGACCATTAGCCTCTATTTCTTCAATAAAAGTAAAACCTTGTTGGGTGACATAACGAAAATCAACGCTACGATAAAGTGGATCGTCCACAGGGAGATCACTTGCTATTTTTGAGATACGTAACCTCGTTGAATTACCAACATAGGTATAAATTAATGCATTACCGTATTTATCTTGGACACGCGTAGGATAATAATGAACTAGACTACGTAGATTAGGAGTGCCTTTTTTAGGCTTAAATCTAGGTGCACTCGCGGGTCTATATATCCATGCTTCTTCCGCAGTAGACGTTGAAACAAACTTGGTATTAAAAGTATATTCTGTACCATCGGGTGATACGACTGAAAAACCATTTGCAATACAGTTTGCTTTCCAGTAATCAGTCGTAATATACGCATTACCTGCGCCAACGGATGAAGCTGTGGGTCGTATTAAATCTTTATTGGCTTGTCCGGGTATGCTTAATGTTAGCCCTAAAAAATTGCGAACTTTGACTGTATTAGGTGGTATAACAGATGGTTGTGTTATTGTGATACCTAAAGGTGAACCCCAACGGCCATCTGTCTCTTTAATAATCTCAGATACTTTAAATGGTTTTTCCCAGGTCGTTTTATTTGTAGCCGAGACTTTTAGAGTACCAGACTTATTCCGCCGAGAATTATCATCCCAATCAAGTTGATTAACATATGCTGTTGCCGTTGGATTTTGAACAGTCTCGTTTTCAACAATTAATATCCCAGGATTAGGCTCCAAACATGTGTTTTTGTCTATTACAGGTGCTGCGGCTGATATTTTGGGTAGTTCAACTTCCCAATTTCCCATTAAATGGGCTGCACCGTAGTTAGGAAGCGTATTTTTTTTATAGACACGGCTCACAATAATATCCATACCACCATTTCCAGGCACGGTTATATCAACATTTCTTAACTGTACCGTCCCGGTACGAAGATTGACATCGTCACTTTGCAAACCAATAGTGGATTGTAGGGCTTCAATGGTTGGACCTATGCCACCTGGTGCCAATATTTTTGGATCAGAAACAGCTACAACCAGTGATGGCATCACTAATAAAAATACTGTAGTTAGTTTTGATTTAATTTTCATGGGTAAATTCCATTTAAGTTAAATTAATTTATAATTGTTTAACAATTACAGTAATGAAATAAACTGTAATTTATCTTTAGGCACGAAGCCTACC
>CAYQUC010000222.1:0-1994 GCA_964420605.1 uncultured Thioalkalispiraceae bacterium | reverse complement strand
GATTTTGGTGTACAGATTCAACTTGTAGTTCAACTGCCGGAAGAGAATCTGGCGTGTTTACGCGAACGTATTAGTCAAGTGTATTGAATGTTTGCCAATACACGAATATATAAAATATATAAAATATAGATATCTGAGGAATATTTGACACAAATTTAGTTTGATTATCGAGTTGAGTGGTGTTGGAATTCGTTCCTTATCACAATTTACACGAGCTATTTAACAATAACTGGCCTTTATCAGTAAGCCAATGATATCAAAATAATTGATGACTCCAGTAATAATAACTACGTTCAGCATAAATGGAATAACGCTTAACACGCATACACAGCAACACCTTATCAAAAACTTCCTGATTACCCACAAGCTTCAGCCATTTAGTTAACGACATTGTAAGCTACTGAAAAATAGTCGATAGTTAATATTGAAACATTAGTATTGAGCTTGTGGATTAAATTTAATTAATAGCGAGTCGTTAATTTTAAACAACTTATATATAGCCCCCGTTAAAGTGTCTGAAGCTAGTGAGTAATCAGGAAAAAACTTTGGGTTTAGTTGTATTGACATACGCTAATAACGTCAATAGAATCAATCAGGATTGAAAAAAGTACAAGAAAATTCGCCCGGATTGCTGACCAATAACAACTTATAAGCTCGAAAGTACCTGTTACAGTTATCAGGAAAACTCGCCTGATTTGATGACAAATATCAACTTATCAGCGCGAATTAGCCTGTTAATCAGTGGTTATGTTGAAAAGAAACACGATTCCAATATTTTATTGCTTTTTTCACATTTTTAATATGCATATACTACACTAGAATTAACTGGTAAAAACTTGTCTGATTAAATACGATTCAGTCTAATTAACCATAATGTAGCTAATGGAGGTTATAAATGGGAATACTTTCTTCAATAAAAAGGGCTTTCTCTGATAATGAAGTTGTCTTTGAAGGTGCTACTGACAATGATAGAGAGGAGTTTGAACGACTCGTTAGGCAAATTACTCTCATTTATAAAGGAAAGATTGAGCGAGAAACACTGTTAATGATGCGCTTTAACGAAGAAATGAAAGCTAGTACAACATCTGAGGGAAATATAGTATATAGAATTTTTGGGAATAGGAGCTTTTCTAAGGAAGCTTTATTCGATGCGTATAAGAAAGCAGCAATTGATGCCACTCGGTCATACACTCCACGATAATGATACTTCGGAGGTATTTGAACTTAGAAAAATATGTTTTTCTTTTAAAAGGAGCACAGCTCCATTGCCCAAGGGGAGATCAATTTAAAGATAAATTTGAAGGGTCTTATCCATATAAGAACAAAAATGATTTTAATCAATTTGGTTTCAAAGGGGAAGACTGGAAAAAATTTGTAACCGTTTCTTGTTGGCATAAAAGCGAGCATGAATCTGATGCTATGTGGCAACTATACGGTTTAAGTAAAAATTGTGTTGCTGTTGTAACTACCCGTGAATTATTAGAATCATTAGCTGAAGAAAATGGTGGATACATACAAGAAGTAAGGTATATCAATTATACTTCTGATAAAGCTGAAATATTTTGTCCGACAGACGTATTTCATTATAAAAGAATAGCATTCGCTCACGAATCAGAAGTAAGATTAATAAAAACATTGTATCCACCAAATTGTTTTGAAGGTGGACTTCCGAAAAATTCTCTCCCGATCGAAGGAAAGGAGCTTCCTAAAGAGGGTGAGCTACTAGATGTAGAGTTGGGAACTTTTTTAACTAAGATTATTGTTTCCCCAGATGCTGATAAATGGTTCTATGATGTTGTGAAAAACGTTACAAATTTATATGGGGTAAATGATTCATTAGTAATATGTTCCGAACTTAGCGGCGATCCAATATATGCAACACCATGAGAGCACATAATCGCATACACTAGGACTGCCGTAAACGCGGTAAGTTGGGTTCATTGGTAGGTTGCGGGGTCGGATAAGCGACACCTGTTACCAAGCATCGCTCTCCT
>CAYQUC010000221.1:0-2009 GCA_964420605.1 uncultured Thioalkalispiraceae bacterium | reverse complement strand
ACATCATCAACACCAACAGGACCGTCATTCACCGCCGCAATGGCAATCGTCAGTGTCGCCGTATCACTCGCCAACCCGTCGCTCAGTGTATAGGTGGCAACAGGCACAACACCATTGTAGTCGCCCGCAGGCACAAAGCTGTAGGAACCATCGCCATTGATCGTCAATGACCCGACACCGCCAATCACCGCCGTGGCACCCGCCCCATAGGACGTGCCATCACCGGCAATCGTAAACCCGGTGATGCTCAACACATCTCCATCAACATCACTGTCATTGCCAATGAGACCCGATACAGCATCGACAGAAAGGGTCACATCCTCAATCGCACTGCCAACATCATCAACACCAACAGGACCGTCATTCACCGCAACAACCGTACCACTGACCGTCGCCGTATCCGTACTCGTGCCATCACTCACAACATAGTCAAACGACACCGCCCCGTTATAGTTGGCAGAAGGACTGAACGTCACAACCCCAAGGGCCGAGACATTCACCACCCCGTTGGCAACCGCAATCGTCTGCGCCGTACCAGGCGTCAACAGCGTCCCGCTGATCGACTGAACCGACAGAACATCTCCATCAACATCACTGTCATTGCCAACAAGATCAAGCGCCAAAGACGTCGTATCCTCATTGGTGCTGAATACATCATCAACACCAACAGGACCGTCATTCACCGCCGCAATGGCAATCGTCAGTGTCGCCGTATCACTCGCCAACCCGTCGCTCAGTGTATAGGTGGCAACAGGCACAACACCATTGTAGTCGCCCGCAGGCACAAAGCTGTAGGAACCATCGCCATTGATCGTCAATGACCCGACACCGCCAATCACCGCCGTGGCACCCGCCCCATAGGACGTGCCATCACCGGCAATCGTAAACCCGGTGATGCTCAACACATCTCCATCAACATCACTGTCATTGCCAATGAGACCCGATACAGCATCGACAGAAAGGGTCACATCCTCAATCGCACTGCCAACATCATCAACACCAACAGGACCGTCATTCACCGCCGCAATGGCAATCGTCAGTGTCGCCGTATCACTCGCCAACCCGTCGCTCAGTGTATAGGTGGCAACAGGCACAACACCATTGTAGTCGCCCGCAGGCACAAAGCTGTAGGAACCATCGCCATTGATCGTCAATGACCCGACACCGCCAATCACCGCCGTGGCACCCGCCCCATAGGACGTGCCATCACCGGCAATCGTAAACCCGGTGATGCTCAACACATCTCCATCAACATCACTGTCATTGCCAATGAGACCCGATACAGCATCGACAGAAAGGGTCACATCCTCAATCGCACTGCCAACATCATCAACACCAACAGGACCGTCATTCACCGCAACAACCGTACCACTGACCGTCGCCGTATCCGTACTCGTGCCATCACTCACAACATAGTCAAACGACACCGCCCCGTTATAGTTGGCAGAAGGACTGAACGTCACAACCCCAAGGGCCGAGACATTCACCACCCCGTTGGCAACCGCAATCGTCTGCGCCGTACCAGGCGTCAACAGCGTCCCGCTGATCGACTGAACCGACAGAACATCTCCATCAACATCACTGTCATTGCCAACAAGATCAAGCGCCAAAGACGTCGTATCCTCATTGGTGCTGAATACATCATCAACACCAACAGGACCGTCATTCACCGCCGCAATGGCAATCGTCAGTGTCGCCGTATCACTCGCCAACCCGTCGCTCAGTGTATAGGTGGCAACAGGCACAACACCATTGTAGTCGCCCGCAGGCACAAAGCTGTAGGAACCATCGCCATTGATCGTCAATGACCCGACACCGCCAATCACCGCCGTGGCACCCGCCCCATAGGACGTGCCATCACCGGCAATCGTAAACCCGGTGATGCTCAACACATCTCCATCAACATCACTGTCATTGCCAATGAGACCCGATACAGCATCGACAGAAAGGGTCACATCCTCAATCGCACTGCCAACATCATCAACACCAACAGGACCGTCATTCACCGC
>CAYQUC010000220.1:0-2020 GCA_964420605.1 uncultured Thioalkalispiraceae bacterium | reverse complement strand
GATGGTGGACGTCCCTGCACCCTCAACCCTCGCGCCCATGGCGTTCAAGCAAATCGCCAGATCTTCAATCTCGGGCTCCCGGGCGGCGTTCTCAATCTTCGTCTCAGCCTTGGCCAATACGGCGGCAAGCATCATGTGCTCGGTGGCCCCAACCGACACGAACGGAAAAGCGACCTCCGCGCCTTTCAGCCCACCTGGAGCTTCAGCGATCACATAGCCTTCATCGAGCTCGATCTTTGCGCCCATGGCGGTGAGCGCCTTTAAGTGCAGATCCACTGGGCGGGCGCCGATCGCACAGCCCCCCGGAAGCGACACTTTGGCTTTGCCCTCACGCGCAAGAAGCGGCCCTAACACATTGAAACTGGCGCGCATTTTCCGCACCAGATCATACGGAGCCTCGGTCGAGATAATGGTCTTTGCATGAAGGCGCAAAGTCGATCCATCAAAGCTCTGCTCGACGCCATGCTGGGCCAGCAACCGCAACAGCATATCCACATCGGCCAATCGCGGCACATTGGTGAGGGTTAACGGCTCATCCGATAGGAGCGCCGCCGCCATCACCTTCAGCGCCGAATTCTTGGCGCCGCTGATCGGGACCACCCCATAAAGCGGTCGCCCGCCAATTATCGCCAGCTTATCCATTTAGCTATCTTTCTCATCTTGTTCGCGTGACTTACGGCGGCGCAGATTAGCGCGCAACGCCTCGGCTAGCCTCGCCTCGCGCTTGTCATTGTTGTGAGCTTTATTCACTGAGCTCGGCTTTTTAGGGGCCGCCGTCTGTTGATCTTGTGAATCGGCTTGATTGTGAGGTTTTTTCGACATTGGCGCGGACTAAAAGCCTTGGTGACCATCGCGTCAAGTCCAATTGGAGGCGCCAATACCCTGACCAGAGGGCAGACTGACAATTCAGGTTTTTCCAACCCGTGCAATGGCGTAGATCACCTCTATGAGCAGTTCTGATCTTATTGGCGGTAATCTGATTGGTGCGGCGTCTTTTGAGACTGCCGCCATGATGCCGCGTACCGCCAGCGACAACGACATTGACGAGCTGGGGCATGTCAATAATGCGGTGTATCTTTTCTGGGCGCAGGAGATAGCAACCGCGCATTGGCGGAGCCTAGCGAGCCCCAGCCTCCTGCAAAAATATGTTTGGGTCGTGCTTCGCCACGAAATTGATTACCGCGATCAGGTTCTTTGTGATGAAACAGTAGAAATCCGAACCTGGCTTGGGCGTGCCGCCGGCCCGCGATTTGCCCGCCATGTGGATATCCGAAAAATCGGCGCAACGCGGTTTTCCGCGAGGGTGCTGACCGACTGGTGTCTAATTGATGCACAATCCCGCAAACCGAGACGCATAGACGAAGAGATATTTGAGCGTTTTGGGGTTTCGGGCTAGCTACGCGGTTTTTGGCCGCTGACCGCTTCCCAAGCCACACCCCACACGCTATACCGCCGCCTCACCCAAGGGTCCGCATCCGCACAAGACCCTTTCGCTGCCGTGGCTCAGGGGTAGAGCACCCCCTTGGTAAGGGGGAGGTCGAGAGTTCGAATCTCTCCGGCAGCACCAGCCTCTATCTGACAGCGGAGCCCGCCGCGATGGCACACCACCACGACAAAAATCGTTATGCCCTGGCCGTTGGCCATATTGCGATTGAGTGGAACTATCTCGAACATGACCTTCAGCAACTTGGCCACAACTATTTAACCGTAGACCCGGATGTGGCCGCGCATATTTTCGCGTTCATGGGCAATGTGACCAGAGCAGAATTTATTGGCTACCTTGTCTATAAATTTGAGCAAAATGCTGACATAAAAGCGCATATTGAGCATTTTCTCAAAATCTATAATCGTCTGCGTGGAAATCGAAATGTGGTTGAGCATGGCGTTCCCGCCCTCACGGCAACGGGTGCTTATCTCGATGAAATTATAAAAATTGATCGACGTGGAGACGCCCTGCCCTTCGCGGCATCGCAAGATACTCTCGATAGTTTTTTGCATGACTTGCGCGAGGCGCGCGACT
>CAYQUC010000219.1:0-2127 GCA_964420605.1 uncultured Thioalkalispiraceae bacterium | reverse complement strand
AAGCTATGTTCAGCTGCATAATCCAAAAGTTGTCGCAATGATACTAAAGCCATGACTGGCTCTCCTTAGTCTTGTTTTTCAGGGACTCTACCATATCACCAACGCGCAATAATTAAAATCGTGCTTGTTGTTAAATTGGAAATAAATAACGCTAAAAGCTGGAACATATTAGGCGCTGAAAACACTGTATTCTCTCCAGATACAGTAAGCCAAGTCCCAAATTAGCCGTTAGATTGTATTCGTGACAAAGTCAATTATAACCGGTAACAAATTTTCCTAATATGTCTAAAAAGAGTTGTGGGGCTTTGTCATCATTATAGATATTGTTTCGTTGTTCATTTTAGGAGGTAAACAAGATAGTGGCTTTTGGAAACGCTAGTACTTTGCAAAGTGAATATTTCACATAATTAGAATGTAAAAGCTCACTGATTATCAATGACTAAATTTGTAGTATAGCACTGTGCCTAAGAAAACTAATTTCTTAGGTGCTCCTAGTTGTTAAATCCGGGGATTGTAACTTAAGTGTTATCCATAACATCATTAATTTTTGGAGATTAAAAATGAAATTATTAAGAATATTATCGTATGTATCTGTTGTTGCCGGTGTACTTTTTGCTGCACCATCTTCTGCTCTAGAACCAAGTAATACAAGTCGTTTAACGGGCACTTGGCACAACGTAAACCCTTCTACTCGTGGAACTATAAAAATTGTTGTAACCAAGAAAAGAGGGCGTTTATATTTTAAATCATATGGCTCATGTAGCCCAACCCCTTGTGTTCATACTACCGTCAGAGCTTTACCAAATAGTTCAAGTATTTCTTCAAATTATGCTAAAGGTTTTACTGCGTATCGTAACAGCGGGTTTAAAACTACCCGCTATGATGCTATTCGAGACTATAGTCAAACAAGCGGTACTTTTCTACGTTTGAATGAATTTAATAGATTTGCTAAAGGTGATAAGCGTAAAGATTATCTAAGTAGTGCGTTATTTAGAAAGTAAATCGTGAAAGTGCACGTAATAGTTTTTGAAAATTGATGTCGGGCTGACTAAAACAATACTATTACGTGCTCTTAATTCAATAACAATTCCTTTTTCATCAAATAGTTAGGTCACTTAAAATGCATTTGTTTAATACAAAAACTATAATAATTGTCATATCTATTAGTTTGGTTTCATTTTATCTTATTAATAATGAAAAAAAACATGAACCCTCCGTTTTTAAAGATGTAGCATTTGTCAAAAGCTCAAATGATTTGCCGCATAAAACGGTAAAAATAACGAAGGAAGATACAAAGAAAACAGCGAATAACTCTGACAGAAATATTGAACAAATTATCGCCCAATTATATAGCAAGGATTCTGTTCAATTACTACAAACTTTATCTCATATCTGGACGAATATCGATTTATACAACCAGAACAAAGTTATTATGAAACGCGTACATTTTTTATCGCGTCATCCCTATGATAAAAGAATTTCAGGTTTAGCTTCTTTGGTAAGTGGTCAATTGATTAACAAAGAGAAGATGACAAACACATTTGCGATGATGACTCATGATGAATGGCAAAAACAAGAATATGAAGAGCTCGTGATGCAAGAGGATGAATCTGAATCAGATAACGAAAACATAGATATAATCACTTCCGACGATAGCACTCGTTATTCAGTTGATAAAAATGAACGCGAGCAATATATTGATCAACTTGTATCAAACAAAGATGATAGCAGCGTAAATGAGCTGACTGCTATGATCAATGATGAGGATATTGAAATCAGTATTGCTGCGATAGATGCTCTCCTCGATGCACTGAAACAAGGAGTCGGCGAGGCCGAAGAAATTGAAACTGCTCTAAAAGAAAACCTGAGCTATTTAGATGATTTACAACTTGAGGAATTTGAAGCTTTATCAAAATTTAAACAATAACACTGCCTAATCATTTAGCTTGGTGCAGGAAAAATATTACCATTTAACTCCAGAAATGTTGTTAAATTCGGCCCTTGGTGATTTTAAACACCGAGGTACAGATTAGATATGCACAGGGTATAGAGAAAACACTCTGTTTGGGGGCAGGGGTCAAAATGGCGCGCCCGAGACGATTCGAACGTCCGACCTTTGGCTTCGGA
>CAYQUC010000218.1:0-2209 GCA_964420605.1 uncultured Thioalkalispiraceae bacterium | reverse complement strand
CATAAGTCACTCCAAACACATTTGGCCGCTCAAGCACTTCTTGAACATCCGTAAATCGTGACACTACTGTAATTTTTTTTGTTCGTAAAATTGGAATAGTATTTCGAAGAATGGCAAAAATCAGCGGTAAATTATTTAATGCCCAAGTTTTTATACGTTCAATTAAGCCCATTGAAATTCTCCATTACGTGAAATGAGTAATATGGATTATCAACGCGAACGAGATTAATGTTCTTAAACCCGGTTATTAATTATTTTTGGAAATAAAAATTATACAAATAAATAAAGGGAATTTAGATCGATACACTTTTATTATAGGATAATACTTTCGAGTATAGACGATAGTTTATACAAAGCGATGTGCTTAAAAGGGTGAAAAATGTATGGGAAATTTGAAGGTTTTTGAATATAAATAACAACTCCACACTCTAGCAACGCAAATGGTTGCTAAAGCTGGAGTAATTTAGCTAATTACAAATAAACATCAAAACACTATCCTACTGTAATTCGAGTAGTCGCAGTACCTACTGCGTTACCGGAAATCCAATCTTGAATTTCAAACTCAACCATATAGTCACCAGAAGCATTATTAGGAATTGTAATCATAATATCATAACGCTCGGCAGATACCGTATTCAATGGTGTATTACTATCAATTGTAATTGGTTTAGGTAATGGCCGACCATCAGAAGCAATGATTTGTCCAGTTAAACCTTGAGGAAGTTTTAACATTTGAGGCAAATAACCCGCAACAATATAACGAATCAATAGTTTTTTACCTGGCGCTACAGTAGCAGCAACAGGGGAGCCTGGTTTATAGGCCGAACTTGCATTATTCCCTAGTCCATTACCTACTTTAGTTCCATCAACTCCTGAGATAATAAAATATTTTGGGTTTAGTACATTTAGTTGCACATTAGGTGCATCACCACAAGTACCATAAGCCCAATTCATTGCACCGACACGCCAAGCTGGATCAATCTCATCCACTGCCCAGATTGCTTCAACATCATAACGGCTTGTTGGATTTTCATTAGCATATTTTTCCGTAGGTGTATCTAGTTTGGGACGAACAATCAGCACACCATACATACCCATCTCAGCATGTAACACAGTGTTAACATGACAATGATAAAAATACGTACCGGGGAATTTTGGCTTCCATTGATAAGTAAAACTACCGGCAACATCAAACGACGTATGGCCAACACCATCACTTCGATATTCAGGCTCAATGCCATGATGATGAATGGTGTGTTTCCACATCATGGCATCATTGCCACCGCCGCCGCCCATCATGCCAACATCCAATTTTGTATGAGCAACGTCACCCGCAGTAAGAATTATTGCAGGAGATGGAAATGGAAGATTACCACCTCCCATGCCGCCGCCACCATTACCTGCAGTCGGATCACTAAAACCCCACATTTCAATGACAGCACCATCATCCATGGTCATACTACCATTCATGTAGACTCTACGATTAAAAATAACATCCGGTACTACAGGAACCCCATTAACAACACCATCAACAGGACTTTGCCCACCGGTTTGAGTTGCTTGTTCATCATCGTAAATATAACAAGCACTACCGCCCATACCACCACCGCCATTATTGCCGCCGCCATTTCCCATGCCGCCGCCCATGCCGCCGCCATTCATCACTAGTTCTTTTAATTTAAACATAACTTATATCCTTTTCATTTACACTTTGTTCGTTAATAACACCACAGTTTTACGTTTTCGGTTTATAAAACACATCGGTCATCGTGCCAAACAAATACGAACCGCCATTAGCCGATTGAGTCATTTCATCGTGAAAATGCATTGGGTATGCAATTTTTCTACCTTCAGACTCTGCTGTCGTAATTGTCGCTTCATTAAAAACAGGCCATGCATCAGGTGGTGCATCAAAAGGATAAATCACATCACAAATACCGCCTTTACCAGTCAAAGGAATAACATCCTTTTCAGTAGGAGTAGTACCCGCTAAAGAACCTTCAACTCTTCGACGATTATCCGTTAACCATTCTAAATGATTCGCATGAATGTGCATGGAATGTTTAGCCATGCCCATATTAATGCAGCGCATTAATGCACGCTTACCAATAGTACCAACTAACATGCTGCGTGGATCGTGCATACTATCTTGCTTTGGATCACCGTTACCAGGGCTGGTAGCTGGTGAACCATTCACTGGCGCAGGTGG
>CAYQUC010000217.1:0-2232 GCA_964420605.1 uncultured Thioalkalispiraceae bacterium | reverse complement strand
TTTACTGTGCGTAACTGAAATTATGTAGTCAGGTGTATAAGTTATGGTCAACAGTAATCTGGGATGTTTTGGGCACTATGACTTTGATCACATTACCTATTTCGCAAGAAAGCGTTTTATTGATGGATACAGTACTATTGACTTGTTAGGGCAGGCACGTTCAGAAACCGAACGAGAAGAAATTGCGCTGGTTTGCATGCTGGATATTGAAGATAAATTTGTACTCAATATTCAATTAGACTGCCGCTATGCCGACGATTGCAAGGTAACAAACTGCCGAGATAAACTAAAAAAACTTATCGAAACCGAACTAAAACATACCAATAACATCCTGCATTCAAGTACCCCTGAAAAACAATAAGTTAAAATTAAATTAATCTGGTATCATCAACCACATTTTTAATCTAGTGCCAGACATTATTACTTTTATTTTTTAAAAATAATTTCCAAGCGTAATGTTAATGAGTATTCAGCACGAAAATCATTTTTTTCTTGGTATCTTATTTGTGGTATGAGTTCAACGAATAAATAACCTTTATGGATATTTTGCCTATATGTTGAACCAATTAAATAAGACTTTTCGAATACATTCGACTTGCTTACATCATTGACACTCACATAGTAAAATATTGCCCTTCGTTTACTTAAAGTATGAAACATAAAAAATGTCTGACTGAATTGAACATAATCCGTTTTATTTGTCCAGCGAGCAAATGTCGATGCTCTAAATAGATCATCCTTGCTTATTTTTCTGTTAAATTCCAAGTACGAGTCAAGCCCTACCCCTGTTGAATTAAACCAAAAAGGCGTTTCAGCCAAATGAATACTCCATTTTTCAAACTTGTATCTTCTTTTTAGTCTCAATCGGGTGTAGAGCTCAACACCAGAGCTTAAACGTAACCCGATTGAAGGCTTAAACTGCCAGCTCTTCTCTTTCCCTAATGAAATCTGGAATCCGGCAAAATAATCTTTTTCTTTTACTGCTTGTCTTGGCGTACTTTCCGTTTGCGCTGACGTATTATCCCGTCGTTTATCGGCGTCGGATTCAATAGTGAATTTTAATTTTTTCTTCGTATTCGGCAAGCGCAATTTAAGACGAACATCTCCGGTGTAATTAATATCACCATTTTCATCTCTGACTGCATCGGCTCTTAGTCTTAAATAGGTGCCACTTGCATCATAAAAAACTTTGTCTTCAGAAAAAAACTCATCAAGACTCTTTGCAAATATTTCGACACCTGATGAAATAACTTGATGCGGCGTATCGAGAAATGAAAAAAATAATTCTTCAGAACTGGCATTATCTGGCAGCGCTTCTTCCTCTGACTCAAAACATAGATCGTCGTCCAGACTTTCTGATTCAATACTTTGTGATACAACATTTGAAATAACAGTCGTTGACTCCGCAACAGTTCTAACTGGCAGCAAGACACCGGCGAGGAACAGAGTGTAATAGAGGAACGTCCATAATCCGGCATGCATCATCATAATTTAATTCTTTACTAAGCACATATAAACGGGCTAAAAAGATTCAGCTTCTATTTTTATTCTAATATACTAAAAATAATTGTCTACATTCAAGCTTTAACTAATAATAAAAACCTAATGCCATAAAATTCCTGTTCCACCTCCATTATACTCCAATCATTAACAATTTATTATGTTCAAAGCACAATTTTTATTACCAACATATAAACAACCGTGTTCTGAACAGTGTTTTTCAATTTAAACCATAGTAAATGCGATACTTTTCCATTCTTGCTAAATGGATGTATTTACCTAAACCAACCTATCACCCAACTGGCTAAAATGAAACCTCCCGATACCCTTTAATCTATTAAAATAGGTGTATAATCATTTTTTACTATCAACATCAAAATAAGACAAGCAAACAAATGTCCAAAGTAAAATTGACAGAATACAGCCACGGTGCCGGTTGCGGCTGCAAAATTTCCCCCAGTGTACTGGCAGAAATACTTAAAACAGCGAGCACACCCTTTCATGACCCGCGTTTACTGGTAGGTAATGAAACAAAAGATGATGCTGCCGTATATGACTTAGGTGATGGCACCTCCGTTATCAGCACCACTGATTTTTTTATGCCGATAGTGGATGATCCGTTTGAATTTGGGCAAATCGCAGCCACTAATGCGATCAGTGATATTTACGCAATGGGGGGTTCACCCTTAATGGCCATTGCCATATTTGGCTGGCCGATTAAAAAACTCGGCT
>CAYQUC010000216.1:0-2239 GCA_964420605.1 uncultured Thioalkalispiraceae bacterium | reverse complement strand
AAACTAAAGGATTGATATTAACTTAAGCTTTGGTCAACAACATGACAACACACAGTGTTTTTGACATCCTTTCAATGCAAGACGACCTCATTTATTGATGCGGTTCGTGCCTCAACCCAACCGCTCTAAAATCAATTAGCACTTGATTTTTTTTAATTATTTACTATATTTTAAATGCTTTATATGAAGTTATATTCATAAGAGAAAACCACAGATTAGCAATAGCTTAAATTTGGAATTATTCCGAGGAGTTATACTCTACTTGATCCGGTGAGGCGTTCGGGCGAACAATCGCTGCCGCGCCCGGTTCGCACGAGCTGTGATGCTCGTGCAGGTTAGTGAGTGGGTAACATCTTCCAACAATCTCTAGCGTGGATTCATTTTTACTCTGTGAAATACAGTAATTCTGCTGTATTGTAAAAATGAGATTAATTAATGAAATTATTTAAACGCTTAAAACTATTTGGAAGTCGGTGTATTGGTGGTTTAGGAGGTCTTTTACGGCACCCTAAAGCGGTAACATTAGTAATTCATGTATTGGGTGGTATTCTAATATGGTTAGTGAAAATGGCTATCGTTGCCCTATTATCAAATATAGGAATAGCAACACAAATGTTATAACATTTGTTATAAGCATCACCCACTTACATGCAACCTTATGAAAAAATCTAAAGTATTAGTGCACCTTAGAGAAATTATAGGAGATAATATTTCATATTTAAGCATTAAAACCGGCGTTCCTGAAAATCATATTCATGATATGGAATTAGGTTTAAGAAATATAACCATGCAAATTATCACCTATTATTCTTCATCGTTACATGTAGACATAGAAGTAATGAAAGCCCTCTTAGGTGATTTTGAAAAAAAACATTATATATTTGAAAAGCTTCAAAATTCAATGATCTCTATCTTATTGGTATATTTAGATTTTAGTAAATGGATGTTCTCTTTTAATGAAAAAATCAAAGAATAAGTACCCAATACATCAAAGCCCTTTCTACAAAATCAATAGTCATAAGGCCTTAGCTAAAATACTTTTCATTAAACCTCGAACAGTTAAAAAAATATTGAAAAGAGGGGATGACAACTATTATTTTTCTAAACTTCCTGAAAGTGAACGATCATTAGAAATTCCAAAATCTCAGCTAAAAAGAGTACATGCCCGTATTAATGATTTATTTTCTAGAATTGAAGCTCCTTCATATTTATACTCTGGTGTTAAAGGGCGCTCTAATATAAAAAATGCAAGAAATCATCTTGGAGAGAAAGCTCTTGTAAAAATTGACATCAAAAGATTTTATCCTTCAACTACGGTTGATATGGTGGAAAAATGTTTTATAAAAACTTTTCGATGTAGTAAAGATATTGCTGAGACGCTATCTAAAATTTGTTGTGTTAATGGACATCTTCCTACAGGTAGTCCAATTAGTCAGTCGCTTGCATTTTATGTAAATATTTCCGTATTTAATCATTTGTCCAGTTATTCAAAGGCCAGGAAAATTCAATTCAGCGTCTATGTTGATGATCTGACTTTTTCAGGAAAAATTATACCTAAATATTTTGTTAGTTATGTTACATCATATATTAAAAAATCTAGAGGGTATAAATGCCATAAAATAAGAACTTATAATGCATCAACACCTAAAGTTGTTACTGGTGCTGTTATTGATGGTGATGCATTAAAAGTAAAATATTCGCAACAAAGTAAGATAAAAAAACTCATTTCATCTTTGGATGAATACGTAAGTAAATATGATGTCAATAATCTTGAGTTAGTTCATTATTTCCAAGTTCTGATTGGTCATTTATTTTCAGCAGGGCAAGTAAATGGAAGGTACTATCAAAAAGGAAAAGAGATGGTAGAGTACAGAAAAGATCTTGGAATTAAATTATCTAATAAAAGCACATAACGAATAAGGATAGATTGTGTGAGGAACGCGAAAATTGTACTAGGTCTTGCAATCAAACATTTTAAGTTGTAACTTCTATAAAAAAAACATTACCTCAAGACTGACAGCACATGGCCGACCACAGCCGATACACTGGATTCTAAATGTGTTCCGTTAGATTATTACGACACATTTTCTCAGACCAATAGCGTTCAGAGACACAGCAACCCAACACCTGTTGCACTGGTGATTCTGTGCGTATTCTTAACTGAGCAATTCACGTAATATCTGCAAATAAACATCCGCCAGTAAATCGACATCATCCACTGATACACATTCATTGACTT
>CAYQUC010000215.1:0-2255 GCA_964420605.1 uncultured Thioalkalispiraceae bacterium | reverse complement strand
GAGGAAAATAAATCTAATAATTGATAAAAATTTTCATCAACTTTTGCACGTTCAGTCTGTGGCAAGGTATTTCTCCCGTATTATTTCAGCCGCGTCTAATTGACGTGCATCACCTGTTGCCATGAGATCAGCATATATTAGTAGTGGTGGGCAAAGTCTTTGCTTTGTGTCGTCTTTCGCTTTATCAATTTTTCCTATTTCTTCAACCTCAAAATTCCAGAAGGGTTCCAACAATTCAAAGTTTCCAAACTCATCTTTGGCTGGCTGTATTAGTTGAGCAAACTTTGTGAACTCTGGCCTGCCATATACTGTGACAAATTCAGGATAAAGGTATCGAGTTATAACCGCAGCCGCTGCTTCCCCTCCTAACCATATATTTAGCTTTTGCCATTGCTTATGATCGAGCTCTTTCCACCAGTCAGTTTGCATTACCTTAAAACGTTGCGGTTTGAGCTGAGGACGCAATTCCAATGGATACGCTTCCACCCACAGTTCAATTAATTTATTTTTATTTTCCAGCACCAAACCTTTTTTCTTGCTGCGGTATAAATAGCCCAATTGCTCAAGATCTTTAACAACATTTGTAACTGTACCTAACGCTACTCCAGCTTTGTCTGCAATTTCACGATAGGGTGCATTAACAAATTCAGGTCGACACAATAAGGTAAATATTACTTTTAATCCTTTAGCTCTAAAAACTCGAATAGTTTTTTCTTGTAGTTTGTTTTTTAGCTTACGGCCGGTAATATAGACAAACGTATTAGTACCATGCAAATAAGCATTACCAGCAGTATCAATAAATAGAATATTGTTTTCTTTTAGCGTTTCTGCCAATTGTGGTGTTACATACCGTGTTACTAAAATGACTGGCCGATGAAATCTATTAAGTTGTGCAATAACATTCAATAAAGTCGCTGGTCGAATAGTTGCTTTAACTTCAGCAATTAGTGGTTGCATATCCCCTATTTTAATTTTAGCATCTGCTTTCTCCCCATCTAAATTAAGCTGGGTATGGATTACAATTCCAGCTGTAGCCGTGACACCTTCATATGCAGCCAAAGCCTCTTTTAGTAATAGATTTTGTTGAATGTCCTGGGCTTTCATTTTATCACTCGTAACCAAGATTGATTATGTACATAATATTGAATTGTACACGTCACGTGAACGATGTCAATATTTGTACGTAAACAGTATAAGTTAGAGTGAATAATTTACTAACTTGTTGAATTTTATATATTTATCACTTTTGTCCTTATTTAAAAATTCTTCAGATTCAATATTTTTACTAGCACGCACATTAACTATTGTTGCTGCTTGAAAATAAGTATTTTAAGAAATAAACATAATCAGCATAAGTAAGTTTGTGCTTGTTTGATTTTCAACGATAATCGTATTTTAAACTTGTGATTTTGATAACAAAAAGATTGATTTAAGCCTGTTATTGGATAAATTATTGGTAATTAAGTTAGTAATATCAAGAATTTAGTTAGGTCACCCCTGATGAAACCCTGACGAATTAGGTAGATAAAACTTACCTAACGATTTGCAAAGAAATTTGTAGGATACTTCTAATATCATCAGGAATTAACTGACGGATACAATCATTTGATTCTTGTTTCTCTGGTTCCAGAGTATTTAATAATTGTTTATAAATATTCAATTTTTTATTTGTTTCAGCGATATCAAATAATGGCATATCTATTTGACGTTTTTTACTCTCTGGTAAAGACCTAAGAATCTCCGATAGATGATATATAACAGTTGTACCTTGATGAACCGGTACCGGGGACTTTGCTTTTAATTCTCCCATCAGTTTACGCATATATTGGCGTGATACTTCAAGAATATTTGCAACATCAGTGATACCAACAAGATCAGGTGAAGCTTCAATTAAAACCGCATTTTTAATAATATCATGAACATCTTTTATTGCACTGTAAACGGCTTCTTCTGAAGTATTGGCTTCACGTGTAAAGTCAAATGCCACGTAACCAAATTGACCAGTACCAACAATAGCGTCTGAACACGAAGTTTCTAATGCTTCAAAATAATGATCGGAATCATCCCCTTCTTGAAGCTTAAATGTTAGTTCAAATTGATATTCATTCATTATCTTGCTCTGCTTGTTTTTTCAAACATCGATCAACAACCTTCTTTAAACTTTTAGCATGAGCACCTGAATTACGAGGAGTACTCCAAATACCAACCCTACACCACTTACCAATACTCTCACATTTCGTATCTCTGTCGTTATA
>CAYQUC010000214.1:0-2265 GCA_964420605.1 uncultured Thioalkalispiraceae bacterium | reverse complement strand
AGGCCACTCATTATAATATTTGCTCTACCAACACTGGAAAATTCAGCAAGTGAAAAAAAAGGGGGGCACAAGCAAAAACATGAGTGTTGCAAGGGTGGCGAATTCACTGTAAAACATCAGGTAATAATTTTGGCAGGTTTGTGTTTTTGTAATAGGTTAAATTCCGTATATTATAGAGGTGCTGGTTTCTGTTTATTACACTGTTAGCCTTTATAAACAAAAAAATAAAATGGTTGCTTACATTCGATATGTTTTTATATTAATGCAATTAAATCAACAAGTTAAAGATAATCTATAATAGTAACATGGAAAAATTAGCCATAAATCCTAATCGCTTACAGTGGTGCATGAACACTGTAGATGTAAACCTTGATGATTTGTCTTTAGAAGTACATATTGCCAAACAAACACTTGAGTTGGTAATGGAAAACCAAAAAGCTTTGAGTGTTAATCAATTAGAAAAAATAGCCAATTACTTCAAACGTAGTTTGTTGTTTTTTCTTGATCCGAATGAAGCTAGTGAAGACAAAATATACTCTCCACAATTTCGAACTATTAATAATCAAAAACCAATCAGCTCTCCTAAATTGAGAGCGTTTATTGAACGTGTTGAAAAGCAAAGAAACATTTATATAGGCTTAATGGAAGACCTAGAAGAACCACTTAATGAAGATTGGCGCCCAAATATAAAATGGAACATTAAAAACATTAAATCAGTTAGTGAAAAAGCACGTCAGTGGTTGAATATTTCTGTTTCTGATAGTTTTGATGCTATACGCCAAGCGGTAGAGAATAAAGGCATTATGGTTATTGTCTCTAATGGATATAACGGTAAATGGCAAATTGATAAAGATAATCCAGTCCGCGGTTTTTCTCTTTACTATGACACGTTGCCAGTTATCGTAGTTAAGAAGCAATTAAGTAAAGGTGCGCAAGCATTTACTTTAATGCATGAACTAGCTCATTTGTTATTACACAAAGAAAGTGCGATAGATGATGAAGAGGATTTTCACAGCCATCAAGGCATGGAAAAAGAAGCAAATGAGTTTGCAGGAAACTTATTAATTCCAGATGTTTTTTTAAATGAACTCAATGTGGATCAGCTATTAAGTTTAGAGATTATAGAATACGATAATTATTTAAGTGAGTACAAACGGCGTTGGTGCGTTAGTGGTGAAGCAATATTGGTAAGATTGTTAATAAATAATCAAATATCTCAACACGATTATCAAAGTTACAAAAAATTTAAAAACCAGCAAGCAGTTAAAGAAAGTCAAAAAGAATCTGTGCAAATACCAAGAAAGTATCGTCATAGAGAGCCTATAAATGTATTTGGGAAACTTTTTGTGTATGCTGTATTTGATTCTTTACATAATCGAAACATTACATTAGCAAAAGCAAGTACATATTTAGATAACCTTAAAATTAGTGATGTGCGCCAATTGGAGCGGTATGTATAGCTTTGATGCGTCATCGATGATTCATGCGTGGGATAATTACCCACCCGAGAATTCGCACTTTGATTCCTTATGGCAGTGGTTTTCTGTACAAATAGATAATAAGGATTTTTGTATATCTGCAAAGGCTATGGATGAGGTCAGCCATAAAATACCTGAATGTGGTAATTGGCTTAAAAGTAAAAATATTGAGACTTATCCATTGACTGCAATTAGTTTGGCAACTGCACAAGTGATCAAAACATTATTAGGGATAGTTGAAGAGCAGTACACTAAAGGTGTAGGCGAAAATGATTTACTAATTATTTCTATAGCTAAAGAAAATGAAGCGGCATTAGTTAGTGAGGAAAGTAGGCAAAATAAGCTTCCAGCGTTAAAGTCAAATTACAAAATCCCGGCTGTTTGTAACATGCCAGAAGTCAATGTTGAATGTGTGAGTTTTTTAGACTTGCTTAAATGATGGGGTTGGGTAAAAAGGTGCCTAAAAAGGTGCCGGAGGGATTATCTTTTAACCACTCTGTTACCTCAATATCCGTTTTTGTTTTTTAGCTTTTAATTCCCTCTTCCACTTGCTGAATTCTCTGCTATTGGTAGAGCAAATTCGCCCGGACGGCGCATCAAGGCGGCTCGTTGGCAATAGCAGAGAATTCAGGCACCCGAATATGTCCATGGATGGACAGTATTAGAACAATGCAGGAGCAATAGCCGTAATTATTAAGCGATGAAACTGAAGGTATGCGTTCCCACGCGGGAGCGTGGGAACGAGAGAAACTACAAAACTCTCAAAGTGACGAAACCGCGTGGGCAC
>CAYQUC010000213.1:0-2282 GCA_964420605.1 uncultured Thioalkalispiraceae bacterium | reverse complement strand
TTTTGCAAAGAACGCAAAAAAACCGCCATGTTTCGAAACCCCTTAGCTCTGCGTTGATATGATTTCCCCTGTCAAGAGCGTATAAGACTCCCACCAAAATAAATTCAGATATAATTCTTCTATTAAGTTAATTCGGAGACAGCATGGCACCAAATAAAACGACGGTTGTCATGCTGATATGCGCGGATTGATTACCGCATTACTTGTGTACGTCGCGAAGCTGCCTCTATCTATGTTCGAGAATTAAATCAAAAAACCGATTCATCTCCTAACGCCATCGAGGGTTCTTCTCACCGTGGTGGCATACTGTCACCGAATTAACCTAACAGGTTTAATGTATTTTTATAAAGACCTCTATTTACTTAAAGTAATTTTTCATGACACTTTATTTTGTTGTTATGGAAACTTGATTTACGATGTCCCACATAAATCCAGCAAGTTCTCTGGCAATAGCGACCACAATGACATTTTTAATTTTTCCGTTATCAGCCATAGTACGATAACGTTTACATAAACGCAGTTGTGCTTTCCATGCGATGTCTCGAATTGGTAGCGGACAATTTTCTTGTCGCTTTTGCATTTCAGCGCTAACCTTCGCATGAAAACGATAAGCCCACGCGGCTTCAATTAAGATGCGTCGCGCATGATGGTTGCCTGTTTTTGTAATACAACCGCGTTTCTGCCTTTGTCCGCTGGAATATTCTGAAGGTGTTAATCCTAAATAACTCATGAGTTGAGAAGGGGATTTGAAACGCGTGATATCCCCTAACTCCGATACAATCGTGACAGCGACCACCATGCGTACTCCGCGCATCGCCATCAAAGCTTCAACGACGGGATACATTCGCCACAATTTAACGTAGTGATCGATTTCATCAACCAGCCGCTTTAATCGTGCTGCTGATTCAGTCACTGTATTAATGTATTCTTGAAGTACTATTTTTTGAGCAGGATTGCTTAACACGATATCTTTTGCTAACCAACGCAAATGTTTCTCTGACCAATTACTCGAACCGGCATAACGAATATTATGGCGTAGCAAAAATGATTTTAATCGTTGACGGGCACATTTTTGGATGATCATGGCATCTTCTCGTGCTCGGCTTAAATCTCGTATCGCTTCATCCTCACGTTCGGGGACATAGACTTTGGTTAATTCACCGGCTCGAAATAAGCGCGCTAGCATGATGGCATCGCGCTTGTCTGTTTTAACTTTATTGCCTGGTTTTTTTGGAATTAAGGATGGGGCAACTACAATACAAATATGACCTTTATCTGTCAAATGGCGGTGTAATTCATAACCACAAGGGCCGGCTTCATAGCAAAAATGTAAAGTTTTATTTTTTGAAACAAGCTTTCGAAGCAACTTGTCAATATCGGCTAAACAACCACCAATCTTGCCATAATGACGCACTTCTCTTGCTAAACTATCTTCTGCAATCGCAACTTCTATACTTTCTTTATGGACATCTAGCCCTATGAATAATATATTAGATTTTGTTATGTCGACCTCCGGTTTTCAATTTAGTGTTTTTTTATGAACCTAAATTATATGGCTCTGACCATCCTGTGGCTAATCCACGTTTTGAATTGGCGGTCGACACCCTAAGGGGAAATCATTATGTCTAAAATTTTAGTTCAATGATAGCGAATAGTTCAGGGCATCAAAAATAAGCAAAGTTTCGCTAAAGCAGCAGTATAAGTTATTATCAACAATTGACACAAAGAGCTTCTGATTAAATGTGTTTTTAGTTTAGTGGTAAAGCGAATTTTAATATGTTTAAATAAATGAAAAAATAGTTTCGTGGTACATTAAACCATGTAGTTTAAAATAGTCCGCTAAAATGGATGTTTAAAAATGGCCGTAACACAAACATCAATTTATAACAAAACGTCTATGGACGCCCCCGTCAATAGCAGTGAACACTATATTTATAACACCAAACAAGAATAAAATTGCGTTCGTCTATCCGGCCTCATTTATTGGTCTAGTTATAGAGACCGGGCCACCATGAAAAATACGCCGACGAAGGACCACACGCTCAAATGACTTAAAAAGCCAGTTTTGTTATCGGTCTTACTTCGTCCTGGTTTTATCTGTTGTGTCATGTTTGTTTATCACTGCGCAACCGTTGAAAGTCTGGAGATTAAAAAATTAATAAATGTACTATAAATATTATTTTACTGATTAACATAATTAGCATCAAACTCACGTTGATGCATCCATGTAGCCCATAAAATTCGAGCCATTTTATTCGCTAAAGCCACAGTCGCTTTGTTGT
>CAYQUC010000212.1:0-2318 GCA_964420605.1 uncultured Thioalkalispiraceae bacterium | reverse complement strand
GGGCTTGAACGAAGTAATCATATTACCCGCTCCTAGCTCTCCCTCTGCATTGCCGCCGCCCCAGCACCATAACGTACCATCATTTTTAATAGCACAAACGTTATCGTCACTCGCGCTAATTTGACGCCATTTTGTTTGATTTTGATTTTTTATATCCGCGTCAGTGCTAACATTGACGGGTAAATTAACAGGAGTTGATTGTCCAGTGATCGTTGCACCTAATGCTCCAAATTTATTATCCCCCCAACACCACAAAGTACCTTCGGTTGCATTAGCAGTTTGTCCTGCTATGGCACAAATAAAACTACCCTGTGTTTGTTCCACAACAGGACCACCATTTATCGATTGTTGAACAAAAGGGTTACCTCCTATCTGTGCTGAAAGCCATGCCGTCTCTGTCGCAGGAGGCATTATTTCTATTGGAGTATTTAAAGCAAGCTTTCCAGCATTAACCCCAGCATCAATCCGATCAAAACTATTATCTCCCCAACAAAATAATTTGGAATCAACATCAATTGCACACGCAGCTCGGCTGCCGGAAAATATTTTTCCTAATTGCCAAGAAACACTATGAAAAATATGAGTCTTTGTTTTAATCGATACATTTGATGCAGTTTGCGCTATTTGTCCAAATGAATTTGAACCCCAACACCATAAAATTTGATCACTTCGTTGAGCGCAACTAAAAAAATCACCTACATGAAGACTAGACCAATCATTCTCTACAGAAGATCCTGTTGTTTGTACAGGTACAAATGAGCTAGTTGTTGAACCATTACCGAGTTGAGCACGTTGATTCGACCCCCAACACCATAAAGTACCACCTGATTTTCTCGCACACGTGGTTTGAAAGTTACTTTTAACTTCTTCCCAAATATCGGCTGTTGGAGAATTGGTTTTGACCTGTTGTAATGTTGCGTTTGGTAATATATTTCCAAGGCCTAATTGCCCCGATACACTACTCCCCCAACACCATAAAGTGCCATCGTTTTTGATTGCACAACTATGAAGGCTGCCAGTATCGAGTTGCTTCCAAACATAAGGATCATCAGTCGGTATAGCATCAGCTGTTACTAAATTGGGTATGAAACTATTATATTTAAAACCCGTGCCTAATTGCGAATACTGTTGTTGTCCCCAACAATACAATTCATTTTCGCTGTTTTCGGTATTTGTTATTTTTTTAATACCACAAGCATGACTGAATCCTAGGGTTATATTCATCCAATCTTTATTTTGACCTGCAACAGCAGTCAGTGGAAACGTATTGATACTAAGATATTTAACAGGTGCATCATATCCAAAGCAAAATGTTTCGCCTACATCGTTAATCGCGCAAGTTTGAAAACGACCTGCTTTGACACTAACCCAATTTGTATTAAGATCAACTGGAGCCGCATCAACCAATATAATACGTCGAGTTGCATTATTAGCGAAAAGTACTCCTGACTCACTTCGGGAATTATTCCCCCAACACCAAAGCTTTCCTTTCGATGAAACTGAACCGGCAGCTCTAGTTCCAGAAATTGCACAGCTATGACCAAAACCAGTGGATACATCAATCCAACCATCATTAGCAGGATTAAAACCGGTAGTTGGTGGAATAACCTTAGTAACAAATTCTTTGTATTTTGCATTTGATGCTGGTGCAGGACTTCCTAATTGAAATACATCATTTTGTCCCCAGCACCATAATGAATAATCCGTTTTTATTCCACAGGTATGGACATTATTAGTACTTACTTTTGACCAAGTGTCAGTATCGGGTGTTCCAGCAGCCTTTAGTACATTACTTAACTTATCAACATCCGTATAGGATAGTACTTTTTGATTATTGGTATCAACAGCTCTTGCGATAACGCCATTCCGATTTGCACCCCAGCATTTTAATTGTCCTGTGCTATATGTTCCACAGGTGTGATCAAAGCTTGCTGTTATCGTTTTCCAATCTGTTCTAGTGCTCACCGCGATCATATTTGGGAAAAAGTTTTTATCATTTAACAAACTAATACCTGTCACTTTTTCCGGAATAATGCCCAATTGACCATTATAGTTCCAACCCATACAGTACAATCCCGTTCCTGACGATACAATTTTAATGCCACAAATATGATCTCGTCCGATAGCAACATCAATCCACGTTGCGTCTGAAGATATTAATTGTGGTCGAGACTCTACACGAAAGGTTCGTTCTGCTTTTCCGGTATTAATATCAACAATTGCAATATCCGGAATTTGTCCCCAACAACTTAATCTGCCTTTGGTTTCATTTAAGCCTGCTGTAATTGAACAAGTAGTATTACCATTACTAACCACTT
>CAYQUC010000211.1:0-2507 GCA_964420605.1 uncultured Thioalkalispiraceae bacterium | reverse complement strand
GTAAAGTTGGTCAAGACAGGCGTGGCCGCCCACAAAGGGCTCCGACCCCTTAACTAAAAAATAGGTTCCCCCTGAAATAGTCGCCCGTCGATATCGAGTCATTCATTCGTCATAACAAAACAATGACAGGCTAAACACCAGATTTGATCACAATCCATAAACAAGTCTTATTTGGTTACAATGGTTTTCAAACGTCGCATCATTACACCAACATCCCTGGTAGGATGTGGTGAGGTACGAACCGCATCAATTTGAAGCAAATGGATTTTTACATTGGCCTTGGTCAACAACGCGACAACATGCAGAGTTTTCGACATACTTTCAACGCAGCACAACCTCATTCATTGATGCGGTTCGTGCCTCACCGGCATCCTACGATTACCGCACGTTACCGCGTTTGGTTATTTAAAACCTGTTAAATGCAAGCGCCAACAAATTTCGCTGGTACACTCGGGTAGTTTGTAATGTCGTATCTGTAACACCCTGAAACACCGCCAATCGTCCAAGGGAAATTAAGATAATCGTGCCCTGGTAAATTGTGCATACTCGCCATTGCTGGTGAAATAATGTTATCGATAAATCCTAGCTTCTTATCAGTAGAATTATTATTCCGAATTATGGCTGTTCCTATACTATTTAATAATATTCCTGAACCTTTCTTTAAGGGGTTTATTTCTGGAGTTACAGTAGTTTTATCTCCATCTCTAGCTGCAACATTAATATTCCCATTAAACTCTACTCCAAACACTAGAGCAGTATCTTTTGTAAAACCATTTGAGTCTAACACTATATTTTTTTGCGTGTTAAAGAGCAATAAAGCAATAACAAAACAAAGAAATAATTCAAATAACAAATGTTGCTCTAATGTCAAAATGGATTTTATTTTATCAATATTCATATTCCCTCCTTAAGGAATTATATCAAATTTATTGTGTTGTCGATCTAGTAAGCTATGCTCAATCTTGAAAATAGGGTCGTCTCAGGTGAAAAGAAATTTTCATTTGTAATACTTTTTGTTGAATTAACATCCTGATATTTAATGTTATTGTCAAATAAATTTTTTACTCCTAGGCTCAACATACCTAACCGATGAGGAAACCTGTAGTTTAAAACTAAATCAACCATGTAAAAATCAGAATTACTACTTGTCGTTGAATTACTAATATTGTTGCTTACAGATTGATTAAAGTAGGTCCATTTTAGATTGAAAGATAAGCCTGATGGATGAAAAAAACCAAGTGTTAAAGGCACCCAGTGATTCTCGGTCGTAAAACGATCTATACCTTCACTGTTGTTATACTGCTGCCGATTAAATTTTTCATAGAAATACTCAACACTGACTGAAGCTAAATCATGCGGGGTTAGATACAAGTATGCTTTGCCTAATGTTTCGTTCCAATCAAGTGGAGCAGAAATACCAAATGGCACATCCAGTTTTCGTTCGGAATATTCCAAGCCTGCAGAAATATTTTTCGAAAATTTATGATCAACACCCCCTCCAAATCGCCAAGCAATGGTTGCATCAGGGTCGTCAAATAACTGATTAAACCCAGCAACTTGAGTTGGTTCTATTGTTTGATTTGCGGTACGAGTTATATTCACACCTCTAAAAACTGCTGCACGAAGTGTAGTAGAAGAAAAAGGTTTCAAGGTTATACCTAATTTAGGGCTAATTGGATTTCGCTTGAACTCATCATTTTTTTCTAAACGATCATAACTAAACCCCAATGTTACTGTAATGTTATCTAGAAAATTAATATTTGTGTAGTTATATATATTAATTTTCTCTATATCTGGACTAGTTAGTTTAGGTACACCGCCTACAGATACGTTAGATTTTACTGCTTGATCTATATAACCGAAGCCGGTAATCGAATTATAATTTGACCCACTTTGTTGATATTGTAATTCAGATACAATTCCTTTTCTGTTATCACTTAATATTGTAGAGAGTGGTATTTGAATTGGTCCAAATGGGCCTTGCTGAATACCTTTAGTTATATCTTTTTGATCAAAATTAATATTTTGATAGATAAAAGAGCCTAAAATAGTAGATTGTGGTGAGAAGACATATCGGCCTCCAAATCGATACGAATTTATTGATCTTTTTTCCTTAAAGTCAGGTGAAAATATATTATTGTCAAAGTTAATAGATAAATCTCCATTTTTCCTTTTTTCATGCCTATACTCGAACTGTAAATTTAGAGAATTTGTAACATCTCCTTGAATAAAAGCATTAAAAATATCTTGCTTTAGAAAATTATTAGTTCTAAAACCATCCGTCTCATAGTGAAATTGCCCTAAACTGTATGAAGCTTTATTCCAGAGTCCAGAATGGGTCATATTTTCTCCCCTAGAGTTATTACCCCCGATAATTCCTGAAGCTTGTAATGACAATCGATTTCGTGCAAATAGTGGGTTATATTCATTAAAAGATAAAGATGAAGGACCTAAACCATCAACTATCAAAATATTACTTTGGGCTAACTGGGGTTGAACTGGTGTAA
>CAYQUC010000210.1:0-2526 GCA_964420605.1 uncultured Thioalkalispiraceae bacterium | reverse complement strand
ACCATCAGTTGATGTGTTAACTGGGTTAATTAAAGCCAATATTCCGACACGTATCGCATTTCAAGTATCGTCACGAATCGACTCACGAACTATTTTAGATCAAATGGGTGCAGAGCAATTACTTGGGCACGGTGATATGTTATATCTACCACCAGGTACAGCAGTTCCGACTCGAATACACGGTGCCTTTGTTGATGATCACGAAGTGCATAATGTTGTTGAAAATTTAAAACAACGTGGTAAACCTGCTTACATCGATGCTATTTTAGAAGAACCCGGTGATTCTGACTCTGGAACTTATCCCGGAGATGATGACTCTGAAATGGATGAATACTATGATCAAGCGGTTCGTATTGTTACTGAAACACGACGAGCATCGATATCGGGAGTACAACGGCGACTTAAAGTTGGTTATAACCGAGCAGCTAGAATGGTAGAAGCCATGGAACGTGCGGGAGTCGTTGGTCCTCCTGAATCAAATGGTGCACGTGAAGTATTAGCACCACCACCGCCTAAAGATTAATTTAATAGATAAAATTATGAATATTGTAAAAATGTTAAAGACAGTTAACTATAAAACTAGAATGAGCGTTAAAACCTTGACCTCATTATTATTGATAATAATATTTAGTGTAAACAATCCGGTGTATGCTGAAAATGCAGTATCTAAATATTTTTCGGGTATCAAATCTTTTCGGGTGAGTTTTACGCAGCAATCATTAAATATTGAAAATAGTACTCGCAACATTAGCAATGGCTTTTTAGTAGTGCAAAACCCCGATAAATTTTATTTGGAATACACCAAGCCTTATAAGTTAATTTACGTTGCTGATGGCTCAAAACTGTGGTCCTATGATGAAGATTTGGAACAAGTCATTGTCAAAAAACAAGCAAATTTATTAGTTAATACTCCTGCAATGATTTTAAGCCAACCTCAAGACATAGAGAAAAAATATCGGGTTAAGTTACTAAGCTCTGAACATCAAGTTACCAAATATGAATTAACACCAATACAAAAAGAAACTACTTTTGAGTCGATCGTGATTGGTTTTATTGACGGTGAATTAAAATTAATGGAGATGATGGATAATTTTGGACAACATACTCAATTAAGGTTTAACACTATTGAGAAAAACCCTGAATTAAAAGCAAATACTTTTAGTTTTGTGCCACCTGAAGGCGTTGATGTTATTTCTGATGAAGAGCCATCTTAATTATAATTTTTTTTTGTTGACCACAGCGTTTCCAGTCTATTTCGGATATTTTTTTCAACACCAATATTCTTCGGTTTGTAAAACTGCGGCGTTTCCAAAGGTGAATATTGTTGTTCAATAAAACTTCCTTCAAAAGCATGAGGGTATTGGTATTTTATTGAGTGATTAGGAGCTGGAAAGTTTTTTAGATGCTCAGGTACTTCAATGGTCGCTTGTGATCGAACATACTCCAGAGCCTCATTAATTGCTTTATAAGCGGCATTACTTTTAACAGTACTGGCAAGATACGTGGCGGCTTGTGACAGTGTAATTCGTGCCTCAGGCATTCCTATTAGTGAAACGACATTGAGTGCATTATTTGCAACTGTTAGCGCATTTAAATCGGCATTACCAATATCTTCTGAAGCAAAAATAACCAGTCGCCGGGCAATGAACACCGGATCTTCACCGCCATCTAACATAATGGCAAGCCAGAGTAGGGTTGAGTCAGGATCAGAGCCGCGCATACTTTTAATGAATGCAGAGATAACATCGTAGTGTCTATCTTTATTGCGATCGTAACTTCTAGCATTTTCGAGAATAATGTTTTTAAAAGTGTCGAGACTGTATTGGTTGTTTTGTTTCAGATTGATGGCCATTTCTAGGTTGCCGATTGCTTTTCGAGCATCACCACCTGCGAACTCAGCCATTAGCTCTATTTCTTCATCTTGGAATGTGAAGGATAAATTGTTGATTGCATTTTGTAGGATAATGACTGTATGTTGAAAATCGATGGTTTTTAATTCAATAATTTGCATTCTCGACAGTAACGCTTTATTTATGCTACTGCGAGGGTTTTCAGTTGTTGCTCCAATAAGCGTAAACAGGCCACTTTCTACATAGGGTAGTAATGCATCTTGTTGTGCTTTATTGAATCGGTGTATCTCATCGATAAATATAACGGGTACACGTCCATAAACTTCGGTTGCCGCTTGTGCCTGAACAAACAGTTTCTTTAATTCAGCCACACCAGATAAAACCGCGGAAAAGGGCAGGAATTCAATATTTTCATTATTACTTACTATATGAGCTAAAGTAGTTTTACCGCATCCAGGTGGCCCCCAAATAATCATACTCGGTGGACTTGAAGCCGTTAAAAAAGGATATTTTTTTTCTAAATTATCTAACCCAACATAGGACTCTCTTTCTTGCGGTCTGAGTTTATAGGCAAGGGGTGTAGAATTCTTTGGGGCAGTGTCAGAATTAAAGAGATTTTTTTGCAAAGCAAACCTGATAAATGAATATAATAAGCATTAGAATAACGCATAAAATC
>CAYQUC010000209.1:0-2580 GCA_964420605.1 uncultured Thioalkalispiraceae bacterium | reverse complement strand
CGACATCCTGCTCCCAAAGCAGGCGCGCTACCAGACTGCGCTATGCCCCGTCATACTTAAAATTCCAATATGATTAGCTGGGCGATAATACGCGGCTATGCACAGAAGGTCAATGTTATAGTATAATTTACTTAAAAATATTTACACAAAACCAGTGGAAATACAAGCTTGGCGAATTAGCTAGGTCATGCGATCATATCCTTCCATATTTAATAATTATTAAAAGAAACCACTAATGACTGCAACTATAATCGATGGAAAATTAATAGCATCTGAACTACGTTCAAATCTTAAACAACGAATTACAACACTTAAATCTCAAGGGTGTAAAACCCCCGGACTTGCAGTCATTTTGGTCGGTAACGACCCCGCTTCACAGGTCTATGTTAATAGTAAACGTAAAGCCTGTAATGAAGTAGGAATTGAATCATTTTCACATGACTTGGCGATTGAAACGACACAACAGCAACTAATAGAATTAATCATTAAGCTCAACAATGATGAGGCAGTTCATGGGATATTAGTGCAATTGCCGTTACCCGCTCACATCGATAGTGATTCTATTATCGAAAGTATAAACCCGAACAAAGATGTTGATGGCTTTCATCCGTACAATATCGGCCGGTTAGTAGTTCGAATGCCAAAACTTCGTCCGTGTACACCGCGTGGCATTATGACCTTACTGGAAGCAACAGGTGAAAAACTAGCGGGTAAAAATGCCGTGGTAGTTGGTGCATCAAATAATGTCGGTCGGCCGATGATGCTTGAATTATTGCTTGCTGCATGTACCGTTACAACAACCCACCGATTTACCACCAACTTAAAGGCTCACATTGAAACCGCTGATATCGTTGTGGTATGTGTTGGTAAACCCAATCTATTTCCATCTGAATGGATAAAACCAGGAGCGATTGTGATTGATGTTGGTATAAACCGTCTCGATAATGGCTCATTAGTCGGCGATGTTGATTATAAAGTAGCAGCACAGCGCGCCGGATGGATTACCCCCGTTCCAGGTGGCGTTGGACCAATGACCGTCGCAACATTACTTCAAAACACTGTCGATATCGCAGAGAATGCCATGTTAAAAAAATAACGACACAGCCTACATTTCGTTATTGCGGTTTTAAATACTGCCCAAGGTTTTCTTGTAAGTTATCAAAACACAATTTATAGTCTTTTGAATACATAAAACCTGTCTCATCTCCGATGAGTTCATATAACTCATCTTCATCGAGCATAAACGAAATAGTTTTAGTATTATACTGCCCTTCACAACGTTCTAGAATTCGATCACCTGAAGCATCAAAAGTTCGAAATGCGTGTAAGCCCTGATTGTAGTGATGCAAGCTTATTAATGTTTGAGTTGGGGCGTTACGGTACACGGGTAAATACGCTGCGGAATAATCTCGAATGACTTTACCCTTACTATTGTAGATAAAAATTTCAATGACATGAAGATCTTGAGGAGCCTCTAACTCCCATGCTACCCGACTTAATAGCCTACCATTCTCATCATAGAATTCTTTTTCCAGATAAAACTCTTTTTGAGTTGCATAGCCGCCAGTCTTGGATTTTATTGTAATTTTTTTATTACTAATATATTTTTTATGATATTCATAGAGGTCAGTTGCAAACTGATTCCAGTTACGAACGTGTACATTATCTTCTTTCAAGCTGATTGCCTGAACTGTCGAAGCAGTTAAGGCTAACCAACACAAGCTAAACGATACAATAATAAAATGCACAAATCGGTAGATATTCACAGAATTCATATTATGACCCTACAGTGTAGTTCAGTATTATTATCGTATCTTTTTTGTTCAATTAAAACAATCTCACTCTCGCCGCCAAATAGTTCCAGTCGCACTATCTTCAAGAATTATTCCATGCTCTTGCAAACAATCACGTATTTTATCAGCCTCAGACCAATTTTTATTTTCTTTAGCGGCAATTCTATCGTTGATTAGTTGTTCAATAGCATTATCTGAGAATTCATCTGTTGAATCGGATTCAATTTTACCTTTCAAAAACTGTTCCACATCTTGTGTCAGTAAACCCAACAGACCCGCCACGTGTTTCAAACTTGCGGCCAGTGTCGCTGTGTTGGCAGTATTGTTCTGTGTCGCTATATTTAACTGTTTCGCAATTTCATGTAATAATGACAAAGCTTCAGAAGTATTAAAGTCATCATCCATAATACTTCTAAATCGAACGATATAGTTCTCATCACATTGCCCTTCAGTCGCATCAACTCCCCTAAGTGCAGTATACAAACTTGTAAGCGCAGCTCTAGCGGTGTCTAAATGTACATCAGAGTAATTTAATGGGCTTCGATAATGGCTGGTTAAAATAAAATATCGAATAACTTCCGGGTTATATTGCTTTAATACATCACGAATGGTAAAAAAATTGTCTAACGATTTGGACATTTTCTCATTATCCACCCGAACAAAACCATTGTGCATCCAAGTATTAACAAACTGTTCACCAGTAGCAGCCTCTGATTGTGCAATTTCATTTTCATGATGTGGAAATTGTAAATCCATACCACCACCGTGAATATCAAAGTGATTGCCC
>CAYQUC010000208.1:0-2592 GCA_964420605.1 uncultured Thioalkalispiraceae bacterium | reverse complement strand
CGGTAACTTAGATTTTATGAAGCCGAAAGAGTGTGGTTGGTTTTGCGCTTACCAATAAATTATGGCTTTTGGTTAAGTTGGTTAAGTTATCGGTGTCCCTTTAACTGTGTCCCTTAACCTTAACTCTAACAAGGCGATGAATCGAAAATCAGAACATGATATTTCAAGGAAGCTCTCCTAAATAAGGAAATGCGCACCATGATAGTAAAAAAAACAAATATAGGTTATTAAAAAAAAATAATCGTTTTAAATTTTTTCTATATGCAAACTCAGATAAAAAAACAAGAATCACAAAGGCAATTATATTTATGAATAATATTTTTTGAACATAATCAATACCATTTATTTTTACACCATAATTCCAAGACATATAAATATCAAAAAAATTAAAAATACTAATTAAAATTACAACATACCTAAATTTAGCAATACTATTTCCTATATTATATATAAACAAAAAGCTAGCTGCATATAATAAAGGCATTGCAAATATAGAAAAATAAGAAATAAACAATGACAATATAATTAAATAAAAAGGACTTGGCCTAACAACAGATGGACTTCCACCTAATATAGTGATACTCGAAACTACAAATAGGAATATCATGCCAAAATAAAACCAGCCATTTAGATTTATATTCTTTAATACCGTTTTATTTGACAAAACGATTATTCTCCATAATTCTGATGGTATGCTCCAGGTATATCAGGTACCGTTCCACCTGCATTTTCCACAATATCATCAGCGGCTGTATTAGAGTTTGGTCCAAACTTAGCGTCATATTCATCAGGTAAATTATAATTATCACCACTTTCCATTACACGATCATCAAACTGTTCTTGCGTCATATCATTAGGCACTGGAATATCATAAAAATCGCTATCCGAATCACTAAATGCTTTTGAGTCTTCATTATAGGTATACCGATTATATGAATCTTGTGCAAATGGTACTTGATTTGCGGCCAAACTATATTGAGCATCAACCACTTTAAACTTCCTACCACACTCATCTGTTTGCCAGTGCCAAACAACAACAAAACAATGTTTAGCTCCTAACAATGCAACTTTCCAGTCGTGTACTTTTCTACAAACAATAGTTGTTTCTAAACCTAAAGGATCACTATAACCTAAGGGGTTACTAAAAACGTATTCAAATGTATTCATGCCACCCCGTAAATCTATTGGATCACTGCGTAAATAACGCCCAGTACTTGGATCATAATATCTAAAGTAGTTATAATGCAGTCCCGTTTCAACATCAAAATATTGCCCAGGAAATCTCAAATTACTAACGACTTTCTGAACTCCAATTTTAGCTAAACCAAATGTTGCATACTTTGCCTGCCATACAATCGTCCCAGTCTTATCCGTTAAAACCTGAGGAGTACCCAAATGATCCCTGTGAAAATAAAATGTTCCTGCATTTGTTTTAGTTAATATGGGCTTAGTACCCCAAGCAGAATTGGGTTCATAATCATAAATTTGAATAACCGTTCCTGCACTATCAAACTCCGCAGCGATTCCTTCATTCCGAGGCATAAAGTACGTACGCTTCCCTGCAATTTCTTTCCATAAACGTCTTCCAAAAGGATCGTAGTAATAACTCGCTATGGTGGTATTTACCGTATCTTGAACTTCATTCAAGCGTCCATCAATCGTATAAAGAAAACGTTGAACAACTGTTCCGGTGGTTTTAGTTTCTAAATCCCCATTAGCATTATAAGTGTAGCTTGATAGCGTATCACTTTGTAATTGGTTCGTCGTATTATATGACCAATAACCAATTGTTAAATTGTTGGTAATACGATTACCTGCAAAATCATAACTAAATGTTTCAGTTGTTTTATCAGGATTTTTAACTGTAGTAATCCGATCGACCGAATTGTACAAATAACTGTATAATCCCTCTTGGGTTTCTCGCGAATTAATAGTATCGTCACTGTTATACGAATAATTTGAGAATTGAATTATATTACTCGCAGAATCCATGCTAGAAATCGACTTAATACGCATTAAACCATCAAACTCATTATTTTGAGAATTGCCACCAGGAAAAGTTGTTTTTACTGGTGCATACCATTGAGATTGATTCACTGTAATAACGCCTTCACCCGGAATTGTCATACCACTAAATTGCTTATTAGCATCGTAGCTATAACTATAGGTTATGCCGTCAGGAGCAGTATAAGTTTTTAATTGACTATTTTTGAAGTATGTAAAGCTATGATTTTTACTAAACCCTGGAAAATTAATGACTTCAGCTAGTCGGCGTTGTAATACATCATAAGTATAACTTGACGATGTAATCGTATCATTATATCCCGTTAACCTGTTCGCATTATTATAAGTAAAATCAATAGCCTTCACTAAAGTAGTTTTTGTGGCTGTTAGATAAAATTCTTTTCGTGTTAGTCTATTCGCATCATCATAAATATAAAATGTAAACTGTCCTTTGTTGTCAATTCTAGTTTCAATTTGACCATTAGCTGTGTAACCATAACTAAATTTTGTACCATTTGGCCACTTTACGCTGAGCTTTTGATTATTTCGATCATATGTATAAATTCTAATTGCAATATTATTTTCATT
>CAYQUC010000207.1:0-2642 GCA_964420605.1 uncultured Thioalkalispiraceae bacterium | reverse complement strand
AATCAACGTCGTAATATTGGCATCAGCGATGGTTGTCATTGCTTTTGCATAACCGGCTTTAATACTTGCCTGCGGTGTATTACCGTTTCGAAGTTCTTCACGAATCCGCTCAAAAATCAATACATTCGCATCAACCGCCATACCAATGGTTAATACAATACCCGCGATACCAGGCATAGTTAACGTTGCACCAGAAATTGATAACGCAGCAACAATTAATACCAGATTTAATGATAATGCCAACGTTGCTACCAAACCAAAACCGCGATACCAGATAATCATAAAGACAATAACCAAGAGTAAACCAATTACAACTGATCGAGTACCTTTAACAATATTATCTTTACCTAAACTTGGACCAATGGTGCGCTCTTCAACAATGCTAATAGGAGCAACCAAAGCACCGGCACGTAATAATAATGCCAAGTTAGATGCTTCTGCCTGACTATCTAGACCGGTAATTTGAAAGTTTTTACTGAAGACACCTTGGATTGTGGCGATATTAATAACTTCTTCAACTTTAAATTTCTTAATAGTAAATTCAGCATCGGCACAATTTTTCTTTTCACGAACTGTTTTATATTCTATGAAAACAACAGCCATTGGTTTTTTAAGATTTTTCTTGGTGGTGGTCGCCATGCGTTTAGCACCTTCACCATCCAAGGTAATATTAACCGAAGGACTACCACTGTTTTGATCATAACCTGCACCCGCATTTGTAATATTAGAACCGCGAATAATAATTCGTTTCTTTAATAGTACTGGATTTTTAGTGTTGCGCTCATAATACAAACGCGTACCAGTTGGCGCGCTACCCGATACCGCTGCAGCTGCAGCGGTATTACTTTTATCAGACTGCATGTAAAATTCTAAAGTTGCAGTTGCACTTAAAATTTCTTTAGCACGTGCACTGTCTTGGATTCCCGGTAATTGTACAACAATGCGATCAACACCCTGTTGCGTGATTACAGGTTCAGAAACACCCAGTTCATTTACCCGATTACGTAACGTTGTAATATTTTGAGTCAATGCATTACGCTTTTTTTCAACCAAAATTTTAGGCTTGATAGTCAGTTTTAATTCCGCGGAATCGTTATTACCTTCTCGGATATCGAGATCTTTAAATTGACGTTCTAATTTTGGTAGCGCTTTATCACGTGTTGCAATGCTGTCAAATAAAATTATAATATTTTGTTTTGCTTTTCGAACTGATTGATATCGAATATCGTGTTTACGAAGATCTGTACGAAAATAACTACGAATTTCACTGGCATAATTGTTATAAGATTGATTAACAACTTCTTCCATTTCTACTTGCATTAAAAAGTGTAAACCACCACGTAAATCCAAACCAAGGTACATCGGTAAGGCATTAAATGAAGACTCTAACCATTTAGGTGCAGCACTCGTCAAATTCAGCGCAACGGTATAATCGTCACCCAGTTTACACGCAATAAAATCATTGGCTTTAAGTTGATCTTCAACATTATTAAACCGAGCCAATAATTGTCCATTATTAAGGTTAAACTCTTTTACTGGAATATTGGCACCGCTTAACATACCGGCTACTTGCTGCTGGGTTCCGCTGTCAATTTTGGCATTTTTTGAAGCTGATATTTGTAACGCAGGATCAGTACCATAGATATTTGGCAATGCATACAGAGCCCCGATACCGAGTACCAAAACAATAAAAAGATATTTCCACCATGGATACTGATTTATCATACTAAGATATTCCTGTTATCAAATCCGGACAACATGTGCTCTCCTTGCCCAGAATTCTACTTGTTATTATTTACAATCGCGTCACTTAATCTTTAAGCGCAGCTTTTATCGTACCTTTAGGTAGTACCGATGCAATGGATGCTTTTTGCATACGTATCACGACATTATCAGCCAGTTCAATTGAAGCATATAAATCACTGACTTCTAAAATTTTGCCTAACATACCACCACTGGTGATCACTTCATCACCCTTACTAATCGACTCAACTAATTTACGCGCATCTTTAGAACGTTTTTGTTGAGGACGAATTAACATAAAATAAAACAATGCAATCATGCCACCCATGAACAACCAAAAATTCAATGGATCCGGTGCGTCAGCTGCTGTTTGACTGGCTTCTGCAATTGCTTCTGAAATAAAGAAATTCATTAATTTAACCCTTTTTATAATTACCTTCGGAAATTCGCGTATTATGCCACAGGAGGCACCATAAGTTCGCGTTTGTGATAAAAATCCGCAATAAAATCCTCTAATTCTTGATTCTTAATGGCATTACGCATATTCGCCATCAAATTCTGATAATAAAACAGATTATGAATGGTATTTAATCGCGCCCCAAGAATTTCCTTAGTTTTATCCAAATGCCGCAAATACGCTCGACTGTAGTTTTGACAGGTATAACACTGACATTCATCATCAACCGGTCCGGTAGCATCAGTATGTTTACTATTGCGAATTCGAACCACCCCCTTACTCGTGAATAGATGACCGTTTCGCGCATTACGGCTGGGCATGACACAATCAAACATATCCACACCACGTCGAACCCCTTCGACTAAATTTTCAGGAGTACCAACACCCATTAAATAACGTGGTTTCGTTGTTGGTAAACTTGGTCCTAACACATCCAGTACAC
>CAYQUC010000206.1:0-2797 GCA_964420605.1 uncultured Thioalkalispiraceae bacterium | reverse complement strand
ATTGCTAGGCTAAAACAGGCTGCTTTAACATGTTCTTAAACCGATCTCAGGTTATATTAACTTTGAATAACTGAAATTTGTTTACTCAACTAACTACTATCAAGTAAATAGATTTAATAAATATTTAAATTATACAAATTGTATGATTTAACTTTCATTAGTACTTTAACGGATATTTACAGAGTCCTCGAATTTAACCTTTAAGTACACCCCTAATATGTTTCTACTTAGCGAAAAAAAATAAGATCTTTAATTACTGAATCCCGGCTTAAAACCATTGCCGGGATGACAGAATACAAAGCTTTAGTCTTGGATTTACAATGTTGTAGTGGTCTAATAAACTAGGCAAGAATTATAGCTTATATATAGAGAACTAAAGAGGAACAATTATGAGCCAACGAAAAATACGAAAAGCAAGACTGCAGATCGGGGTTAAAGGCTGTAGGATCCCTAAATTCAATCATTAAATGCAATTAAAAACGGGCATACAGTGTCCCTACCGTAGCCCGTCATTTTTTTCTCTACTGCAATAGAAATATTGCCTTACTTGCAAAAATCGGTGGTAAACCATCAGCCTGTTCAGGAATATACGGTATTCCATCTAAATCAGAATCACCTCCGAGCTCACCACTTGCTGCACCTTCTGATAATTGCATCTTATTCCCCACTTTTTGGAAAAATGCAGTGTAAATGTTTGCAGCTTCAACATTATTACCTTCTAAGCTAGCTTCGCGCAATGCACCTGTTATTAAAGCAAAATTACGAGGTGTATACTTAGCTTCCGGATTATTAATTTTAGTACGAAATGCCATTTGGCCAGGAACATAATAATTTGCAATCAAAAACTGATAAGCCTTATGCGCAGCAGTTCTGAATTTAAGCGCACCTGTTACACGATAGGCAACATACAAACCTCGAACAGCAGCTGCTTGAGAGCCAACTTTTTTCGACACAATAACGTCATTGGAGCCTAATTCAGTTTTACTACCGTAACCACCTTTACCATCGCTTAAATGGTTAATCATATACATTGCTTGTTCTGCTACTAGTGTACTCGCCATATTACCCAATGGGGTTGTTGCAAACTCATTAACAAATGTTTCTAACGCAACAATACTATAAGCTGCGTTTATTGTTGAAATTTTTGTTTTTTGTTTTACAACGCCTTTATCTAATTTTGCCACATCAACAAACGTTTTATGAACTTTGTTATATTGCATTGCCATTAAATTTTGAAAAATAGCTTTTGCAGTACCACGCATTAAATCATACGGCCCTGGCGTACCAGTGACAGACATCGCTGCGGGAAAAGGGTTTCCATCAAATACTTCTTTATACGCTAAATGTGCGGCATCACTATTATCATTAGGATTCATCATGTTTGTAAAAGATGACGTTGACCATAATACCGAGGCTTGATCAAATAAATGGCTTGAGTCATCAGTCACTGTTAATGATGATAATTTTGGCGGTAAATCCGGATGTACTTTTGATTCGGTTATGGCAATTTTATGTGGAAAAAATTGTATTCCATTTATCGGATTATAATTTTTTAAATCAATCGCTCCCAACTTTACACCATCATAGGCCAAAGCATTTGCCATAAATGTAACTTTGTTAATCGACTCAGCGGTTATTATCAGTCCGATAAAACCATCTAAAGAATCACCACCAAAATAAACATTATTATTTGGATCAAATTGTGGCGAATCTGTAAAGTCCGGTGAGTTAGTGCCATTAGCTAGAATTTCATTATCATTAACATCATGGAACGCACTCAACATGTCAGCAGCCCACAGGTATTGTTTGACTAAACCTTGGCCCATTGCAGCCGGGTTTAACACTTTCTTCATTTTAGTTCGATCCCAGCGCAGTGTTGAAAAGTCATTCCATGAAAAATTAACAGGATCTATCGCTTGCGGTAGATACGGATCACCTTCGATAAACTCCGCAAATTGTGGCCAAGGATTTTTAGGTGCGATTTGATTGCTTAGTGTTGAAATCATTTTAATCGTACTAGCTAAAACATCATCTTCCTTATAACCATTCGGAGTTGTTGTGATTGAACCATCAACACTATCGGGAAGTGACGCCGCCATTTTCATGATCAGTGGTGCCCACATCATGTGCAAACCCATTCCTGAACGAGTTATGATGGTACCAAGGTGGTAACGTGAATATTCGTAGTTTTCAATTCCTAACACGTAGGCTGTTGCGCTAGGGCTGCCAGCAATAAATGGATCCAATACATCAAGGTTATAACCTAAAGCTTCAGCAAACGGTTCACCACTTTCATTAAGTTCGTTGGACAATAACATTTGATCTGCGGTAACAAATTTCTTGATAATAATTGTTTCAGCCAGTAATTGACTACTAATAGTACATGCCACAACAAAGGCAATTATCTTTTTTCTCATTAAAAATTCCTTCTTACTTTTAAAGTAAAAGTTGTTAATTTTTTAAAATAGAATTATTCTTTCATTTTACAAATTCGTTATCATTATTGAGAGCTATCAGTCTTTATTTGAAAACTACACCTATCAGCCCCAATAACAATTAGTCGATTTAGTAGTTGATTTGTTACAAATAATTACTAATATTCTTGGATTTAAATAATTTCTATTTTATTATCGATACTCATTTTATTTAAAGCACGTGGATTTTTAAATGAATGGATTCGGTATAACTCCTTTTGTTTTTATCAACATATGTATTAGTAAGCTTAAAAACTTGGCTAACTCGTTACTCAACAACCAAGGCTGTTCTTGAAATAACTTCACGCATAACAAAACTTGAA
>CAYQUC010000205.1:0-2848 GCA_964420605.1 uncultured Thioalkalispiraceae bacterium | reverse complement strand
CCCGTCATTCCGGTAATGTTTTGAGCCGGAATCCAGCATTAAAACCCCAACACTATGCCTTCAATCAAAAACCAATTAAAACCACCTCCCGTCATTCCGGTAATGTTTTGAGCCGGAATCCAGCATTAAAACCCCAACACTACGCCTCCAATCAAAAACCAATTTAAACCACCCCCGTCATTCCGGTAATGTTTTGAGCCGGAATCCAGCATTAAAACCCCAACACTACGCCTTCAATTAAAATTTAGTTAAAATCAAACCCTCTTAATACTGACAAAACACACCTACTTAATACCATGATAAAAGCCATCTACGTAGCAACTAAAGCACGTCAAGCCCAACAACCAGTAACTGATGTTGAAGTACGCTTAGGCTTTGGTATAACAGGCGATCGTCACTTTAAAAAACGCTCACGCCCCGGTCAAAATATCACCTTCATAGAATACGAAGCCATCGAATATTTTAATCAGATCTACAATCAAAATATAAACCTACAAGCAACACGCCGTAATATCATCACCCAAGGCATTCAATTAAACGATTTAGTAGGACAAGAATTTACAATCGGCAACGCACGTTTTAAAGGTATTGAACTGTGTGAGCCTTGTATCATCTTAGGGCGTTTATTAAAAAATGAAATCTTATCCGAACACGATATTATAAAAGCATTCTGGGGCAGGGGTGGACTACGAGCTGATGTGATAGATGGTGGGATTATATCGGTTGGGATGCCGCTGAAACCGTAATAGAACATCTACCTAAGTTCATGTAATAAAAAAGGGATAGTTAAAATAACTATCCCCTTTGTAGAAGTATATTTAAATCAAAAACACTACTATTTTGGTGCAACACCTCTTAATGGCTGTACATATTCTGTATCAGGCCACATTGGTGTATTTGATACATCCGTTATATCATTTCGAGGTGATACATTGGCAAGGTTTCCTGCTTCGAGCTGATCGATTAAGAAGTCAGTTGCAGCATAACCACTTGTAGGGCTAAAGCCGCCACCAATTGCAGTACTAGGGTTTGGATCTATAAGTTTTGTAACCGATATAAATCCAGGATAGCTACAAATAATTCCATTGGTATCATCACCTGGTCGACCACAACCAGCGATATTCAGACTGACATTAGGTGTAGGGAAACCGCCATTATTAGCATCATAGTACACAATACCAGTTGAACTATTAACAAGCTTTAATACTCGAGCGTCCATTGGCTTGGTTAAATCAACTTCAATTTTTAACCCTGAGAAACCAAAGGCCCAACCACCAGCTTGTTCAAAGATAGTAGGTGAAAATACTTCATTCAGGTTTTGTTCGATCACACTTTTAATATGTTCAGGAGTTGTTAAACCTGAAACAATAAAATACGGTGAATTTATAAAGCGATAAACATCTTCATAAGTGATTTTACCTTGTAATAAACTTGTATTGTTGCTGTTTTCAACCGTCCAGTAAGGTGTTAAAGGTTTACTTGGAGTACCCGGATTATTTAAATTGCTTGGAATCACTACACTGTCAAAACGAAACCCCGGTGTCATTGCAATATTGGTATTTAGTTCAGGGTAAGCAGCTCGAAGTAAATCAGTATAAACATCATTAAATGAATTTTCTAATGCATGTTTTCTGTCCATCGCAATGTTTACATCAATATCAATACCCGTACTTAATACTTTAATTGTATCAGTTAGAGGGTGTTCCAGTACTTGTGGGAACATTATATTTCCTGTACCAAAAGCAAAGGGACTTGTAATTCCTATAGGATTGTCAACTGTAATTGTACTTGCAGTAAATTTTTTACGAACAACATCGACTAAATCAAATACTTCTTGAACCAATACATTTCCTGTATCAAGTTGAATGCTATTGTCAATATTGTGCACAATCCAGTTCGTTGCCGTTATTTTTTTGTTGGCATCAAAACTAACATCCATTTGACCTAAATAACCATCATCGCCAGCTTCAACAACGATTGCACCGGATGTTGAAATAATTTTACTTGTCGTTAACTCGTGAGTATGTGCTGAAAAGAAAATATCAACAGATGGTCGACCGTTACTGCGTTTGCTTATTGAATCAGCAAGTTTAATATCTTTATGGATACCCAGTTCACTCATTACCACGATGATATCAACAGGTAAAATATTATTAACTGCATCACCTTTTAGTAGTTGATTAGAAAAGAAATTTATAGTGCTTAAATGTGCATCAAAGCCTTGGTTAAAGGTTAGACCTTGTGCCATTAACTGATGCATTTTTGCAATAATGTCAGAAGTTAAACCAATGAAGCCGATGCGAATGCCGTTAATCTCTTTGATTAGAGTAGGGTCTAAAAACGTACTACTATTTTCTGGAGATGAAATAAAGTTGGATGACTGTACATTTGCACCTAACATTTTATAGTTTGGAACAAAAACTTTAGGATTTGCATTGCGGCCAACATTTGGATTAAATCGAGAATCTCTGACCTGTGAACCATAAGCATAATCCCAGTTACCTGGAACACCAACATCAATTTTTAATGCATCAACTGGAGCAACGATATCGTTACCAATTGTAAACATCGCTTCAGCACCACCATGATACGTATCACCAATATTCATTAATACATTATTTGGATTTGCTGCTCGGATATCTTCAATTTTTTGTGCAATTCGAGCAAGGCCACCACGTTCAGCAACAGTGATTGTGCCATTAGCACTTCGAACTTGTTCCCAATGAGGGATTAAATTTGCGTGTAGATCATTTAGATCAATAAAACTAATGGTAGTTGGGCCATTAGGGTTTACGCCGCCAGTATTACCGCCGCCAGTGTTTCCGCCGCCGTTATTACCGCCGCCAGT
>CAYQUC010000204.1:0-2898 GCA_964420605.1 uncultured Thioalkalispiraceae bacterium | reverse complement strand
ACAAAACCAGTAAAGTTATGTATTGGTACTTAAATAATGGAAAACAGATGAAAAAAATAATGACTTTAATGATTATCTTACTTGGCTCGTCCACTTCTGCTTATGCAGAAGTTAGTAATCAAAGGGTCAGACTCCTTGGTTTTAAGTTGTCAAAATAAATAATTTAATTAATTACAGGTGATATATGAATTTGAAAAAGAAGATATTAAAATCTCTATCTCTAATGGCATTAACATTAGGGATAGGCTTGTTTAGTTCCAATTGTTTTGCCGCAAATGAGTGGTTTACTGGTGTGACGGTTACAAGAGTAATGTCGGGAGAAGCATCGTTACAAATATGGGGTGATAAAGGGTGTTCTTTTCAAGCTAGCTATGCATCTCAAACTGCGACATCTGCAAATAGTACAAATTCTGCGTATCTCGGTAGATTGATGAGTTTAGCATTAAGCGCTCAAGTTGCTGGTAAAACAATTTCTTTTCTAACCGATTGCACGGCTGGTACAATTATACAAATGTGCATAAATAATTCTATCCTTAAGCCGCATACGTGCTAATAATTTAGCTAAAAAATTATAAGGGAAAAAAAATGGTTGTATTGTCAATTAATGGGAAAGCTTAATTCGTTGATCCAGGTGTTTAAGTATGACGTGCTCTATTGAAAACAATAGTTGGTTCGTTGGTTTAGATATTGGCATGTCTTACTCGGAAATAGTAAAGCTGTTTTAGTGGGTAACCGAGGTTTAACCGATACTCCTATCTCTATTGAAAGTCTTTTTGGTTTTTTAAATACACTTGGTCGAGATGTTGAAATTGTAATTAAATTGAGAAGTAGCTGTTTATGCCGTGATGCAGTAACACAGGTGTTCCAGCTGAATGAATAAGCATAATTACTATTTATTAATCGAAAGCGCTTAACTATTACTAAAACTACGGAATGGTAGCGGCGGTCGGACTCGAACCGACACTGAGTTGCCCCAACGGGATTTTGAATCCCGCGTGTCTACCAATTTCACCACGCCGCCATATTGTCATGATTGATAGTCAAGATGCGCATTATAGGTAAAGCTCGCCAAATATACTAGATACCTGAAAAAAGATTATTCAAAAAGAATCAAATTATTATTTGCTTGGCATGTCGGCAATAATGAATTCTGTTAAAATCCGCTAATGTTACGACGTACTGATTTTCAATTTGACCTGCCTGAGGAACTTATCGCGCAATTTCCCAGCCCTGAGCGTGATGCCAGTCGCTTGCTGTGTGTTGCTGCTGAGCCAAACTCAAATGAGGCGCTATTTAAAGATAAGAACTTTAGCGATTTAACCAGCTTATTACGCGACGGTGACTTGTTGGTGCTCAATAATACCAAGGTGATTCCGGCACGGTTATACGGCTTTAAAGAAACTGGTGGCAAGGTTGAAATAGTGGTTGAACGGGTTATTGATGAACACTATTTTATGGCTCAAATGCGGGTCAATAAATCGGCCATAATTGGCACTATCGTTATTATTGATGATATTTATAAACTTGAAGTCACCGGCAGAGAAGGGCAGTTTTTTATTTTAAAAGTCCTAAGTGATATTACAATCATGGCCTTGCTCTCAAACAGTGGTCATATGCCATTACCACCGTATATTGCACGAAGTGATACCAAGGCAGATGAGCAGCGTTATCAAACCGTTTATGCTGATATCCCTGGTGCCGTCGCGGCACCGACTGCGGGACTACATTTTACGGCTGAATTATTATCGGCACTACAATCGCATGGGGTTGATTCAACTTATGTTACTTTGCACGTTGGGGCTGGCACCTATCAACCCGTCCGAGTTGATAACTTAGAAGATCATAAGATGCACACTGAATGGCTAGAAGTCACTCAAGCATCGTGCGATATCATTAATGCGACTATAAACAAAGGTGGCCGTGTTATAGCGGTCGGCACAACCAGTGTTCGGTGTCTTGAAACGGCAGCTTTGTCGGGACAGTTAAAGCCTTTTAGTGGTGATACCAACATTTTTATTTATCCTGGTTATGAATTTAAAGTAGTTGATGCTTTGATAACAAACTTTCATTTGTCCGAATCAACGCTACTCATGCTGGTATCGGCTTTTGCAGGAACAGATAATATTAAAGCCGCTTACCAACACGCCATTGCAGAAAAATACCGATTTTTCAGTTATGGTGATTCAATGTTTATTGAGTCTTATATAAATCAAACTGCTAGCAACCGATAAGATGTTACATTATGGAATTTAATTTATTAACTACCGATAAAAATGCCCGTTTGGGGCAATTACAGTTTGAGCGTGGCGTGGTGGATACGCCGGCGTTTATGCCGGTTGGTACCTATGGCACGGTAAAGGCCATGACCCCTGAAGAGTTATCGGGCATGGGGGCTCAGATTATTTTAGGTAATACATTTCATCTGATGTTGCGACCCGGTACCGAAATAATCAAAAAACACGGTAGTTTACATCAGTTTATGAATTGGTCAGGTCCTCTTTTAACGGATTCGGGCGGTTTTCAAGTTTGGAGTTTGGGTGAGTTACGTAAGATAACCGAACAAGGTGTGCATTTTAAATCGCCTATTAACGGCAGCGCGGTGTTTATGGGGCCAGAAGAGTCGATGCAAGTTCAACGTGAACTGGGTTCCGATATAGTTATGATTTTTGATGAATGCACGCCGTTTCCTGCAGAACGTGACGAGGTGGCGCAATCAATGCAGTTATCGCTGCGTTGGGCAAAGCGCAGTAAAGCGGCTCATGGGGATAGCCCTCATGCGTTATTTGGCATAATTCAAGGTGGCATGTTTGAAGATTTACGCCAGGAATCGTTAGCGGGTTTAACTGAGATTGGTTTTGATGGTTATGCGATTGGTGGTTTATCCGTTGGCGAACCGGT
>CAYQUC010000203.1:0-3022 GCA_964420605.1 uncultured Thioalkalispiraceae bacterium | reverse complement strand
GTGTGAAAGCGATCAGATGATGCACCATTGTTTGAAAATGCACTAATGAATTATGGGCATTTGGGGCACAGTATCCAGTTTGCTTTAAGTTAATCTCAAAATGAAATTTATTCGCCCTACATCAATAAACGGAAGATTGGTCGTAATGAAGCTTATTCTTGTGGCAGTGGTAAAAAATACAGAAGTGTTGTTTGCACTGAGCTAAACTTTAGGCTTTAAAGTAAATATATTGCTATCACACCTTACCAATAATTTGAGTATTTACATAGTGTTATCGTTGAATCTAGCTAAAAATTCAATTTATTCCAGTTAATGGTGATAAATGGCAATTAAGTGATTATGGATTATCTGCATTACTTAACTCTGTCGATGGTGATGAGCTAACCCGAATTGGAGAAGTAATAGGTCCTCAAAATTGGATGTCACCAGAAGCAAATACACTTTTTTGTGGGATTAATGAAGACATTACTACGGCATCTGATGTTTATCAATTAGCAGCAGTTTTTTGGTTGGTTGTTAATAATCGTCATCCGACTGGAATTATTACAAAAGACGATTGGAATGGACCCGAAAAACTATTTTCTACTTTGATAGATGCACTTCAACATGATCCAGGTCGACGCCCTCAAAATGGAAAAGATTTTGCTGCTGCTATATCAGAATCGATACTCTCTTAAATTATTTTGTTGGTTGGGACTAAACTAACTTACTGATTGTTATATAAAAGTGATTCGAAGAGTACCTTATTTATAGTTTAAAAGAATTATATTAATAGAAAATTTTAGGATTTTGAGAAAATTATTTTATCTCATAAACTCATTATATTTCTTATTTCAACTTATTACTATTAATTCAATAAGCTACTTATACACATCCCCATGTTCAATTTTTATTAGTTATCAGTAGAGAACCAATGCTTATAAAGTCTTAAATAAAGAGCATTTTGTTATAGTTGAGCGTATTGAACCTTAATTTTAGCTCACAGGTTTTGGTTGTGAATTCCATTTGGTCATTAACTAACAACGTGAAAATAGTAACAGAGCATTTAGTAAATACGTTAGTAGGTACAATTATCTACGTGCTTATCGGAGTAGAACAGTCCATTATTTTGAGATAAATTAGAATTAAATCATAGGCATATATTGACAAATGCCTATGATTTAATAAAATAGATGTATGTCAAAAGATTCCAAAAGACAGCAGGTAATTAAACTCGTCAAAAATCAATCAGTTCTTCGACCCATTGATCTGAAGGAGTATGGCTTGCCTAAAAATTATCTTTATATTCTTGCCAAGGAGGGTGTTATTGAGCAAATTGGGAGAGGTCTTTATCAATGGCCAAACAAAGATTTGGGGCAACACCAGTCCTTGGTTGAAGTTAGTAAGCTTGCTCCGAATGGTGTTGTGGCACTTTTGTCTGCGCTTAATTATCACAATATAACAACGCAAAATCCTCATCAAGTTTGGCTAGCGATTAATCGAAAAGCGTGGCGACCTAAGATTTCGTATCCACCTGTGCGTTTTGTAACGATGTCTGCGGAGGCTTTAAATGTTGGAGTTGAGAAACATTTAATTGATGGTGTTTCGGTAAATATTTTTTCACCAGCAAAGACTGTGGTAGATTGTTTCAAATATCGAAATAAAATCGGATTGGATGTTGCACTTGAAGCGTTGCGTGAGGGTTGGTCTGCTCGACAGTTCAGTATGGATGAGTTAATGCGTTATGCTGAAGTATGCCGAGTGAAAAAAGTAATGCAACCCTATTTAGAAAGTTTAGTATGACCACTATTGTAGTTATTAAGGAGAATATTTAATGCCAAAGGATATGGCTGCTTCGGTTAGACAGCGACTGCGTGAACTTGCTCGGAATCGAAATGAAGATTTTGATTATGTGTTACGTCAGTTTGTTATGCAGCGTTTATTATATCGATTAAGTTGTAGTGTTTACTCTGAGCAATTTTTACTTAAAGGAGCATTATTATTTTGGGTGTGGAATGAGAATTTCCATCGTCCTACGCGTGATATTGATCTTCTTAGTTTAGGTGATAATGGCGTTGCCTATTTAGTGGATGTGTTTCGTGAGATTGTTTGTGTGAGCGATGAAGATGGTTTGGTTTTCGATGTTGACTTGATTAGAGGTATTGAAATAAAAGCAGATACGGACTACCCCGGTGTTCGTTTAACCGGGCTTGCTCATCTTGCTAATGCACGAATTCCTTTTCAAGTTGATATTGGTTTTGGTGATGCTGTGTTACCAGAGCCCGTGTCTTGTCAAATTCCGACATTTCTTGATTTTCCATTACCTCAATTAAGCGTTTATCCTGTCTATACTGTAATTGCAGAAAAATTTCAGGCGATGGTTATGCTTGGCATAGCCAATAGTCGTATGAAAGATTTTTACGATATTAAGACCATTGCTGACTCAATGGAACTTGAAGGTGATGTTTTATTAGCTGCAATAACTGCAACGTTTAAACGACGTAAAACGGTAATCACAACTGAACCCTTATATGTGTTTTCGGAAGTTTTTAAAAATGACAAAGGCAAGCAAACGCAATGGAATGCTTTTTTAAATAAGAATGATCTAAAAAATGAAACTAATTTTTCAGATGTTGTTAATGGATTGAAATGTTTTCTTGAACCAGTGTATCTAGCTATTGCAGAGCAACAAACATTTCAATATCAGTGGGATTCGAGTATGCATGAGTGGAAAGCTAAAATATTAGGGGATATCTGAGGGACAGCTCGAATAAACCTTAAATAACTTTATTCCTAATTTAGGTTCAAGGATGTCGGAGTCATTGGATACAATGGATTTGTGCTTGGAAGAAACAAAAAAGATCAATAGCTAGTAAGTGAAAAATTAACGATTAACACTGATATAATGAGGAACAATATAGCTAATGAAAAACAGATATAGATTTTATTGCCGTACAAATGCCGTATTAGTTATAATGAAAATCACAAAACAACATAACTAGTTGAAAATAAAGATATTTATATCAAGCCGGAATAGCTCAGT
>CAYQUC010000202.1:0-3057 GCA_964420605.1 uncultured Thioalkalispiraceae bacterium | reverse complement strand
CCTCACAATGTTGCGGCGAGAGGCTGTGGATAAATCGCTTGATCAACGCCGACTTGCCCAAGCCACTGGCTCCGGTCAGCAGACCGAGTGTCCCGTGCTCAATGAGGAAATTGAGGCGTGCCATCGCTTCTTCCATACGTGGGTCTTGCCACAACGAACTGGCAGAGGCGTGTTCGATGAACGGTTGTGTTCGCAACTTGAATTGATCCAAGAACATTACGGATTCCTTTTGGAGAGTAACGACGGAAGGTGAGAAAGAACTTCAGTGATCGCGGGCGTAGGTTCGGGCGCACACAAGGCAAACGCTTTTTCCAGTAAGACCTCATTGAGTTCCGGCAAGTCATGTAACGTGGCGTTCAAGACCTTGAGTTCTGCTTCGTTGAAACTTGATACGGCGCCTTTTCGCCCTAGTAGCCTGGCCAACTTGGAGGCGAATGCCGATACCGACCAGGTGGCTCGCTTTTGGGCCGTACGATAGTCGATGCCAGTGGCTATCTCTTCGTCGACGGCCTTCGCATCAAGTTGACTCAAGGCATCCAGATAGTCGGGGCCAGCCTGTGGCTTACTCGTTCGTATTGGAGGCGGATTGTCTTGCCTCTCTCGCTGATGCCTGCGGCCTACTCCAAGGTAACGACCGTCGAGTGAGTAGATCTCCACTTCTCGCAGGTCGGAGAATGGATCGTAGTGCACCATGACCGGCCGCTTCCCCAAGGCGGGCTCAACGGCGTAGAACGTGTTGTTGATTCGAACGTCGAGGAAGTCGGGATGAATTGTGCGTTGCTCTTGAACAGCAAAGAACGTTGCGATTTCGCTAAGATTGACCAGACGAACGAACTTGGTCCCGTCGTCATAACGTTTCTGTGGCGCCACTTTGATCTCAGCGTGTGGCTGTTGGTGGTAACTCACTCGCAACCACGCTTGAAGATAGCCATTCAAGGCATCAAGAGTTAGCAGTGTGTCTTGACCGCGAAGTTCCGGTTCAAGCTGGGATTGAACGGTCTTGAAAAACCGTTCGATTAGGCCACCAGCCGGTGGGTCGCGTGGCGGGCGAAACAACAGCTTTATGTTCAGTTGCGGGCAGGCAAGCTTCAGAGCATTGGAATGGTAGATTTTCGCATTGTCCACGTACAGTTCTCGACTCGCCCCGCAGCGGCCCCAAGCGCGCAAAAGTGAATCGATTAGGACATCAAGGTTTTCATTGAGGTAATACCTCGCATCGACAACGTAGCGGCTATGACAATCAATCCATGCCGAAAGTCGTGTGTCGTGTGCACGGTCGTTGACAATAACTGGAGGACCATGCTCAAAATCGCCAACCCACAGGGCATTGCTGTGGTGGCGCGTCCACCGACAACGAACCTTCACTTCCTTGGCGCCCAGGAGTTGGCGGGTGGCATCGTGCTGCTTGAGATGTCGATAAAGAGTCGATCGAGGAATCTGCTCTTTCTGCTCTGCCCTCAGGATCTCGTTGATCACGCGGTCACTTCGTAACGGCTGGTTTCGTTTGAGCTCAACCGCGCGATTGAGTTCGGCATTTCGGCCCTTTCGTACTTTGCCTCGATCACTGCGCGGCTTCCTTTGAGTCCCCAAAACGCCATTCGTAACAATTCGGTTGTATTTACGGCGGAGCGTACGAGCGGAGAACTTTCTGAGTGATCCGTCTGGGCAACGAAACTCCTGCTCGCTCAGTTGGCGGAAGTGTTTTTCGAGAGGCGGTTCGAGTTCCTGACACAAGAGCAAATCGCTCAACGTGTCGCACCAGAAAATCGCCCATAGCTGATCGATACGATCGTTCATGCTTAACTCCGTCAAGGAAGTTGATTGTTTGACGGAGGCCAATCTACGTCAGCCGCCGCCGGCAGCTGTCGCGAATCGGGGGAAGAATGGCCGATTGAAAAGTCTCTGAAACTCGGCCATCACATTGAGCAGACGACGAGTGGTCCGTAGCTGCTTCTCTCGTTCTGCGCTACGGAACTTTCCAGCAGCGATACCACCGCATTGCCGATGGACTTTGGAAGTTGGGTCTCGGTGTAGGACAAGGTCCATCGCGCAATGCAACGACGCTTCGAGTGACCCTAGCCAAGAGATGGCTTGCCAAAGCGTAGAATGGTGTAGGGCATTGTCGCCTGCCAGGTGTTCGCCGTCTTGGCGCTGATAGCCCTTGCGGCCAGCAAGGCCACCTCGCGTACAGGAACGGTAGCTGGCAGCATCCGTGTCAACGTAGCATTGAGCCAACTCCAACAGCGACGAAGTACTATATCGTTTGTACGGGAGTACGAAAATCGGGATAATCCGTAAATCGCTTCCTGCACTGGCGACATTGCCATCTGGACAGCCAAACGGTCATACAGAGGACCGCATTCTCGAGAACAATTCGGAGGTTCCGCGAACGCACGTCATGTGGGCTGAAATCGTTCTTAGCTCCGCACCCCGCGCACAACTCAACGTAACACGTACGACTGCCCCCCGCGCGCTGCACACTCTGGTTGTGTTGTCGTACTTGGACTTCAGCTTCTGATTTCACTCGGTCGATTGTCACTATTAGACATCCTATGTCTTGGAGGAGTGAGCGGTCGGAAAACTGAGCTCGCTCCTCTTTTCTTGCGCGCACCCAAAGACTTCAAAATTACGGGCGGGGTTCTGGAGACAATCTACACGAGCGGGATTGCACGGGGGGCTAGGCGAGATCGGTCTAGACAATTATTCCGAGATACTGACCGGTATTAATGGTCAGATAATTTGGGACGTAGCATGGCGGCAAGCGAGTGAGGTTACCAAGCGTTTCATGTTTCACCTTGCCATCTCGGCGAAAACTGCGGCGAAGTAACACTGATGTGTACACCTTTCCTTTATGTTTTCTCTTGATGATCTCGACTCGAATTTTGCTTCGTTTGGCACTCACTTAAGCGTTATACAGGAGGCCTCACGAGCGCGCCAGCCCATTTGTAAATATTTCTTGGCAACTTTTTCGCATTTCGTTTCCGGGGCCATACGCTACGCATGTAGAGTCATGCTATTGCCAGCGGCCGTTTTCTTGATTCAAGTTAGGACTAAAGC
>CAYQUC010000201.1:0-3058 GCA_964420605.1 uncultured Thioalkalispiraceae bacterium | reverse complement strand
GCCTTAAGTAATTTTGGTTTTTCACCTTCGACTTGATAAATAATAGCGCCCTTAACTATGTAGCCAACGCAGGGTGCTGGGTGTGTATGTATTGGTCCAATCTGCCAGGGTTTAAAATAGAAGTCACCTGATTCAATTTGCACCACGTGACGTGTTTCAAATTGGGCGGTTAAAATTTTACTACTTTGCCCTGTTAAATGATTGTTGTCAGATATTGCATTGGTTGTTGTTAATATAAATAGACCAACAATGGCATAAAACCCAATTGATATTTTATAATTCATTTTTTTTTCCTAATTACGTTGTAATATAGTTAACCTTTTGAAATAGCTTCGCCAAGTTCTTCATTTGTCATTGCTTTGCCATCGAGATTCCATGTTCCATCGACCGTGTGAACGACATTAAAATAAATGTTTTCACGTGGTTGTTGGCCATTGGATAACGCAACAATAATATCAGTAGCTTCTTTTGCGGCTCCGATTTGAATATCACGCTCAGTAAATGCAAATGAGGGTGTTTTAAACTCAATCCATGCTCCGGAGACAGTTTCGCCGCCTGAGAAGGTGGAATTTTTTGGTAGTACTTGCAACATTGCGGTCACATTTGGAGTCATTACTTTGTTTCCTGTTAGGCCGTGCCATTTTAAGAAAACGTCTGTAATTTGTTTAATTGCTTGTTGTTCTGAACCTTGTGGTAGAACGCCCTGGGTAACATGTAATGAGAGAGGCATATTTATTTCCTGTACTTTTGAGTTGATATTATCGTTATGTTATTAATATAACGGTCGTTATAATAAATATAATATAACGATCGTTATATTGTCAAGGGTAATCTTGTTAAATTCGGGTCGGACCAATCTAACTAATTGATTTTAATCGCTAATATAGTGTAAAAAGTTAAAAATAAAGCTTTAAACAGAGGTTTTTAAGGTTAAAAAGCGTGTTTTAAGGGAGGGCACATCTCAAAAGCAAATAGTATTTTATACGTGGCCATGTATACGTACCAGTTATAGTTGTTACCAAAAAAATTTACGCTAGATAGGGAGCGTTGGCGGTACTGGTTGTTTGTGTTAAAAATGCAAAGCGGTATTTTGCTAAGATGTAGTCACCCACTCGAAACGGTGTATCTCGTATTAATGAATGAGTGAAGTACCGTGATGTTAACTATCATGGTTCAAGTTATTTTATAAAAGAAGAGTTAGGCTAGTTACACAGTTGATTTTGATGCTAAAAAGCAGTGTTTAAGCTCATAAAATGACATATTTTGGCTTGTTTTATTAATGTTTTCAATGACTTGTATTGGTCCGACCCCGCTGGCCATAGGTCTAGGTTCTTGTTTATGACCGTATTACTTATACTAGAAGCTAACTAGTGAATTTGGTTAATAATGCTATTAAACAATGAACTGTTTCATGGATTTAAAAATTGCTTATTTTTTTGTTAGATTTTACTTTCAGTCGGTAGGTATAATGAAAGCAGTCTATTTACTTTGCTTGTTATTAGCAGGTATTAGACTTAGTTCAAAAAGGGGGATTGGCAAATTTAGAGTGATAATTGACAAGTAGCATTGCCAGCCAAATATTAACTATAAAAATAAGTTTATTAAATATTATGCATAAATTAAAAAAAATTCAAATTCCAGCAATGATTACCGGCATGTTGTTATTGTCGTGTTTAGTTTCATGTAGTAGTGCACCTAAGAGTAGCGCTAATGCTAGCCCTGTAAAGTCAAGTTCAGGTAGTGCTATGTCGATGCAAATGAATATGGACCTATTGGTCTTATTCAAAAGAAATACAACATATACGGCTATTCATAAGCTCAATGAAAAGTTGTCGCCGGAACACTCACATGTAGTATTAAAATCAAAAAAACTGTTTAAATATACATTTACAACTCATAAAAGCTATATGTCCGGTAAAGATATTTTAACGCAGGCATCAATTGTTGATGCAGTGTCAAAATATCAAGCATCAGAAGCTAATTAACCTCAGAACGGCATAAGGGGAATATGCGTGATCTAGTGGTAGTAGTGCTAGATTTTAGCTCAAAATCATATGACCTGACCGAAGCAGATGTTCTACAGTGTTGGAATGATGGCTATTTTAAAATGTGGAGTTTAAAATAGTTATTGTCCTTATACAAAGTTCAGCTTGAATAAGTGACTGCTAAAAAGTTGATTAGAATTATTAAGTCAGAGACGTGTTTTAAGGATGAAACACGTGTCCAATACAAGTTTTTTTTCTTACCTGCATTTAACCTTCAGTTTGACCTATTTTAGGAAAATTCAACTCTCGCTCTAAAGTTGATGAATATCGACGTTTCATTTAGGTATGTCTCGGTATGATTTTAGTGTTCAATCAAATCATTTTCACACTATGGCTAGATATGGCTAAGACTGTAGAATTAAACAGTATACAATTAATGTAGAGTACACAATTGAAAAGTATTTGTTTAATCAATCAAGGTAATGTTGAGCATGAAATTTCCAATACTGTTCGTATATATATTTTTTATTATTTTTTTCACTTCAAATGCACATAGTGCTTTACCGGTTGAATATTTATGGTCTGATTATGATGACTGGTATTATAAAAAAACAGAAGGTTATAAAGGCTGGAAATATATCGTTATTCACCATTCAGCCACGTCAGCCGGTTCTGTAAAAGCATTTCATCGATTTCATACTAAACAAGGTTATGGTGGTATTGCATATCATTTTGTAATTGGCAATGGTAATGGCATGAAAGATGGGGAAGTCCAAGAAACTTTTCGTTGGAAACAACAAATAGCAGGAACCCATGTAACAGTGAATTCATGGGAGCATAATATCTTTGGGATAGGAATTTGTCTGGTCGGTAATTTAGAGAAATCTACAGCGACCATAGCACAGATTAAGTCTTTAAATAAATTAATAGTACAACTCAAAAAAGAAAATCATATTAAAAACAAAAATATCTTTGGACATAACCATGTTCCTTATGATGATGCATCAGGTAAAACTGAACAAACTGTTTGCCCTGGACGAAAATTAGATTTAAGACAGTGGCAGTTATAAAAT
>CAYQUC010000200.1:0-3085 GCA_964420605.1 uncultured Thioalkalispiraceae bacterium | reverse complement strand
AATGTAACTAAAGAACAACATTAATATTTTTGTTTTTGACAACATAACGCTTGAGCTCAGTTGACCTGCGATGCGACGTGCAGCGAAGCGAAACGGCGTATTGCTGGGTCAACTGCAGTGATTTGTTAGCCCAACAATGTTTCAATTATATTACCTGACAAATTATTAACATAAGAAAGCATGTTGTTTTTAACTGTTTTGATATCTTGTCTATCAACTAAAATATCGTCACCTAGTGTTAGGTCAATAAACACATCTCTATCTTTGGCGCTTTTTAATTGTCCTAAGCATTTTTCATCAATACGCTCACCATTATGTACAATAGCATGCCTAAATGCTTGAGCTCCTATGATATTTGCAACATCTTTATCAAATGGAATCTCGACGTTAAAAAATTGTGAAAAAGCCCTGGATATGCTTTTCATATCTTGAAAGCTTATGTTGCTACGGCGTGCAATCATTCTGCCAATTTCACCTGATAAGTTATATTGTAAATCACTGAGTTCGCCCAATCTAAATTTATATTCAGTGTTACTTATATGCTCAGGTAGTGTTTCTGTGTGTTTAAGATAATAAGTTAATGTTTCGTTAAACAGTGAAGATATAACAGAAGAAAAGTGAGAGACCAATAGTACGATACACTGATTATATATAGGTTGATATTTTGTTTGAGTTGGGCCGCTTTCTATTAAACTGTTTAGCAATAATATTTGTGATGTTGGATATAAATGTGGGTTGGCGTTTGCTTTAATTAAATCTTGTTCTTGCTCTTCTAGTTGAGATACGACCATCTCTAAATACTCACGATCAAAATCAATGATTTTAAGTACTTTTGATAGTTGGTCAGTGAAAGTCTTATTTATTTGATTGAGTGCTTCTTTCATTTTTTAAGGGCTAACGTTTGAAATAACGCGACGTGCTTTTTACGGTCGCCGTTAATTGATTTGTTATGTGCTGTTTATTTTTACACGCTCAATCACTTATATTTAACTACTCTATAATATCTTCTCTTTTTTATATTTTTCACGTATAACATAAAAAACACCCAAAATAGTTTTTATTTTGGGTGTTATCGGAGCTGGTTATTTGCATTAAATCTGCTTCATATGCAACCTTCCTATAAATCCAGTATCAGGAACACCTGTCACAGAAGGGCTATTAAAATTAAATGGTACAACGTCAAAAACGTTCGATTGGACAGTGCAACTGGAAAAAGCGCCCATCGTTCTACGTGAACTAGCTGGGAAGTTATTCAGTTCATTCGCGTCTAGTGAAATGTAACCCTTTTCAGTAGCATCACCTACCACCACTCCTCCTATTTGTGTGGATGGCGTGTATGCAGGGCCAGTACAGTCTGTAGATGCATAATATAATTGTGTTCCCCCGCCCTCAATAGTACCTGTAGCGTTAACTCTAACAATATACCCTGTTTCGGTTATAAGCCTAAAAGTTGATAGGTCTACATCAATTAATCTACCGATTATTGTATTAGCTCCATCTACTACATAAAAAGTTTTCACCATATTGCTTATGGCTGTAGCATTCATCTGAATATTTGAATCGTTATCATTTACAGCATTCGCTACTGCGGTAAAGTTATTGTTTACTTCTACTGCTGATGCAGTAGTACCACTTGTAAATGTATTTGGAACAGTCACTTTTCCAGCCCAAGTATGTGTTCCAACTAAAGATATTGTTATTAAAATAAATATTTTTTTGTTCATAATCATTTTCCCCATGTTCCTTTGCCCCAGTCCATTTCACCCCAAGTGTTATTCTCCGCAGAGTTAGATGGTGTTATTGAGTCATCTGAGCTGCTACTACCGCACCCAGAAGTAATAAGTATCAGAGCGCATGCAACTATAAAACAAGGTAGGTGGTGTTTTTTCACTATAGTTTCCTTTGTTATTTTCATCAATTGACGAGTATGACATCAAACATTGAACTCAATATACAATAGTTATATGTCTCTTATGGGGCGATAAGCCCAATTAACGTCTAAGCCTGATTGTGTCTTTATTGTCTTCAAATATTTGGTGGACAGATTTTACAAACTCAATCATCTGATTTTCTTATTTTTTAGCACATAACGTCTTGCTAACCGGCCATTTATACAGAGTGTAGCGAAGCGGAACGGCGTATAAATGGTCGGGTTGAGCTAATTGTTAGATGCTCTATTTGCATACTACTACTCTGTTAGCCGTGGATGCCCTGGTACAATAAGCTTGTATTGATCATTTTTTGGTTCTGCTCTAAATAAAGTTGGTTTTAGAGTGTTTTTATTTGAAATACTATCAACTATTTCTTGAAGCTCATTGTAGTTAGCATCAGTCATTTTCATACCAGCTATTACTGTACACAATATTTCGTCACGATTATAGTCGAATATACCTGCACCTTTATCATGCTCTATAACCCTCTCTTCTTCCTCATACTCCCAGTCTCTACTTTTAGTAAGAACAAGCTTTTCTAGTAGCTTATCACGTGGCTCAATACCGATTAATACATGAGGGCGGTGAAGACAATATTTTATTGGGAACGGCATAAGTCTTTTATTAGATAATGGGAGGTCTTTTTTTGTACCCATTATTGGTATACGAAACTCGATAACGAAGCCACGGTGAAAATCAGCATAGTGTGACCACATTAAAATGTTTTGTGCGCTTTTACTTAAACTAACAACGCCAACTCTAGCAATTGTGTCTCTGGCAAATGCGCCTATATCTATGGTTCTTTTTAATCTTGCAATAAACTTCCCTTTTTCTTGCAACCTTTTAGCAGGACTTAACCCCCTGCGGTCACCAGCCGCCTTAAATAAATCAGGTCGTTGACTTGGAACAAGGTGAACTTTTGATGCGTCGTAGTATGGATTGCAATCAAAAGGGTCATTGAACTCTAAAGGGCTTGTAAATTTTATTGTGCTATCTGTAAGTGCTTTTAGAGCACCTTCTGAATATGGAAGATATTTATATCTATAGATTACGTGTTCTTCATCAAACATTATTTTGTTTTGCATCTAACGCTTGAGTTAACCGGCCGTTTTATACAGAGTAGAGCGAAGCGGAACGGCGTATAAAACGGTCGG
>CAYQUC010000199.1:0-3092 GCA_964420605.1 uncultured Thioalkalispiraceae bacterium | reverse complement strand
CATCCTTTTGGTCATACTTTTAGTAATGTACATTCCTTTCTCTAATAAATTGTTGTATTTCTGAGCAATTCGCTCCTTCTCAATTCCATCTTGAAATCTTGCCCAATTTAACCTCACCTTATCCTCTGCTGTTTCTAGCCCTTTTAGATACCTGAGCACTTCTGTAGAACTAAAATTTCCATTCGCATCCTGAAAAAGAGGCACTTGCATTATTTGTGGATGAATATTATTTCCTTGAATCATATCAAACAATTCTTCTGCACCTACCACAACACCCAATTCTTTGTACTGACTAACCAATACTTGCTCATTAATGATTTCATCTTCTAATATATCAGCGATAACAGTAGGATCACAATTGGCTACATTGAACTGAAAATCTCTAAAAACAGTACTTAATACCTGTCCATTACTCCCATATTCTGTTACACAAACGCCTACAACATACTGACCAATAAACGTAGGTGCCTGATTGGGTTCTGGATCAAACATTTGAATTATTTGATAACCTCGGTGCGACTGATGAACAATTGGATTTCCCGGTTATTTATGCCTCAGGCCTTAGCGGTTATGCTGGTTTAGAAAACACAGTACGTGATGGTGACATGACACCATTATTTGAAACAATTATTAAAGAAGTACCTGCACCGGATGTGGACGTTGATGGTCCTTTCCAAATGCAAGTGAGCTCATTAGATCACAACAGCTATGTTGGTGTGATTGGTGTTGGCCGAATTAAACGCGGTACTATCAAAAAGAATTCGCAAGTCACCGTGATTGATACTGATGGTGAAACTCGAAATGCTAAAATTGTGCAAATCATGGGTTTCATGGGTTTAGAGCGTGTTGAAGTTGATGAAGCAACAGCCGGTGATATCATTGCATTTTCCGGTATCGATAAATTAAATATTTCTGATACCATTTGCGATCCGTCAGAAGTTGAAATGATGACACCGCTAACTATCGATGAACCGACTGTTAGCATGACCTTCCAGGTAAACAATTCGCCATTTGCCGGCAAAGATGGCAAGTTTGTCACTACAAGACAAATTCAAGACCGATTAGAAAAAGAATTAATTCACAATGTTGCACTTCGTGTAGAACCAACAGAAGATCCTGATAAATTTAGAGTCTCTGGCCGTGGTGAATTACATTTATCAGTTCTTATTGAAACCATGCGTCGCGAAGGTTTTGAAATGGGCGTATCACGACCCGAAGTTATCATTCGTGAAATTGATGGCAAACGGCAAGAACCTTTTGAACAATTAACGGTTGATGTAGAAGATGAACATCAAGGTACCGTAATGGAAAAATTAGGTGAGCGTGGTGCTGATCTTAAAGATATGGTTCCAGACGGTAAAGGCCGAGTACGTTTAGACTTTATCATCCCTGCACGTGGTTTAATTGGTTTCCGTACTGAGTTCTTAACAGCAACTAAAGGTACTGGTTTGTTATATAACGTGTTTGATCACTATGCTCCAATCAAACCAGGTGATTACGGAACACGACCAAAAGGTGTATTAATTTCAAATGGTCAGGGCAGTGCAGTGGCGTTTTCAATCTTTAATTTACAAGATCGTGGTGAAATGTTTGTTGTTCATAACGATGAAGTATACGAAGGCATGATCATCGGTATCCATTCACGTCAAAATGATTTAGTTGTTAACCCATTGAAAGGTAAGCAACTAACCAACGTTCGCGCATCTGGAACAGATGAAGCCATTAAATTAGTACCCCCTATTATCCACTCTTTAGAACAAGCGTTAGAATTTATTGATGAAGATGAATTAGTTGAAGTAACACCACACTTCATCCGTAAACGTAAAAAAATCTTACTTGAGTCTGCCAGAAAACAAGCGGGTCGAAAAGCAGGTTAGTTTTAAGTAATTTATAAAACGTTTCAACAAAAATCCCGGCTTAGTAGTCGGGATTTTTGCATTTAGAATGTTAATTATACTTTGTAGTAACAATATTTATGGCGTTACTGTCCACTTGGTAATCATTCCCGCGGTTATGTGGTCGGTCACATGACAATGATATAACCATTCACCTGGGTTTTTGGCAACCATGTCTACCGAGACCATGCTAGTCGGTAATAATTCAACAACATCTGTTCGTTTGCCATAATTAACAACGGTTTGGCCGTGCCAATGTGCCGTGTGTAAATCGACCTCAGTACCCATGCCAATCAAATGCCAACGAACTCTGGCACCTTTAGGCATTGTTAAACCTTCCAGGTTGCCAAAAATATAACCATTCATAGTATGCATCAAACCGCCTTCAGCACCGTTTTCTTCATTGAAGATCATGTACATGGTAGTAAACTCATAATCGATATCGCGTGGTGTCGGGTCAATATCAGATTTTTCCTCACCTTTTCGGGTCACCACGATTGAACCTATTAAACCATCATAAATCTCAGTGACAGAATCAACGTGTGAATGGTATGCCCATACGATAGACGTTGGACCAAATTTTGTAGGCCCTGAATCTTTATCAAGATTCCAAGTATAAGTATAACTATCGCCCGGTCTAACATACGATCCCGGTAAAGTTTCACGTCCATCATAATATGCCCCGTCATTTTCTGGAGTATAATGTACTCCGTGTGGATGCATTGAGAGTGGCTTATCGGCATTATTTTTAAAATGAATTTTTAAAGTATCACCCACGACCCCCCTAAATTGTGGTCCCAAAATTCCCATCCACACCGGTTGCAGTACTTTTGTGGTATAGCTTGCATCAGTGTATTCAATGTAACGATATTTTGAATAACTCGTTTTAATTCCCCACGGACCCAAGCCATCAGAGAGTTTAATTTTGTTTAAACCCGACGGTGCATAATTCCAAATAACATTTTCAGCCGCGACATAATAATGCCGAGTCAGTGCAGCAGTTGCTTGAATCTGAAAACTGACAATTAACAATATTAAAACAGATGTACTTGACACTATATATTTAATTTTTTTCATTTAGTCCTCTCATTATTTTTATAATATGTTCGATATTTTAGTAGGAGTAGTTAATAAAAAATTCGAGATATTTTTTAAAACTAAATATAACTTAGACAACATTCTAGATTACGTCTATCT
>CAYQUC010000198.1:0-3101 GCA_964420605.1 uncultured Thioalkalispiraceae bacterium | reverse complement strand
TCTTTAACAGAAGCACGAGAAGCACTTAAAAAAGTTCCTGAAAAAACAAGTGGTAAAATTAGCCATCCGTTTAGTAGCCCATCTTTAATTCCTGGGCTTGCTTCGCTAACTGATCTAATAACTTGCTTCGTTCATCCATGCTCTCTTCCTTATATGCAACCAAGTCTCTAAAATACACCCTACGGTGGCTCCCGACTTTGTGGAAATCTAATTTTCCTTCTTCCACCAACTTAACAAAAAATGGGCGTGAAACGTTCAAGAAGTCTGCTGCTTGTTGAGTCGTCAATTCAGCATGTTGTGGTATTAGCGTCATCGCTTCACCTTCTGCCATATGCGCTAGTATATCCACTAACATACGCATTGCCGAGACAGGCACAGTAATATCCTGATCTCCATCAACAACACGGATCTTTGCTTCCTTACCATTCCCAATAAATGCAGCTAATAATCGGCTACTCTCACCTGCAATTTGCATATCTTCTTGGCTTGGTGGTGGCAGCGTTTGATCGGTCAATTTGAATGCTTGAGCCATAGTCATATCCTCAACTTGTGTAATTTCGTAATTTTATAGTTTCCACTAGCCAAAGTATAAGTAACAATCGAAATAAACGCAATATCCGAAATTAACGAAGCGATATTTGTTATTAGATTGAGAATAGTATATAATATGATAAATTTCAATATGTTAGCTATAACCCTGTGGGTTAATCATCCTCTCAATAAAAATATAGGGGGCTTCATCACAAGATATATTTCCCATGAGTAACTTCAATTCTACCCCCCTAAACCAAAACAACTATATGTTTGACAAAGCTAGCCGTATCTGTGACGCTGCGAGTATTCTCCACTTTGTTGAAAAAATACTATGATAGGAATTGATTTATTTGCAGGTGCTGGTGGTATGTCGCTTGGAGCCGAAATGGCTGGTACTGATGTACAAATTGTTATTGAATCAGACCCTTATGCTGCTCAAACATATACTCAAAACTTTACACCAAAATATGATGTATTTAATAGTGACATACGTCACTATAAAAAACAGCCATTACATATAAAGGGAAAACCATTAGTTGTATTTGGAGGACCTCCATGCCAAGGGTTTTCAACATCAAATCAAAGAACTAGAGGTAAAGATAACCCAGAAAACTGGTTGTTCCGTGAGTATATTCGTGTTTTAAAAATGTACAAACCTGATTGGTTCGTTTTTGAAAATGTAAGCGGGATTCTTGAAACTGAGAATCGATTTTTTGTTGATCATATACTGAAACGTTTTAAGAAACTCGGCTATGCAACAAGTCATAATATAATGAATGCGATGAATTTTGGTGTTCCGCAAAACCGTTCAAGATTTTTTATTGTAGGTTCTTTAAATGGTACTAGCTATAAATTCCCATCGCCAACCAGTATAAAAGCTGTAACTGTAAAGCAAGCTATTTCTGATCTTCCCGATTTAAGTAATGGAGCCAAAGTTGATTGGCTAGAATATTGTAAACCAGCTAGATCGATATATTCAAAGTTGATGCGAAAAAAATCTCATAAATGTTCTAACCACTTAGTAACTAATAATGCTGAATATGTATTAGAACGATACGATCACATTCAGCAAGGCGAAAACTGGGAAGCAATACCTGAGTACTTAATGAAAAATTACAAAGATCGAAGTAGGTGTCATACAGGTATTTATCGACGACTTTGCGATGACAAGCCATCCGTTGTCATTGGTAATTACAGAAAAAACATGCTTATACATCCAACTAAAAATAGAGGATTATCTGTTAGAGAAGCAGCGCGACTTCAATCATTTCCAGACTGGTTTGATTTTAAGGGCTCAATCGGATTTAAGCAGCAACAAGTTGGTAATGCAGTTCCGCCATTATTAGCCAAAGCAATTTTCAAACAATTAATAAAACAAACTTAGAATGAATACATCAAATAATGATTTACTAGCTTTGGAGTTATTATTATCTAATACTCCAAAAGGACAGACAAAGTTTCCCGAACCAAACGTCGACTATTTTGCTCGCTATACAAACATAAAAAATCATTTGAATGATCACTATTTTAAATATATTGGTGCCGGGACCTCTTCAAAAAATGGCTATTTTTTTACAGACCATAGCCAAGATCACTTCAACTACGTTATTCGATATGCTGGGAAATTAATTGGATTATCAGACGCAGATGATACTAACAATTTTAACCGACTAAACATTTATGAAGTCTACATGTTACTCATTGCTATACTTTTACATGATGCAGGTAATGCTGAAGGTCGTGAGGAACATGAGAAAAAACCATTTGTAATATTAAAAGAAATGGGGGCGCTTGCTGGTATCGATGATTTTGAAAAACGTAACATAGCTGATATAGCAGAAGTACACGGCGGAGTAACCCAATCGGGAAGTAAAGACACTATAGGTGCAAAAAAGAAACCTGACAATGATGAATATCATGGAATTAAGTTTAGACCTAATTTACTCGCCGCTATATTAAGATTTGCAGATGAAATTTGTGAAGATGGCACACGTACATCAAAGGCGCTACTGGATAAAGGTGTCATTAGCAGTGATAGCGAAATACATCATCGCTATGCTGAATCGATAAAAAATGTACAAGTTGATACCCAAGATAAATCAATTTGTCTAAAACATGTTATTCAAGTTTCCATACTTAAAAATAAATTCCCATATAATAATAAAAATATTTATTTAACTGATTATATTTTAGAACGTTTAGATAAAATGAACTGCGAACGGATATACTGTTCAAGATTCATGTATGAAATAGTACAATTGAAAAAAATTAAAACAGCTCTAATTATTCTTGATGATGAGCATAATGAAGTTTTTAATCAGGCCTTAGTATTAGAAGATGAAGGCTACCCATCCAGCCCTATTGTTTTAAAGAATAAATACAGCAATTGTAAAGGAAAAACTCTTGCTCAAAAAAAATGGAGTAAGAAATAAATGGAAAATCCATTCGCGGTAAAAACTCCTGAGTCTCTAAGCCCTCAAATGCTAGTTGATTTGTTTGTTGATGTGTACGGTGATTTTGAGTCTTTACTCGACAATCAGCATACATTTTTGCATGGGGCTAGGGGC
>CAYQUC010000197.1:0-3127 GCA_964420605.1 uncultured Thioalkalispiraceae bacterium | reverse complement strand
ATTAGCATTTCCAGTTGCAGCAATGGCCGCACCTTCAGTGGGTGGGCACATGCAAGTTGAATTAAATCAACCTGATCTTAAAGATAGTGCATCAACTAGTGCTGATGAATTAAATACGGCTGATAATGCTCGTGGTCGGTTATGGATTAAAGGTAGTGAAGATCTAGGTGGTGGTATGAAAGCTATCTATAAAGCAGAATGGAAAATTGACACTACTAAAGGTGGTGCAGCTTCTGGTAATCGTGAAAGTTATGTTGGTTTAAAAGGCAACTTTGGTACTGTTTATGCTGGTAACGGCGCTAGCCCATACAAATCAAATGCAGGTACTGATTTTGATCCGTATACAGCTACTGTATTAGAAGGTCGGAGCAATGGTGGTGCATTAACTGCTGAAGGTTCAATGACTAAAAATTATGGTATTAATAGTTTCTTAGCAGATTCCATTTCTTATAAAAAGAAATTTGGTGATGTATCTGTTCATGCTCAATATCACTTAAATGAAAGTACTGTACGAGATAATACTTTTGGCTTAGCTGTTCGATATAAAGCGGGTGCAGGTATTAATGTGATTGTTGCAACAATTACTGAAGATGCTTCTACTCTTGCTGGAACAGTTAAAACAAAAATTGGTGGTACTCGTACTAAACTAGGTGTTTCTTGGAAAGGTGGCCCTCATAAAGTATTAGCACGTTTTGAAACTCAATCTGATGATGTTGCTGATAATGATGCAACGGCTGTTTTTCTTGGTTACCACATGACAATGGGTAAAAATGTGATGACCATTCAATATGGTACTATTGATGGTAAAGCGGCTGCAGATGACAAAACTTATACAATGTTAGCCGTTAAACACAACTTAAGTAAAAAGACTGCTGCATGGGTTGGTTATCGTTCTACCGATTATAAAGAAGACGGTACCGCACCTTTAGCAGTTACAAATACTGATAACTCAGTTATTTCTCTAGGTTTACGTATTAAGTTCTAATAATAACTATAAATAGTAAAACTTTGAATGGGGCCTTTGGCCCCATTTTTTATGCCTAAGTAATAATTGATTCTTTCAACTCGTGTTCTTCTATGTCATCATTTAACCAAACAACATCATGGATACATTTTAATGAAATTTATATTTTTAAACCACGGTATTTTTAGTGTTAAAGTCGTCAGTTATATCGTGCTGGCATTAACATTAACGGCTTGTGCCGAGACCAGTAGCTTTATTCAAAACTACCAAGGCTCACGTTTAGCGAAGAGTGATGTTGTTGAATTAATAATTCCGTATGAACTTGAAATTTTAGAAATCGATGGCAAATCATTTAAAACACCCTATGTACCCAATGGTGTTTATCAAATAGAACTATTACCGGGTGAACATCAGTTCGCGGTGATATACAAAGAATTTTGGGGCTCGGGATTAGACAGTAGTCTGGCCAAATCCGATGTCTTTTTATTCAAGCAATTAATGTCATCGGGAGAGCGTTATCTTTTTCAACACGATGCACCACAAGAATTAGAATCGGCAAATATGGATCGACTTGGTAGTGAGGTTAAAGTCTGGTTAGTGCAACGTAATACCGGACAAAAAATTATTGCTACTGATAGTGCTGAATTAACCGGATTTTTAAGCCCGCCCAATAGCAAAAAAATTAAAACAAACGACCCAGCATTAGAATCAAATTATTCGAATGCCGGCGCATCAGCTTACCAACAATTACAACACTGGTGGAAAATGGCCGATGATAAACAGCGACAAGCCTTTAAAGATTGGGTTAATAAACGCAGTTTAGAGGGCAAGGATTTTAAATAATGTAACATAAAGGTGAATGTTGGCTGTTACACCATGCAAGTTTAAAACTACGAAGGTGCGGTACTTGTTGCAGAAAAACAACATTACTTTTGTTCATGCTTGCTAGAACCTGAGCTTATATCTGTGTTATTCTGCCTGTTCAAGATGATAGACCATAATATTTAATAGCAACGAATTGATGGTGGACAGGAGAAAATAGTGTCAGGGACGTATTTAAAAACGTTGAATAGTGCAAGGCACGGCGTGCTAATTGCACTTTTAGTACTATTAACGGCTTGCGGTGGTGGCAGTTCAACTAATCTTCCTCCTCGATCGGTTGATAATATCGCTCCGTTTGTGGCGAGTTTTTCTCCGGTCGGTGACAGCATAGCAATAAGCCGTGTCATTAGTGTTAGCTTTTCAGAATCCATAGTCTCTATTTCATCAAAGAACATATCCATTACTGAATTCGATTCAACAGCACAAAATGCCCGAAATTTGGTGTTGCCAGACAGCGTTTTAGATTTAAATTCTAACGCAGATACTACGGTGCTGGACGTTAATCTGGCTAATGCGAGTTCTACATCAAATAACACCTTGCTCGCAAATAAAATTTACCTTGTTCAAGTGAGTGGGGTGGCGGATGCTAACGGAAATACAATGGTAGGCACTTGCGCGTGGTATTTTGCCACGCAAAACGCAGTTGTCGATCCGCTGCTTGCGGCAAGTGTTAAATGTGTAACTCAGGCAGTGATAGCATCGAGTAATTGGGACAGTCTGATCTGGGATCAGGATAATTGGGATTAATACTGAAGGATATATTATGAATACTATTAATAAACTAATTTTGATGTTTTCGACAACAATCATTTTAAGTACACCGCTTTATGCCGGTACCGTAACAAATTTGAAAAGTTTCACCAAAGGAACACCTGCAGTGTCAGCCGATGTGAATAATAACTTTAATTCTCTCAAAACAGCGGTGGATGATAATGATTTGAGAGTTAAAAAATTAGAAAATTCAAATCCGGGTACCGGTGATTTATCTGTTACATTAACTGGTACTGTCAACGTTGATCCTAGTACTGTTGCAGTTCGGGGCAATGCGACATTGTTTACTTCTGAGCTGCAAGTGGGAACTGTTATTTCAATTGAAAATGAGATCCATGTAGTTAAGAGTATTTCAAGTAATACGAATTTAGTGCTTGAAAAAGCTCATGTCGTAGGTGCTCGGGCCGCTACTGCATTTACTGATGGTGACTTATTACTGCTAACTGATAGCGCAGGTCAAAACAAATTAAAAGTTGATAAATCTGGGTCATTAATATTTAGGAGGCAAGC
>CAYQUC010000196.1:0-3213 GCA_964420605.1 uncultured Thioalkalispiraceae bacterium | reverse complement strand
CTCTAAAGAACCCAATGCGGTATTAAAAGCATTAAGAAATTAAAATGCTAACAAGCCGCTAAACCCGCAGTGCATTACCATGCACTGCTTGGACAACCAACCACTCGCTTTGCTCGGGTTGGTTGCCAGTTAGCTATATCGTTAGCTATATGAGTAAAAAAATATGATACAACGTATTAAACCTATTGACATTAAAGAAACTGTCATTACAAATTGGGATAATAAAAAAATAGATATACTCACGAAAGTGAATGAAGGTGATAATATAGTTATTCAGTTTGATTCGCCAACGTATTCAAAAAAGATGCTATCAAGCCTAAATAAACTATGTGAGAGATTTGAGGATAAAATAAATGTTAGATTTCATGGATTTCAAGGTAAGGAATTTGACTTTAATGTACTAAATGAAATTAATAAAGTTAAAAGTTTAACAATTGATTGCATGACAAATACTTCAATTGTAAATATTTCTGCTCTTTACAAACTAAGTAGCATTGAGAGGTTAGAAATAGATATAGGATCACTCAACAAAAAGGATTTATTGTTTAGTAAAAATTTATATGAGCTTGAAAAACTTGCAATTGGAGAAAACGGCAAAGATAATATCGATTTAAGTGTATTAGAAAATTATTACAAATTATCTGATCTATCGTTAATTAAACAGACAGCTAACACTAATACTATCGGAAAATTATCAAATTTAAAAAAACTACTTCTAGGAAGTTTTCCAAAAAGTGTCAAATTAAGTTTTATAAACCAATTAAAAAATCTTTCTGTACTTAAGATAATATTTGGTAGTAGAGATTCCATAGAAGAAGTAGAGAATATTAATGTGCAATATTTAGAATTGCTCCATGTTAATAGTCTCGAAAAACTTGGTGATTTAAGTAGATTTAAAAATTTAAGAGAAATTCTGATAACTGATCAAGCCAAGGTGACAGAAATAAAATTCTCTACAAATTGTAATAACTTAGAAAAAGTTATTATACAAAATTGTAAACAATTAAAACAAATAGTTGGCTTAAATAATCTAACTTCACTTAAAAAATTGCACATTGCAAGCACAGAAATTGATTTAGAATTACTAATAAAAAATGGATTGCCCGGTGATATTGAAAATATTCATTTCTCAATTGGCAAGAAGAAGGTTGATCAGGAATATAGAAAAAGAATAGAAGCAATTGGCTACAATAGTGATGCATGTAATGAGGCACACTTAAGGCAGTGGTAATGCTAACAAGTAAATTAAGTTCATTCGCGTTGCTCACCGGACGCGCTGCCGCGCGCCGCTTATTAAAGCGTTGAGGCTGTAGAAAAACCCTAAGTTGACATGCCGTTAAATTATGAGACGATATAAGCGGTTAAAATTATTTAGCCTCAACACGAATATAATTTTTATTGTTTGTTTCGCATTCAAAGCGTCATTTGATTTAAGCAATACTTTTATATATGGATAGGTGTTTTTACAATTTCAATTTAAAAACTATAAAGTACTTGTTTATGGGTTTTTCTACACTCTCGTTAGACAAAGAAATAAAACAACATCAAGGAGGATATATGAGACCAAATCTTAATAAAGCAGTTAATAAATTTAAAAAAGTAAATATTAGTGTTGAGAAAGTAGGTAAATTCATCGGGGGAAAAGTAAATTATAATATTAATACACTTACTAAAGCTGAAGGGCGATTTGAAAATGCCTGCGCTATCAGAATGAGTTATGTTCTCAATAATACAGGGGTAAAAATTCCCTATATATCAGGTCAAACGGTTTCTGGTAAAAATGGAAATTGGTACATTTACAAAGTGAAAACGCTTATTCAATTTTTAAAAAAGAAATTTGGTACACCTGATCACATTATCAACAATCCGACACTATTGAAAATATCTAAATTAAAAGGAATCATCGTTTTTGAAGTTGATCAATGGGTGGATGCTAGAGGGCATGCTACTATTTGGGATGGAGAAAAATGTTCTGATAAGTGTTATTTCAAGGAATCTAAAAAGGCATATATATGGGAATTAAAAAATTAAGTTACTTAGTGTTTTTATTAATAATACCAATATCTTGCAATGCGGAGACGCACTCATTTAAAACTGCAAGCGAAGAAGTATTGTTTAAAAACTTCACTTTATCCATTTGCTTAGGTATGGCGTACAAGGATATTTCTAAAGAATTTACTAACCAAGCTAATTCAGCAGCAAATGGTTATAGGGAATATTCTCATATATCATTAGAGGCTTATGAAGAAGCTCGCCGTGCTGTAAAAAAATGGCTTAAAAAAAATTACGAGAGCAAGCAAGGCGGCCAAATACATTTAATGAAATGTATCGATCTATATAATAATTCAGAACTTCATAATATATTCTTAAAATATAACCCATGCAAATCACCTGATTCATGGCTCGATCGTGATGAGTTTAATAAATCGTGTAAGTAAAATTGTATAGCAATTCATTTAAAACGCATGCAAGGCATGGCTCGAGTAAAAGGGGGCGGTGACAAACCTAAATCATTCGTATTTGTCACCGCCCCTTTTAAATTAAAGTCGTTAAAAACTCCAGTAATTCTAACAAGTTACTATTCCTTGGTGCTTTGCCAACACAGGCAAACTACCTAACAAATATAATGTTTAAAATTTCCCCTTGACATTTTTGCCCCCTAGTCTATTCTAATAGTCAACTAATCACTTGAATAGTATTGCTAATAATGCTTTTACTTGCACGCTTATATCCAAAAAATATTGAATGGTTAAATCTTCCTTAAAAATGTTTGATAAATGATGGCAACACACACTGAAAAAATCCTGGCTCATAATCCCCGAGTTGTTAATGGGTCACAACAGGATCTGATGCCATCACGTTATGGTATCGGTATTCAGCTATTGAGCATGGCAGCCTTTACGCTCGCTTTTGGGGGCTGGTTGAACGAAACCTGGTTGATGTGGTTTGAGAACCCAATCTGGTTAAACCGTTATACTGAATATGCCATTATCCTGGGTTTTGGACTCTGGCGTATTGCAGCAGAAAAAAATACCTATACCCGTAAGCGGCTGATTATTCTGGTTGCCATGGTAACGGTATTCTGGTGGTTAATCCCCTGGCTTTATCCGGTACATGAACCCTATATGGGATTTTTGTGGGGGCAACCAGTGTTTCCATCCCTGCATGTGCCGGGAACCATTACCTTCTTTTTAATTTTGGCCACCGTGTTTT
>CAYQUC010000195.1:0-3215 GCA_964420605.1 uncultured Thioalkalispiraceae bacterium | reverse complement strand
GTAACGTTAGTCGATTATGATGGTGTAGCTCTTGATACTCAATTTACTTATGATGAAGGCTCAGATGGTAAAGGACACTTAACAAGTATTACTGACGGTTCAGGGGGTACTCAGTTACAGTACGAGAATCGAGGATTAATATCACAAGTCAATGCTGTAATAGCAGGGACGGTTTTAAATATTAGTTATAGTTATAATGACGTGGAAGATTTAACTAGCATTATCTATCCTAGTGGAGCCCAGATTAATAATAATTACGATGCTGTGGGGCGCTTATCTGGTATTAAGCTAACTGAAAGTGCAGTAACAACGGATATCATTGGTAGCATAAGTTGGCGTGGTAATAGTATCGCTAACTACACAAATGGTAATGGTTTGTTGGTAGATTATACATACGATGCTGCTGGTAGACTTACTGAAAAGCAGTTTGGTAGCGCAAGCAATCGGGTTCAAAACGAACTTGATAATCAGGGGAATATTTTATCGCAAACTTGGGTTAATAGCGGTATTCAATTTATTAACAACTACGAATATAATAGATTAGGTCGCGTGATTAAAGATTCGAATGCATTGCTTAATTTGAATTACACTTATAGTTATGATTTTATTGGTAATAGACTGATGAAACAAGAGAGTAGTAGTGCCGAATCAATCACATATAATTACCAAATAAACTCAAGTCGTTTAAATCAAGTTGACAGTATAACGATACAACGAGATGCTGCCGGTAACACGCTATCTGACGGAACTAGACAGTATCAGTATAATGCTATGAATCGTTTGTCACAGGCTAATAATTTATTATCAAGCATTCAAGCAAACTATACCTACAACTACCTTGGACAAAGAGTCAGAAAACAACTATCTGGCAGTCAAATAGATGACGTACGGTATGTTTATGATTTAACTGGTACATTGATAGGTGAATATGATCCTTCGGGCAATCGTATTAAAGAGTATATATACCTTGTTAAAGGTGGATCTAAGCAGCTCGTAGCTCAAATCGAAGTTGACGGAAGTGTAACCTATATTCATACAGATCACTTATTAACTCCAAGACTAGCGACAAGACAAGATCAGACGATAGTTTGGCGGTGGGATAGCGATGCCTTTGGTGGAGCGAATGCTAATAGTGATCCAGATAATGATGGTCAAGATGTTGTCATTAATCAACGATTTGCGGGACAGTATTATGATAGTGAAACATCACTACATTATAATTATTTTAGGTATTTGAATCCTTTGAATGGGCGGTATATTACTAGCGACCCAATTGGCCTATCAGGCGGCGCGAATACCTTTGGATATGTTTTGGGGAATCCATTATTTTGGAATGACCCTTATGGATTGGAACCTTACTCAGAAGATTTTTGGGATGCATACCTAAATTATGATGATTATACCGCTAGCGATGTTTGGTCTGGAATTGGTGGTGGTCTTAATGATGCCTATGGTCCAAACTCTAATTCATGTGCGGCAAGGGCAAGCTATGGACTGAATTATGGTGGGGAGCCTATACCAGCAGGAACTCCAGGAGGTAATCGTAATTATACTGGTGATGATAAACGTTATATTATTTCGGCAAGACAGATGCGGAGTTACTTGGGTGATAATTGGGGTTCATCGACATCTATTAAAAACTCTAGTGATTTGAGTAATCTGCAAAATGGTTTACAAGATGGACAAGTGGCTATTGTTGTTTCTGATGGCCATGTTGCTGTAGTAAAAAAAGGTTATTCTGATCCTTATGTCAGTGATTATTTTGGAGACGCATGGATCTTACCGATGAAGCCAGAAGCTTGCGAAGGAACTTGTGAATAGATGTTTTATCGTGGGGTAAAAATTATTCCAATAGTTTTCATTACTTTGATGCATATAAGTAGTAGTGGCTGCGCTGAACAACTGCCGAGAAGTGATGTGGCTATTAAAATTTTTTCAAAGGATAAATATAGAATGATTTTTTCTATTTTTATTTCGAATGAGTTGAGTGTAAATAATATTATTTATGAAAATGAACGTAATTTTAATATGTGGGTCTTAAAACTCAAGAAAAATGGTAATTTTTTTATCAAGAGAAAAAATGATTTACCTCATAATGCACAATTGAATATTAATGAATATAAAGAGGTATTTAATCAGTCATTACATTTTATTAAGAAAGAGTTCCCTCGAAGCCAACTAAACAAAGTGCAAATTGATACTAATTTAGTAGAGTCGGTTTGGAGTAATGTTGTCGATGCAACTAAGAGTTCGGCTCAGTTATTAACTAATGGGGTTACCCATAAAAATAAAAAAATCGAAGCATCAATTGTTAAAGCTTTAAATAATTCAGCTTTATTTTCTATTAGCTGCCTTATTCTTAGAGCTAATAAATATGATTGCGAAAAAAACGGAGTAAATATTAACCCTATTTCCTTTAATCCACAGCATTTAGGTAAAGAATGGTTGATGATTCTGAAACTTCCACATGCTGGTCTAAATGAAAAAATGTGGTTTGGGATAAATGTCACTAGATTGAAATAAAACCGAATAAAGAATAAACAAGACACCCATCTAAGAATAAACAAGACACCCATCTTAAGAAAATAATTCCGTCAATAAATCTCAACGCATCGAATAAGAAACAATCGACCTTTAAGATGAAAGAGAGTGCTAAAGGTGTTTAGAAAGGATGTTTTACAAAATACTAAAATATGAGGCGTGGACGTTTCTCAAACACGCAATTGCTAGCAGACAATACTATTTTGTGAGAGGGTTAGGTTAAGGGAAAAAATCAGAACAAGCACGTAATCCAGGTGTCCGTTGATAACCCAAACTCTTACAAGCTTTTTTTAATTTAAACGCCGTTCCTACTAAGCCTTTAAATTGGCTTTCAAAGTTTCTTGCCATGTAATGCCAATGTTTTTCTTCAATATTTATCTTGGGTGTCCTATTTGTTCTTCAAATGTTGCAAGCACAAGTTACACAATTGAATGCGGCGGTAACCTTGCTCAGTAATGAACAATTATCGGATACAGACAAATTTGAACGTATTGGTGAACCGGGGTTTGCGGTTATTGAGAAGGCATTTAATTCAGCTGGTTACACTGCAAAAACATTTTATCAATTTGGTGGTGATAACCGCGATGCAATCGAAACGTGGTTAAGCAACAACACCACTGCAGCCTATCAACTTGATTCACTCAAAGCGCAACGCGATAACTTAATGAGTCAAT
>CAYQUC010000194.1:0-3233 GCA_964420605.1 uncultured Thioalkalispiraceae bacterium | reverse complement strand
TATGATATGGCAGTTAAAACGGCTTATCCTAACTAAAAACGTGGGGATCGCTCAGGCTCTAATCCAATGTTTCGTACAATAGTTATTCCTTGTTCTTTATTAAAATGCCGCCCACTATAAACCCATGAAATATTTTTTTGATTTGTTATTTTATGCGCAGACAATCTAAATGATAACGTTTTAAAATTAAAAGGATCGTGTGCTTTATAATTTTTTGGGTTTAATAAATCAAATGGTAATAAACCATTAATACTATCAACAGTATAAAGTATGATATTAGGATTTAAAATACTTCGATCATTAATTCTTACACTACTATTAATCTGAATATTTCTCACAGAAAACCCGGATGGAATACTTATGCTATCAAATATCAATAAACTTGATAAGGTAGGCTTAGAGTCTGAAAAATAAAGATCATTATTTATATAATTACCAACATCGTTACTTGTTTTATAAGTAAATAATGGGATACTAGCTTTATCGATAACAACACGTTCATTTGTAATGCTATTATACTTTTCTTCGACCACCAATACTTCTCCGGTAATTTCCGTCCCAGATGGCACCGAGAATTCAATGTCCACAGTATAAGAGTTTGTAGAACGGTTAAACTTTATTTGTTTGCTTTTAATGTCGTTTGAATAAAACTCCATGTATATTTCACTTTGGGACTCGTGTTTAAATAAACTGCCATTAAAGGATAAATAACTACGAACATTTGATGCGTTTTGATTTGGTAACAGAGAATTTGGGTTACCTAAATAAATTGGCACGAGTTCGCCAATTTTTACATTATATTTACTGACCCACGGAAATTTAGCCGACGAAAACACATGTACATCATGCTGACAATTACTTAACGCAGTAAAAGTGACCTAACCTAAAGAATTTGATTTTACACAAACTCCATCATGATCTAGTTGAACCACAACATCTGATAGTGGTATCCCAACTCGTGGTTGATAATCTGTTAGTTTTAATATTTGTATTTTTATATCATTTAGAGCAACAGTATCTGGTGTTGATACATTTTCAATACATTGAACAATGGGAACTTGCTTTACAGAGGTAGTGTTATCATGCCGACATGAAATCAATAATACTCCCATAATTAGTATCAAAAAAAATTTCATATACCATCCTTGTTATTAAAATTAATGAGTCATAATGAATTTCTAATAAACTTGGCTAACTCGAGTACTAAAAATTTCTCTTACCGGATTAGTGTTATTACCATAGTTAAAAATACTACAAAATATTATGTCGTACTCTTTATCTTTAGCAAGTATCGGTGTTAAACCTAGGGGCAACGATGGCAATGTTATGGAGTTTAACGTGTTATTATCACCATTGATTTTAATTCTCCATTTTGGTGTAAATTTAGTTGTATCATCAATAAAAATTTCGCGCCTTGTTGGAATTTTAGCTGTGCTAGACCATGAAATTAATCCACTAGAAAAACTGAATACAGTTATAATAGGGATTTCCTGTGGTCTTACATCGACGTTGGAAGCCACGGTTATCCCACTCGATTCAAACAACCATGTCGTTCCATTAACATCAGATGCACTAATCGAAAAATTGATCGCTTTTAATTCATTCACAAGCAATTGAGGGATGTTTGCAGAATAAGATGATTTAATCATGAGCTCATTTTGTTCTGCTGAAAATAACGGAATATTTATACCATTAAACATTTTAGCTGATGACGATGAAAAAAATAAGTGTATATCAGTAATCGTCAGTCCAGTTGGTGCGGCCACTAAACTACCAAACTTTAATAATTCCACCGGGGTTGTGGTGGGTTGCTGGATAAAATTAATATCATGTACGCTGGCAATAGCATTATTACTAGTTGTGTTAAGAGACAGGGTTGATTTGACAGTATCAATTAAAATTCTTTCGCCTGTGAGAATATTTTTTTTGTATTCAAATGCCCATATCTCTGCAGTCACTGGAGTGCCAATAGGTATAGCGGCATTAGTCAAAAATTCATTTGTAAAACCATACTGTAAATTATAATTTGTCATTTGAATTGGAAATACAACAGCTTCTTTTTGAACACTCGAACTGGTTTTATCAAAAAGAATAAAAAGAAAAACCTCATTTCCTACCGTTTTTGTTGCTACGCTGCCTTTCAAATTGATATAACTGCTATACAATGGACTAAGAGGATTACTAACGATTAGCTGGCTGCGGTTATATAAACTAACATTTTCAGTAATACCTAAGGCAGCATCAATATTATAGATACTATGCCAATCAAAACTAGGCGGTCCAAAAATATGGATGTCGTGCGCACCACTGGATACATTAGTAAATAAAACCTTGCCATTTGCATCAGTTTTTAAACATAAACCACTATCATCCAATTGCACAACGGCATTAACCAACGCTCGACGATTGCTAGAAACTGTAACGACTATTTCATTGGCATTTGGTGAACCAGAAACAAGCGCGCTAGTGTCACAATTAATAAAATTAACGGTGTTGGCAGTATTGTTTTCGGCAGAGCAGGAAATTAATGTAACTAAAACAAAAAGCAAAAATAGATTTTTCATACCGCACTCCTTGTGCATATCATAGTGTCACTATACATTTTTAATTGTTGATTTTTATTAAACGCGCTTTTATTTTACATAAGTATTTAAACTCAAACAATTAAAATCACCAAAAATTATTTTTAAACGTAAAGCAATAATTAACATAGGTTGTTAGTCATTCAATTTTTACTCTTTATTTTTTTGCAAATATATTTCTAAACCAACTAAAAGAATTACAGCGTCTTTAATATTATTTTTTTAAGTTAATATAGAAAATATTTTCTGTTTCGCCTTCTTGTACGGTGTGGCTGACGATGTTTGCTTTGATCGGTTAATTCAATGCGTGTTCCCGTTGTTGGTGTGTGGATAAAAACCGTTGGGCTAATATCGTAATACGGTTTTGGGGCTAAACCGAGCATTAAACTAGCTTCGGACATCGGAACCACTACTTCTTGGAACTTTAAAAACCCTTAAATCACTCAACGATACTGGGTAGCGATCAAGTTGCCATCGGTTTTTTTAAATTGACGAGCGCTAATTAACTTTACTGCTCGGAGATCAGCACGAAGAATTTCTGAGGACGTTAGCTCTTTGCTATTATAAAGCGAACCGTATACTTGTAAAGTATCAATAATGGCTGCATCAAGTGCATTGGGATTAACAGGCTTACCCTGAATTTCTTAATTA
>CAYQUC010000193.1:0-3257 GCA_964420605.1 uncultured Thioalkalispiraceae bacterium | reverse complement strand
GCCGATTTAAAGATCGTTATCATGGCCCCGATGATATGGCAAATGATAAGAATGGACAATTAACTGAGGTAGAATCGAAGGGTACTAGTATAGACAGTAAAGCAGTTGCGAAAAATAAAAATAAACAAGGTTCAAGTGCAAAAAATTTGAAACGGGCTAAATTGATGGAGCGAAAATCAAAAAAAGTTGGTGTGAAATCAAATCGTCAAGGCGGCGCCTATACAAATGATGAGCTTGATTTGTGGCAAAGCATCTTGGATTTAGATGGTAATAAACGTCATGTATCGTCCTACACGAATACTCAAACGGGTCAAGTGAAAGGTATATGAACGGAATTCACGGGGGGATGTTATAAAAACACTAGACGACTTTAAAATGGATAACTTCGATGAGATGAAAAGTGCAGTTCGAGGTGATAAAAATTATTATTCATTAATCACTACACTATTTGGCATTATTGATAAAAATGAAACTCAATTCAATGGAGGTTTAGCTTTGCAACTTGAATTCTATGAATCTGAAGCGAAAGGTGAACTAAAAGATACTGATGAAGAGTTTATTTGCGATGATGCAGTAGCGTTAACAAATTTGGCTTTATCACAAGGCTTGGAACTAAAAACCATCCGTGACCTTACCCGAGGGATTGTTAAATCGTTAATCGTGTTTGTAAAGGGTATGAACATGACCAGAATATATGGACTGAATACGGGTTGACTACGCTTCTTAATTGTTTGTTATTTAGTCAATATTACAAAATAATAATACAGTGACATTTAATATACTTAATGTACTAAAACGCACATAAAATTTCATGCTTGAATTTAACAATGGCTTTTATTGAAAACTGGTTACTGTTATATTGCACTATTCATATAATAAAAATTCAATTCTTTAATTAAGGGACTTCACATGCATGGAACATTAGCAGCTTATTGTAAATACTTATTTTTATTAATAACCTCAGTAGTTTTATTTTCTTGTTCTGGTGGTGATAGTGGTGGTTTACCTGAAACTGATCAATCAGCACCGGTTGTTCAATCAGTTAGTCCATTGGATGGGCAGTTGGATGTTACTGATACAGCAAACATCAGTATCGTGTTTAATGAAGATATTAATGATTATGGTACAACGAATATCGTTATAAAAGAATATAACAAGATAACAAATACCTATGAAAAAATACTTAACCGTGTAGTTGATTTCGCAATTAGTTATGATAGCGTTACTAAAACACTGAACTTTACACCTGGTGCCAGCGTGCTTAAAAACAACTCACGATACCAAATACTAGTCCGCAATATTAAAGATACCTCGAATAACGTAATGGCGGAAAAAATTTGGAGTTTGGAACCACTACCAACCCAACTGGCATCATCCAACCCATTGCGAAATCTACAAGTGTATCACTTTCATCGAATATTATTATTGAATTTAGCGAACCGATGGACGCAAGTACCTTATTTGCAGCCAATCCACAAGATGCTAGCGAACAAAATCCAAGAAACTTCATTCTCACTGAAGTCAATACAACAGGGAACAAAACCGTTATACCAAATAGCGATATAATTGTTAGTTATAATGCTAAAAAATATATAGCTAGCTATCAAGTTAAAACTTCGTCAGCACGCAGCAATTCATTATTAGCTGCAACCACTTACACTGCAACACTATCGGTCGCTGTTAAGGATAAAAATGCCCTTGTATTATTGGAACCGATAACAACGAATTTTATCACTGGCACCAGTGTTGATTCCGGTGTAAAACCAAATCAACCAAGTTCGATAACCGTAAGTGCTAAAAATGGCAGTGCAACCATCACTTGGTCTGAAGTTATTGGTACAGACATAAGCTATAAATTATATTTATCGAAAGATGGTGGTGTAACATACAAAAATGTTGGAACTAACATAGGTACACGATTAATAAAGTCAGTAAATACCTTCAACTATACCTTTAGTCCAATGTTAAGTAATGTTTCACATTTTTTTGTCATCACTGCCGTTGAAGCTAACGTTGAAAGTTTTTTTGCAATAGCTAATGGAATAACATTGTTAGCTTCACCATCTGCACCAAGCAATGTGACACTAAGTACGACAACTACGGTTAATGGTGTGTCTAGTGCAACTATTACATGGAATTATGTTGAAGGTTTACAATACAGATTATCATCGATTCAAGGTAAAGCGTTAGATGTAACCGGGATTATTGGTCCTATTATAGGTACTGCGCCCAATCAAAAAATCGAATATCGCCATAATAATGTAACAACCGGTGCAGTACACCAATATCAAGTGATTGCTGAAAACTCACAAGGTAGTATTAGTGCGCCAACAACCAGTAATGTTGAAACAGCGATACTACCCACCCCTGCTCCAAAAAATGTCAGTGTGATAGCACTAATTGGCACCGCGATAATTACTTGGGAAATCTTAGCTGGGAATGGTATCAGCTACGAACTAAATATTTCAACTGATAGTGGTGCGAGTTTTACTCTTGCTAAAAGTTTAATAACCGGTCCTATTAGTAACAATTCACCAAATCCGTCAACAATAAGCTACTCACTTCCAATTGATGTTGGAGTCTCGTATTTATTTTCAGTGGTAAGTGTTCGAAATGGCATTAAAAGCATAGCAACGCTAAGTTCGAATGAAGTAATTTTATCACCAATACCAGCAAAACCGACCGGTTTTATGGTAACGGTGAGTGACACAGCTGCAGCTAATTCTACTGCGAATAATTACATTGCTAATATTAAATGGGATGTTTTACCAAACCTAACTTACAATTTATTAGTGTCAACTGATTCTGGTAAAAGTTATACGTCTATCGATAATAATGCTGCGTCACCTTTTAACAGTAGTCCGCTCAACCCAATAAAAATTTATCGTTACAAACTCATTGCCGCTAATGCGCAAGGCAGTACCAGTCCAGAAGTTGTTAGTTCGAATGTGGTTTTATTAACAGTGAAGGCTACTGTTGGGGATGCCCGGGTAGATTTATCGTGGACAAATCCAGCAACGACGACGGCTGTAACGTACAATGTGTATTTATCAAAAGATAACAAAAACACTTATCAAAAAATTACAGATATATAGGTGACTGGATCGCCATATTTTTACCGTATAGCAAATAATATTCCATATTATTTTGCTGTTACTGCCGTGTATCGTAATGAACCAGAAAGTATTAAAATTGTAGCGAATGATGCCGCTGATCCGATATCAAAAAATGGTGTCAGTTTTACACCCCGAGCCGGA
>CAYQUC010000192.1:0-3481 GCA_964420605.1 uncultured Thioalkalispiraceae bacterium | reverse complement strand
ACCTAAATGCATGAGACGTAAAAGACGGCGTTAGAATTTATAATAAACATATATTTATGCAGTACCATTTTATAATGCGTGGTACTTCTTAAAATGTATCCAATACTTCTTCGTCAAATTAGTGAAACAACCAATATGAAAACCCGGGTACGTCTGTAATGGAGACATCAATATACAATGTGTCACCAAAAAAGTCATTTTGATTAAAGCTTCGATTTCCTAATGTTATGCGCATCTTATCCTGCAATACACCAAAGTAAAGACTTGCACCCAGATTCGTTTGCTTGGAATCAACACGTTTATCCCAAGTATTACTCACTGTTGGCCCAAACCCAATTGAACTTATGATGCTGTCACGTTTATAAGATAAAAATAAACTCGCTTGACTAAATAAAACAATTTTACCATCAAACCGATCCATCACGATAGGTGCAACATTAAAGTTCAACCCAAACGATTTAGACAGCAGTAAACTGGGTTCCCACGCGATGAATACTCCGCCATTACGTGCATCAACCCCAAGTTCATAAGGCAAATATTGCTCCCAAGAATTAGACGGAGCAGAAGAATGCAATAAAAAGGAGTCATCACCATTTTTGATATACGAATGAACAGCTAATGCACCCACACCCAATATTTGTCTCATGTAACCTGTCTGAACGGAATTCTTTAGTTCGTTATCTTCCAACTGAATCAGCCGGCCTGCTACTCTTGAGGTCAGTGGAAAAAACCAATTTAACGAGTCTTCATCTTTTAACTTATAGACACGTTTCATAAAGTTGCTCGAATCAACCGTGTCGGTATCATAATTATTCGCCATTAAGGCTTTACTAAAAAAAACAAATTCGTCAAATAATGTAAATTCTTCTTTATTTCTTTGTTCGACTGTTAAATTTAGACTTTTAAATATGACTTCAAGATTTTTTATTAATTTAGCTTCATCGTTATCAGCGACACCTTGTATTTTAATATTGGAAATCCATTGCCACAATTGACTATCGTCAGTCACGTTGACATGTTCTTGAGTTGCTAATAATTTGAAAACGGTGTTTGCAGCGGCCGATTTATAAATGTTGATGTCGTTATATATCATTTTAATTCGATCAGACAAACAACGTTTACTTCTGTTTCGTTTACACTGATAGCTTGCAACAACATTAACAGCGTCATAAACACCCGCATAATAATCATACTCACGAAAATCCTTATCCAAAAATGCTCCAAAGTACGCCAACATATTACCGGTTATCGGTGCGTAGCGAGAAGTTATTACGATGCGGCGGTCGCCAAGATCATCGCCAATCGCCTCGTTGATAGCATATACAATGTCCTGTCGATTTAATGCCCCAGCAAGTTTACCTAAACGTTTGAGTAAACATTTCCTAGCATCAACCAGTTTTTCGCCATGATTCCTAATGCTAGCGTTTCCATCACAATTAAAATCACTAAATTTACTATTTTTAACTTTGAGGGTATATTCTCTCTCTATATAGATTGAATTATTCAGTAAACATGCAGAAAGCGCCTTTATTGAAACATCCTTATTGGTGATATTTCTTTTAGTGTCAATTAAACGGTAAATATTTTTACATTGTTTAGTTGGAACTTTCACTTTAATACAAGCCTCTTTTTTTGTACCATGAATAGCAGAATATAAATTACACGAAAAAGTATAAGCCTGACGTGACCACTCTCCGCCACGTAAAATATTATAGAGTTCGTAATTACGGCCAGTATTGATAGCGCCACTAAGAAATTCGAGTTGATTTTTGATTCCAAAGGTCATCGATGATTTTTTATGGATATGATTTTTAGTTGAATAATCCACTATTCTGTCTTTACTGGTTTCACGTAAATTACTTGGATCGATATACACATAATTATAACGTCGAGCAGACTTCAGCCAGCGTTTTTTAAACTCATAATCTGTTGGCTTCGGTTCGGCTAATGCACGCGCAATACCTAACGGCACATTATCAAATACACCGCCATCCAAAAATACATCGGTATATTTTTGATAACCATCTGGGCACAATTTAGATCCTGTCGCTGTTGTTTTAGTACCGGGATACTTGGAACAATAATCGAGTTTCTTTCGACCAAACGCAATTGGAAATGCGCTCGAAGTTAATATTGAGGCGACAACATCATCGGCACTAATAGCGTATTTATCAATAGATTCAGTATATTTCTTGCCTTGCAAATACATGACATTACCCATACCAGCATCATTCTCATTTACTAGATGCGATACAATCACCATTTTATTATTTTTATCGGACTCGATTCTAAGTGGAATCATAAAGCGTTGATTTTTTACTTTTACACCAGCAACCGACATCTCTCCTGGTTTTACACGTGTCACTGTGATGCCTAGCGGTACTTGGCAATCATCACGAAAAATCGCTTGATTCATTGTCGATTTAAAATTCTTGATGGCTTCATCAAATGCATGTCGCGTAAACAACCCATCATCTGGATAATATTTTCCTTTACCGGCTGGGTCAGGAAGTAAATCATCAATCCCAACATTGACCCAAATATCCCTAAACAAATTATTATCGATATTATCTTTAAACTGATAAGCAACATTATTGTTGGATGAAAAATCAATGGCTTTACGCTCATCAACACACCAACTAACCGCTGAAAAAAGGGCATTAATACTGCCAGCTGAGGCACCGCTTAACGAACTCAATTCCGGGTATAATGCGTATTTGCCACGTTCATCAGTTTCGTAATTTTTTCGTTGAATTTTTAAGTAGTGTAATAACGCCCAATTAATTCCTGCTTCATACGAGCCTAGACTCACACCGCCACTGATGGAGAATGAAAAAGGAATAGCATCCGTTGGATTATCAATACTATTTGCAGAACGATCGGCGTATACCGATTGTGTGATTATAAAAGAGAGAACAATGCTGCACGGTAATAATAGTGATCGATGTAGTCTAAACATGATATTTAAATTTTAATCTAAAATTATTGTAAGAACACTGTTTATTGTTATTATTTCAGATCAGTGCAACGCACTATTCTCTGATAGACTAAGTATAGATTTATTTTGCTTTTTTTATAAGCAAAAAAAAGGAGCAATTAAGCTCCTTTTACATAAAATCTATTTTAGTACCTAATCGCCATAGATAAAGCCCATTACCACTCCAATGCTATTACCATTAACCGTTGAAGCTCCGGGTTGTTCTGGCTCGTAATTAATACTGGTAAACTTGCCACCAATATAGAAAAATTCGCCTAGTCGATAATCCACTTCAGCAACATAACCTAAGGCGCTTTTATATTTTCCATTAACGTTTGCAGCAATCCCGTCGCCTGTTAATTCTGGGCTCAAATGATAAGTTAAACCACCACCAAAATTCCATTGCTCGGTTTGATAAAAATACAGTACATCAATCGGAAAACGCGTAAAACTGATACTGCCGTTTTGTGCAGTAACAGAATCAGCTTTATACCGGAACAATGC
>CAYQUC010000191.1:0-3482 GCA_964420605.1 uncultured Thioalkalispiraceae bacterium | reverse complement strand
AATCCTTTGATTTTAATTTAATTTTTTGTCTTTTTTGTGGGGATAGCTTAGGTTAATAAGTTAACAATAAAAAAAATTAAGTAAAAAGTATTGATTTAGATATTTTAATCTGTATAGTTAATTTTAAGTTTTATTATTATAAATTACCCAGTAATTTAAAAATAAAATTTCACTAAAGTAAGCTGCAATATTCATAGTAGTTAAAAAAAAGAGTCATATTCATAAAATTTTAATGTACGGCTAAAAAGGTTAAGGAAGACCGATAACGATAAACGTATAATTTATTATGCCAAGACAAGGAAGATTACATATAGAAGGAGGTTGTTACCATGTTATGGGGCATCGTCATCTATTTTTGAATGTGGGTGACAAAGTTGATTCTTTTGAACGATTAGGTATATCACTTAAACAAACAGTGAATGCTTTGCCTTTGCAATTATTTCCTCCTCACAAGTATCATGCAATGAATTTTTATAATAGTTTTATTAACGATAGGTTAGGAGTATGAGTTACACCACAAACTACTAATTTTACAACTGCTACAGATTGCCGCGAAATTTATGCGGATATGATTTAAGAATGGATTATAATATTAAAAGGAAAATTAATATGAAAGTAATATACAAAAGAACGTATGGCTATATTTTTAAAATGGTTTTAGTATTGTCGTTAAGTTTAACAAGTACAGTGAGTATGGCAGCAGTTGAGTGGTTTACCGGTGTGACTGTAACTCGCGTTATGTCTCAAGAAACATCCATACAAATATGGGGAGACAAAAGGTGTGATCCTCAATCAGCAGCTTATGCCCAACAAACCGTCAGCAGTTCGAATTCTGCTTATTTAGGAAGAATGATGAGTTTGGCATTAAGCGCACAAGTTGCAGGTAAAACTATCTCTATTTATGCCGATTGTGTGGCTGGTACTATTGTACAAATGTGTATTAATAATCCTGTATTAGATTCTTATTCATGTTAGTAATTTTGATACAGTTTATAATACTCAATAACATTGTAATTGGTGTTTAAAAATATTTTAAGGATAAGCTATGAATAAATTACAACTTGATATTAGAGTGTATGTGATATGTTTCATATTAGTTGGTTTTAATAATATAAAGTTATTAAATGCAGCCACAGTGAATATGACACTAACATCTGATGCAAATGGTTTGCTTAGTGTTATTGACAACAGTGCTACATCTAATCTTTCTTTGAGTACCACATCTAATACTGCTACTGAATGGACTGCTAGCTATGAAGATAATAGTATTTTAATTCTTCCCTCTAATGATATAAATATCCCTATTGAATTAGAGAAACGAGCAATTGTTTTAACCCATCGAGATCGAGGTCGATTTGTTTTTAGTGATGGACAAATGGGGAGCTTAACCAGAACACCGTTGCTAAGATCCAGTGCTTCTTTAACGTCGACATATAATTATAGACCAACATTATTTGTTACGTTACAAGGTGCCGCACAAAATGATGGTCCTGATAGCTGGCAAAATGATTTTCATACTCGAATACAGTCTATGTTAATTCGTCCGACGGCAGCTCGACATTCACAATTTGTTCATTTCCAAGTTGATTGGGATTCTTTAAAACCAATGTCAGGTCAGGTTAAAAATTTGACAGGACAAATTAGAAGTTTTTTAAGCCAAAGAGCTAATAAGTGGGATGTTGTTATTGTTGGTTTTAGTCGTGGTGGTATTTTTGCAAATACAGTATCAAAAAAAATATTTGGTCATAATAAAATTAATAACTTACATACTTTTTTGCTCGATCCAACTGCAGCTAGACCATTTGGGGATTTATATCCTAATAATTTTATTAAACCTGTAAGAACAAATGTATTTGGATCTATGTATTATGATAATGCTCTTTGGATTGATCCACCAAGCTGGGTGTATGCATTATTAGTTACTTCATCAAGTAATTTTTTTACAGTGTCGGATAAACCTATTAACGGTTTCACAAATTATGGAAGAAATGATGTTTTCTTTTCTGCAACAGGTCATTTTGCGTTTGCTTCAGAATGGTTAAATAGCGTAATTCCTGGGGTTGGGTTAACGCAAGCGCTTGATGATATTTGGACTCAAAAAGAGGAAATAGTTGATGGTTATTTACAAGATGGAATAACAAATAATCTAGAGGTTATAACAATAAAAGCACGAGCTATTATTGCTGAAATTGATATTTCCATTGTTAATGGTAATTTAACTATTGCTTCTCAAGTAGCTATTAGCGATGTTCCATTTAGTTCGGTAAGTGTTACCGGTGAAGTTGGGGTAGATGGGTTATCTGTGGCAATTGCTACGTCATTAACATCATCTCAATTGTCAGTTAATGAAGATGGTATAGCAATTTCAGAATCTACTGATGTCATAGGGAATGTTAGTTCTTGGGAGGCGTCGGCTAATAAAGATGGTGTTTTTGTCCAAGTAAGTACAATAGATGCCGTTTCTGTTAGTGCGAGTGTTGGTAAAGGTGATATTGCTGTATCTGCAGAATTATTTGGTAATACTTATAATATTAGTTATAAAGACACAGAAACTGCTGTATCAAATTTTGGCAAAAAAATAGCTAATGAAGTTTCTAATGTAGTTAAACGAATATTTAGGGTTTTTGGTTTTTAGTTGTTCAAAGTTTCAAAAATTAATGATACTTATGTAGTTTTATTATTGTAAATTATCGAGTAATTTAAAAAAAATTCACTAAAGTAAGCTGCAATATTCATAGCAGTTAAAAAAAAGAGTAAAAAAAATTTCAACTACTATTACAAACAACTTTAATACCAACGTAACCGTGGTACTTAGACATCTCCGCTTACTAGGAGGTAACTATGTAACGTTTATTGAAGAACTAAAACCATTTAAAATAAAGATTATTTTAATAAAATTAGAAACATCAGAATCACGTTCAAAAGTGTGTAGAATAGAAGCATTATGTAGAGATTCAAAAATACAGGAACTGAAGAAACTTCAGGTTGGTAAATTGATTTATTGTTTAAAACTAAGAGGAATAAATAAAATGTTTAATTTAAAAAAAGTATGGCTAATAGCATTATTTTTAGTGTTCAGTTCTGTTGTTTTTGCAGCTGAAGATAGTAATACGGGAAGAATACTTGAAATAGGTAAAGTTGGTAGCACTGCGTGTCACATAAAATTAGAAAATGCTACTTTTCCAAATACTTGTACAACAGCAATTTATGAAATTATTTATTTTGATTGTACAACAGCTGAAGGAAAAGCATTTTTATCTATTAGTTTATCTGCATATATGGCATCTAAATCTGTGAATATAGTAAGTACAAGTTGCGCAACACAATATGGGTCTAGTATTGCAAATATGACAAGCTTATTTTTAAAATAACGTATGAAGGAAGGGGGCAAATCCTGTAGGATCCAAGAAGGACATCAATTAGGTATTTAACCTGAGATCGGTTTAAGAACATGTTAAAGCAGCCTGTTTTAGCCTAGCAAT
>CAYQUC010000190.1:0-3483 GCA_964420605.1 uncultured Thioalkalispiraceae bacterium | reverse complement strand
CCCCGGTGGCCCATCAGAACCAAATGAGCGTTTATAACCTGAAACGGCAGACGACATACACAATGTGGTATTACCATCATAATTATTAGTACCAATAACACCGCGAGCAAGTTTACCCAAAGTATAAAACTCTTCTGTCATTATTTGGCCGGTAGACACAATTGCAAATGAGTCACGGCCATATTTTTCTTGGATGCGCTTTATTTCACTGCTAACTTTATCTAATGACTCGTCCCAGCTTGCTTCTCTAAATTTATCATAGTATTTATCACGCATCAGAGGTGTTTTACCACGACCCGCTGTGGTAAATAATTCGTGTTCGAATATTCCTTTTAAACACAATTTACCGCGATTAACATCGGCCCCGGCAACACCACGTGATGCAACTGCTTCGCCTTTGTCGTTTAAACCAACTTCAATTGAACAACCAGTAGAACAGTAACCACAAGTAGTATATTTCCACTGTGTGACACCTTTATCGGCAATTTTAATCGGATTTTTTTTACTACGACCGAACAGCATGTGTTAATTCCTAATTTTTTTTTCGTGATTGACTATTTTAAATATCATATCGATAACGGATACTTATACCCAATAACAGCGTTTAAGAGTTAGCGATTAAAGACAACATTATTTTGCCATTTTCATTTTTAACGGGATAACTAGCGGCACAACCTTCATCAGGTGCTACTGCAATGCCTGTCTCGAGATTTATTTTCCAATCATGTAATGGGCAAGCCACTTTGGTGCCGTGTACAATACCTTGTGATAATGGTCCTTGTTTATGTGGACATTCATCACGTAATGCGAATACGCTATCGTCAGCAGTTCTAAACACTGCTATATCACCATTTTTAGTTTCAATTACACGAGCCCCCATTTGTGGAATATCATCTAACGTACCTATTTCAATCCAGTCTTGATTTGCCATTTTTTTCGTACCGTCTGTATTTGTGACTACAGGAACAAAAATGTGTTCCTGTAGATAGAAGTGTGATTAACCAATTTGTTTTAACGCTGTAAATTCATGAGCATCGGTACCTTCGGCACGTTCAGCCCATGGATCGTCTTGAGCAAATTTTTGTGAAAAGTAGAATCGTGCGGCTAAAATTGCTCGATTTTCATCGTCATCAACCATTTTCTCTTTAACGTAAGACAAGCCAACTCGTTCAATCCATGGCGCTGTACGCTCTAGATAATGTGCTTCTTCTCGATATAGCTGCATAAAGGCTGCGGCATATTCCAAAACTTCTTCAGATGTTTCAACGTTACACAACAAGTCTGTCACTCGGACTTTAATACCACCATTACCACCAACGTGTAATTCATAACCAGAATCAACACATACCACACCAAAATCTTTAATGGTCGCTTCGGCACAGTTTCGAGGACAACCAGATGCTGCCATTTTATATTTATGCGGAGTCCATGAGCCCCAGGTCAATTTTTCAAGATCAACTCCGATTTGTGTCGAGTCTTGTGTTCCAAACCGGCACCACTCTTTACCAACACAGGTTTTAACCGTTCGTAATGCTTTACCATAAGCATGACCCGAGACTAAACCGGCCTTGCTTAAGTCGCCCCAAATTTTCGGTAACTCTTCTTTTGTTAAACCGTACAACGCGATGCGTTGGCCACCGGTGACATGCACCGTTTTTACTTTAAATTTTTCGGCAACATCCGCAATTGCGCGTAACTCATTAGGTGTTGTGCCACCACCCCACATACGTGGAATGACGGAGAATGTGCCATCTTTTTGAATGTTGGCATGTTTACGTTCATTAACAAATCGTGATTGATAGTCATCGCTGTTAGCATCTGGAAAGGTGCACATCACGTAGTAATTTAATGCCGGACGACATTTACTACAACCATCAGGCGTTCCCCATTGCATTGAATCCAACACAGTACGAACTGATTTTAATTCTCGATCTTTAATCGCAGCTCGAACACCGTCATGATTATGTACGGTACACGGACACATGGGTTTTAAGTGCGGTGCAACAGAGAAGTCACCACCCACAGCATTAGCTAACAAAGCTTCAACTAAACCGGTGCAAGAACCACAAGAACTTGATGCTTTGGTATGAGCCCGTACTTCCTCAATAGTTAATAATTGATGTTCATTAATTGCTTGTATAATGTCGCCTTTACAAACACCATTACAACCACAAATCTCTGCGCTATCCGATAAAGCGGCAACTCGATTTTCTTCACCATGACCTGAATCACCTAAATGCGCTTGACCAAACAATAATGTTTCGCGGAATTCAGAAATATCGGTATTATCACGCATTAAATCAAAATACCATGCACCATCAATAGTGTCACCGTACATGACTGCGCCTTTGATTCGATTATCTTGCACAATCAATTTTCGGTATACGCCTCGTGCAGCATCTCGAAATACTAATTCTTCAGTATTTTCATTACCGGTAAAATCACCGACTGAGAATAAATCAATACCCGTTACTTTCAGTTTGGTCGAAGTAACTGTACCTTCATAACGACCTATACCCAATTTAGCTAAATGATTTGCACAGACTTTTGCCATTTCAAATAATGGCGCGACTAAACCATAAGCAACACCTCGATGTTGTACACATTCACCAACAGAATAAATACGAGGATCAAACGTTTGCATAGTGTCATTAACAACAATACCACGTTCGCAATGAATGCCGGCTTTATCTGCTAATGCAAAATTTGGTTTTATACCAACAGCCATTACAACTAAATCGGCATAGATTTCGGTGCCGTCTTTAAAACGAACCCGTTCAACACTGTCTTTACCAATAATCGCTTCGGTATTGGCTTCCATTAAAAAGTTTAAGCCACGATCTTCAAGTGATTTTTTCAATAAGCCTGCAGCGATAGAATCTAATTGACGTTCCATCAAGGTATCCATCAAATGTACAACGGTAACACTCATGCCCTGCTCTTTAAGACCATTTGCAGCTTCTAAACCGAGTAGACCACCACCAATAACAACCGCATGTTTATGCTTTTTAGCGGCTTCCAACATTAAATCAACATCGTGGATGTCTCTAAAGCTAATCACACCATCGAGATCATGGCCCGGAATAGGAATAATGAAAGGATTTGAACCAGTTGCGATAAGTAGTCGATCATACTTTTCAACTATACCATCGGAAGTCGTAATTTTACGGTTGACGCGATCAATTTCAGTAACTTCTTTGCCTTTGTGCAAAGTAACGTTATTGTCGCTATACCATTGGTCATCATTCAACATGATTTCATCAATGGTCTTTTCACCTGCAAGCACAGGAGAAAGCATTATGCGGTTATAATTTCCATAGGGCTCAGCACCAAACACAGTGATATCGTAAATATCCGTTGTTAACTTTAATAATTCTTCGAGGGTACGAATACCCGCCATTCCGTTACCAATTACCACCAATTTTTCTCTCATTACTTGCTCCACAAATGAAAAAGCTCAATTCTTCATGCTATAGAGCAACT
>CAYQUC010000189.1:0-3524 GCA_964420605.1 uncultured Thioalkalispiraceae bacterium | reverse complement strand
CCATTACCAGTAGAGCAACATTATTTACCAACCTTTAGTTTTAAATTTGTACAAGATGGTTCCAACATAATACCCATCCAACGGGGTGTTATCTTGTCCAATAACTCGAGATGGGAATACATTATGGAACCCGGAAAAGTCTGGGATGAAATCAGCGATAACGGCTTTAGTCGCGTAGCTATACCTTTTGCATTACAACAAAGAAATCAAAACTGTGTTCACAATGGTGTTTTGTCATTTTTATTTAAAAATGATGGCCAAATATCAAAAATTGCATATCAAATCAGCACCGAGACTTGCTTGTATATTAAATTTGATATGTGGGGTCTGGTATTTGCAAACTACACACCCAGTGCAATTAGTAATGCCGGCACGATAAAGTCCAATTATCAAATAGAACAAAATTCTCGACTTGCAACCAAACCAATTACAGATCTCGTTATTGACTATCCTAATTCAAAAATTAAGTTATCCGCTTTTAGCGAAGGCATTACGCCAACTCACATGACATTATATGGTTTAGTCGACAAAAATATCCATTATACTGGTGGTTGTCAAACACGCCACGGGACCTACCCCTATTGTGATGTCATGGTGATCCCCTCCTATTCAACATCTAAATCATTATTTGCTGCTATTGCATTAATGCGCTTACAACAAAAATATCCCGGTGTGATAAATGCAACCATCAGTACATTTGTACCAGAATGCACTAGTAACTCAAACTGGATTGATGTGACCTTTAAAAACACACTAAACATGGTAACAGGCAATTACACCAGCCCAGATTATTTTGTCGATGAAACCAATAGTGACGCTTTTTTTTCCGCATTAACTCATAACGAGAAAATTAATTTTGCTTGCACCAAATGGCCCCGACAAGCAATACCCAGTACATCATGGAATTACCATACTTCCGATACCTATCTATTAACCGCCGCCATGAATGAATATCTACAACAACAGGAAGGAGCCAATAAAGATATTTTTACCAATGCCATCGTCAAGGACATTTGGATTCCATTACGCATCAGTCCTACCGCATTAATATCAAAACGCACTTACGACAGTTTACAACAGAGTTGGGGCGGCTACGGGTTAAATTTACACCGAGATGACATCGTCAAACTATCCAATTTTTTAAATAGTGATAATGGTAAAATTCAATCTACACAACTACTCGATGCTTCAATGTTACAACAGGCATTACAACGAGTACCCAATAGTCATGGACAAGCAACAGGTATTTTAGGGGTGTATTACAATAATGGATTTTGGGGTGCAAATATCGCTGGTTTTTTAGGATGTAAAAATGAAGTTTGGGTGCCTTTCATGCAAGGATTTGGAGGCATCATAATCGCACTACTACCCAATGGAATGACCTATTACAATATCAGCGATAATGATGAATATAGCTGGATTCCTGCGGTAATTGAAGCCAATAAAATTAAATCCATGTGTTTATCGTAGTGTAGGAAACATTCATTGTCGGTTTACTCTAGTAACGACTCAACCTTTCCAAAAAATCAGTTTTATATTCAACGTAGAAAAATTAATTAGCTCCCATTAATCCATCCAAACTTACTTGACCGCATCAGATAATATAACTGAATTACTTAATGTACGCTTTACTGTATTTAATTTTTACTCTGACCCTGATCTCAATCATTTAAACACTAAAGCAAAACTCTAGACTAAAACAATTGCCCAATCGTCGTCATACGAAGAAACATTCGGCTTCGGCCATTGTGTTGACACAAAACCTCAAATCCGTATTTAAGATAAAATTGTTCTGCTCTAGTATTCAAGCAATCTACAATAACAGCATATGCTTTTATATATGAATTCACTTTCCATAAATATTCAAGCGCCTTAATCAAGGTGATTTTTCCTAAGCCTTTCCCATGATGCTCTGAATGCACCGCTAGTTGCGCCAACATAAAAACTGGAACTGGATACCGAGGTAATTTTTTTGCTAAAACTTCGGGTAATGTTTCTCTAGCAATTGAACTTGGTACAATAATATAAAATGCACAAATAGGGAATTGTCCATTCGGAAGTGGAACGACTGCAGGTAACACTAATGTACGACTCACTCCTACACTCATGTGTTTAGCCGCGTTAGTTTGAAGAAAGGTATTTAATTCCTTTTCACCGCAATCAAAAGAAACTCGATCATAAACCATTTTATCAAGTTCAACAAATAGTTTAGTGCAATTCACTTAATATCCTGTTCCTTAGAATAAGCAACCGCATTCAACAAAGCCGTATTGGGTTCTTTTAGCTTGTCACAGGCATCCATAAAACGGTCAAAAATATCATCTTCCAGGATAATGCTTTCATGTTCAGCAATCACTTTAGTCGCATCCTGATCCATTAATTTGACCACATATTCAGTCAGGCTTTTTATACCTAATAAGGCACAGACTTTTTCAGCCTTTAGCTTAATTTCTTCATCTAAGCGCATATCAAAACGTGTTATAGTCATGTCATCTTTACCCTGTACGGAGTATTACCGTACATTAAATATAGAACATCATGGAAAGAATGTCAGTACTGTACGGATAGATTACGGATAAACACAACCGGCTAAGCCCGCTATATAATTTTATTTCTGTTGTTAATTGTGCGCTTACATCATTATTTGCTTTTCGGATACAAACTCTACTTGAGCTGATTTAGTTTATTCTTAAAAATAGTTTTATTTTACTACTTATCTTTAGTTTCGAGCATTTAACTAGGTTCGACCTGATTAGCTCCGAACCATCCTAAGAGAATTAACTCAACGGAATATTCGCCGATATCGAGTTACCATTACTTTGTTTAAGCAGGTACCGTAAATTAGTTGCTGGTTTTTGAAAACGGATACTTAAATGGTTACCTTTAGCTATATAGGGAGTAAAATAAACATTAGTACTGACAACATTATTAACAAACAACGATATTGAACTAATGTAATTCTCAATATACATATCATGAGTTATCAGCATTTGAAAAATACCTTTTTTTGCGTTTACAGCTGTTTGTATATTTTGTGTTGAAAACTCAGGTAACACACAAGGCGAAACAGGGCATTTATTAAGAACGCCATTAATCATTATATCAACACGTTGACTAGTAGCACGAAGCATACCTGAGCCATCATCAAACACCGCAATAACATTTCCAGACCCGGTCATTTTAACGCGCGTACGGGTAATTTGTGGTTCACCAGTTGGTTCAATAATATCAATTCGTGCTGCCGGTTTATCAATATTACTGTCAATAAAAACCCAAAGTGTACCAGCACCTGCTGGTGTTGTTATTGTAACAGGAATAACACTACCGTTTTCAGAGGCACTAATTGGTTTAATGTTAACGTCGGTACTAATATAATTATTAATATCACCAGTGACAGTATCATAGATAGTCATTGCATTCTTAAATGGTTGTTCTACTAATTTAGTGTCTGCGGCACTCGTACCGCCATCATCACCACCGCCCCCACAGGAAATCAAAACCAGTAATGATATACTAAATATAAA
>CAYQUC010000188.1:0-3525 GCA_964420605.1 uncultured Thioalkalispiraceae bacterium | reverse complement strand
ACAACAATGCAACCATCAACAAGGAAATCAAGGGGTCAGACTCCTTGATGCACAAACAGATTGAGATTGAAGACATAAATTTTGACGCATTTATTGGTAGATTATGATTACTAAACATTTTGACTTTTTGTTTTAAACTGAAGATTTTGTGGCGGTGGACCTCGGCTTAAAAGATCACCGGGGTGACGGTTTTAATTTTTAAAGAGGTTCAAATCTTCAAGACGACTGTCTCCTTGAAATACTGCGTTATGTGTATCAAAAATTCTGCTAAAACAGTTGTTTAACAACTGTTTAGTTCCTAAAAACTATCACGATATTGAAAATTGGCGTGAAACAACGCCCTAATCACGTCATGAAGAATATTTGGACGCATTCAAATTGGCCTAACTTTCAATTTGATTCACACGAATTTAATAACAGAAATATTGAATTTCTCAACAAATCAGAACGCCTCATGGGCAGAATTGAGTCTTTACCGGATAAGTATCAAAGAGATACGATTATCGACTTAATGTTATCCGAGGCCATAAAAACCAGTGAGATCAAAGGTGAAATATTGGATGGGGATTCAGTAATCAATAATCAAGAGGTCAGACTCCTTGAATTGAAATTTAAACGACTAACCCTAGTTTAAAGAGCGCCACTAAGCTTAACTAAATCCGTCCAGTATTCCCAATACAAGTGATCCACAATACAAGTGATCCACATTAAAATTTAATCACTCATCTTACTGCTCACTTTGATATATCTAAACGTCATATCTAGCACTTTTATTTTAATAATTAATCAATAAAATCACTTAAATATTTCATTTCAAAATTCAATATTAAAAAATTGGTTATTAGAAGCAGGTACAGAGCTATAAAAATTATCTTGTTTCATGCTAAGATATAAATCATAGGTTATGAATAGGTGGTAATAAATATGTCCACAAAAATGAAACAAGTTATTGATAATATTAAGAATTTAACAGCTCAAGAACGTGCATTAGTTGCACATTGCTTAATATCGTCTCTTGATAACAAACAAGATGAAGACGTTGATGAACAATGGGCTAAACTTGCTGAAAAACGTTTTCTAGAGCTTGAGTCAGGTGCAGTACAAGGAGTAACTTGGAATGACATAAAAAAGGAGATTAAAGGCTAAAATGCCTGAACTCATCTTCCATCCAGATGTTGCAATTGAAGTAAAATCATCGTATCAGTGGTATCAAAAACAAGCTAATGGCTTAGGTGAAGATTTTATTCATGAGCTTGAAAGTGCGTATGATGCTATTGAAGAATTACCAGAAACTTGGCCAAAATTTCAAAGAGGTTTTCGAAGGTTTCTCCTTAGTAAATTTCCTTTCTCAATTATTTATCGTTCAGAAAAAATTTCACTTTATGTAGTTGCAGTAATGCATAACAGTAGAAATCCAAACTATTGGTTAGAACGTGCATAACAAGGCTATTCAGCAATCGAATTAATTAAATCAAAGAGTAAAGAGGTCAAATATTGACTTAATATAGTAAACTGCTCATATAATAAGAACCTTTATTCACCAAAGAATTCAATATAATATTTATTATTCAATAATATTCTTTGTGGAATTGAGGCGATATCAATAGTATGCAGTAAATAACATTTTAAAGTATCATTATCACCTGACTTTATTTCTTTTATCCTAAACTTCAATTACTTAGATTGTTCAGCCCTCTTTCATATAATATGATTTCTATGTAATAACGGACTTGAATTCTCTAATTACATAAAATTTACTAGAGTATGATTACTGTAATTTAGAATCGCCAGAGAAGTGAGAATTTGCTGTAAATGATCCTCAATAATTTCTTAAACAATTTTCAAACCGTGTTATCTTCGATACTTAAAACATCTTTAATAAACTCTATGTGAAAAAGAAAAATCAAATTATTGGAATAAGACACAACAGTATAAAAATTGTTTAGTTTCGTGCAAATTTATAAAACGTAGTTTAATAATAACTGGTAATTACTTATCCTAATTTGACACAAGCTCAACAACAGTAGTTAATTAAGTTAATAACGCCTTATTTTTTACCCAAAATCGAATATACTGCTAACATGGACACATTAAAAGAAGCTCGTTCCCTGACTGAGGGCGTTCGAATTCAACAACGGGCACTTAAAGAATTATTTAGCGCACCGATGGCCAAGCTAGCAGCCGATTGTGCGAAAACCGAAATGGTTTCGCAAAAAATTGAACTCTTATTACTTGAAGCCCTACCGGTATTATTTTCGTGCAAAAATTTATTTGTGCTTAATGATCAGTTCGTTCAAATTACACAAAATATCACGCGACAAGGTGCTGATGTGAGTCATTTAGGACGCGACAGGCGTGGTCGACCGTATTTAGTTAATATTGTTGGTCATACTGATTTTAAATTATCTGAGGCGTATATCAGCCGTCGACAACACCGGCCTAGTCTTACTGCAATGCAGGTGATACGCAACACACAAGGTGATTTACTCGGATTTCTTGGCGCTGATTTTGACATGCGTGAACTCCCCCATACCGAACATCTTTATAAAGAACCCGATAACTGGCATCAGATGAAAGGTGATCCAGCTATTCGTCGTGGTTTATTTTTCCAACAGCGTATCGACAGTATTATGGATGATAATATTGATGATGCGCTTGAAACAATGACTGAATTAATGAGTGAGTATGGTGTATTTCATGGTAAATTTCATTTTTCCAGTAATCGTGCCACTGTATGGCATCAGGATGATCCGTTTGTTTATCATTTGTTGACCATCAATGAATTAACGTCAACTAATATTTTTTTAGCCTACCCTAAACGATCCTACTTAGAACGTGCTCAAGTACCTGTCGATAAGATTAAATTGGTGTTCGATCTTTTTAAAGTCTTGCGCTTTGCCGATAACAATATTTATTTACGATCGGGATCGTTGAATATTGTTAATGGTATGGTCGGTCTTAATTTTTCATGTGATGGTTCTCATTATATGCGGTTTGATGAATTTTTAGATAAAAGTATTGAGTTTTGGTTTGGTGAAATTAGCGTGTAAAAATCAGGTAACTGTCAAATCAAGTTTGAGCTACTACAAGTTATTTATTTATCATGTGTTTCTATCCGAAAATCGTTTTATGTAGCTATTTTGAATAAACACACCTTATAGACAAGTAAGTCAATAATTTCTCGAAGATGAGAAATATAGGTGTAAATTAGCAATTTATAAGATAGTTTATTAATTATGAGAAATAAACGACTTTGATGATGCCACTGAACATCATGATAAGGCTTTTTTAGCCAGTATATTACAAAATAAGAAAGCCGTTAAATAAAGATTAACAAATCCATGATCAATTTGATTCCTTAACATATTTAAAATAAATTTAATCATACCCGCCTTGATCAAAGGTGAAACAGCAGGTAATCTTAATGTCTATTCAGTGAAGCTAAGGAGTGGCTCATGAACGGATTACCACTACCATACAACACCGCCAAATTGGCCCTCAAGGTCAAAGGTGAAGCACTAGCTG
>CAYQUC010000187.1:0-3547 GCA_964420605.1 uncultured Thioalkalispiraceae bacterium | reverse complement strand
CTTTTTAGTTATGATGCACAATCGAACACAGCTACTTATAAATTAAAAACAGCAACGCCGAATCAATACGGCTTTAAAATATCAACAGCATATCAAGTTGTATTAGCAAACTTAGCGTTTGGGGCTAATGGGATTCGATTAACAAATGACATCACAACCGTGTTTACAACGGGGGTCAATACAGGCTTGGGGACAAAACCCGAGAAACCTCAAAATGTTTTGGTCGATGCACGAAATTATAAAGCCAATATTATTTGGGAAGAAGTGATTGGCACTGCGGTTCGTTATAACTTATACCTTTCAATTGATGGAGGTGTTAATTTTGATTCAGTTGGGCTTGACATTCAAGGTACAATTCAAACAAATCCAGCTGCTGTAACAACCATTGCTTTTTCTTATCCTATGACAATTGATACGCCCCATTTGTTTGCAGTGACTGCGGTTGATAATAATGTTGAAAGTGTTTTCGCATTAGCTAATGAAGTTAGATTAGTACCCGCACCGTTAAAACCGACAGGCTTAAATGTAACCACAAATATTACAGCAGCAAATGTACCGTCAGCACTAATTTCATGGGATAACGTTGATAATATTAAATACAATTTATCCGTTTCGGTTGATGGTGGTGAATATTTACCAGCTAAAAATAATAATGTTCTTGTTGGCCCGATAACTGGCACTGTTGGAAATCCTCGTATTGAATTTACGCATACTGATATAACAGCAGGGCTAAATTATCGGTATCAGCTTGTTGCAGAAAATGCTCAAGGTAGTCTTAGTCCTCCGGTGCTTAGTGATGTAGTTTCGTTTGTTTTAAAAACACCAGCCCCTGAAAATGTAACAGCTGTTGCGAGTGATTCGAATGTTAGTTTGACATGGTCAGCGCCGCTTCAAGCTGATCCTGCAAAACCTTTAACTGGCTTTACCTATAAGGTATACATGTCGAAAGACAATGGCATAACTTATAAACTAATGTCGACATCGGCGATAACAGGTACTAGTTACACACAACAAGTTACTAATAACAATCCTTATTATATTGCAGTTAGTGCAATTGTTCCTAATCGGAATGAGAGTGAAAAAAGTATCGCTAATAAGAATACTAGTGTTACGTCTTTGATTGGTGCAACTAGGATAGCATCAAGATCTAACTTTATATCGTCAAGTGCTAACAAGGGTGTAATTCACAGCGGGCATTCATGTGTAATTCGATCAGTAAGTAATAACCAAAAGTCGGGAAGTTTGTGGTGCTGGGGATCTAATGATTCAGGTCAATTAGGTAATGGCACTACTGTAAAAACATTAACACCAGTTCAAGTTGGAACGGTTCCTATTGGTAGTACGTTACCAGAACAAATTTGGAATGATTGGTTTGCTGTCTCAGTAGGTAGAAATTTTAGTTGTGGTATTAGAAAGCCTAATGGAGTGGGACCTGGTTTGCTTTATTGTTGGGGTGGTAATTCGGGTGGGCAGCTAGGTGTCGGTATGAGTACGGATTCACTGATACCAATACTTGTTTTAAAACCAGCGTCATTATCGAATACTGAGCAAGTCAATTGGACTAAAATATCATCCGGTAATGTTATTAGTTGTGCAATTCATAGTAGCGCAAGTAGTATTGGTCAGTTATTTTGTTGGGGAGGGAATGGCCGCAATGGAGGACTGGGCAATGGAATTACTGATTCTGCAGCACCAAATGTTTCTCAGCCACAACCAGTGTTGGGTGCGAATGGAAGTACGACACCAGATAGAGATTGGATTGAAATTAGTTTAGCTGCGGGCCATGCATGTGGTATTCGACAGCAGACAGACACAAATACGACTTTGTGGTGTTGGGGAAGTAGCAAAGGTGGCGAATTAGGTGGTAACGATCCTGTTATTCGAACGAATGGATTATCATCAGTACCACTACAAGAGTATACCCATCAAGTAAATTGGACAAGTATTGCTACAGGGGAAAATAGGTTAGGTAATGGCTATAGTTGCGCCATAAATGCTAAAAATAATAGCTTATGGTGCTGGGGTGGAAATATGTTTGGTGAATTAGGGTCTGGAAATTTTGACGATTCATATACATTAAACCAAGAAACAACATTAGCAAATGATTGGGTTAAAGTATTTGCAGGTTATGAAACTACCTGTGGATTAAAATCCAGTGGTAAATTAAGTTGCTGGGGTAGAAATGATTTTGGACAATCGGGAATTCAAGTAAGTCGACGTGGTAATACTATTCCTCAAGTTTTAAACTTTGACACTGATTGGTTGCAACTTTCATCAGATGAATATAAAACGTGTGGAATTAAATCTTTTGGCAAAATTGTTTGTTGGGGGAAAATTACTCAAGGAATAAATAGTCCAGATAGAAATACACCATCGCGTGTTAATGTTGATCGACGTCAACAATTGTTTGATATATCAGATATTAGCGTTGGTAGTAATGGATATTTTATTTTTTCGGGTTTAACACTTAGTATTAATTTTAAGGGACCACATGTTGTAGCACTTCAGAAAAAAAATGGTAGTCCTAATGTATTATACTCATGGGGCGATAATTATTCAGATCAAGTCGGTGCAGGAACTCATAATTTATTTACTTATCAAACACCAAATAAAATTGAGATACCTATTGCTAATGGAGTTAGTACACATGTTTGGAAAAAAATTAGTGCAGGCTCTCAATCTACTTGTGCACTTTCTGCTATTGATAACACATTATGGTGTTGGGGAAAAGGTGACATACTTAAAGCACCAACTAAACCCAAACAGATTGGAATAGAAGAGTGGTATGATTTTTCAGAGTATGGGTCAGGCATACAATATTGTGGTATTAAATTAGTCGTTGATCCTAATTTAACTGGTGATAAATCTTTGTGGTGCTGGGGGAATAATAATAATGGTCAGCTTGGTATTGGCTCCGCAACAGGTTCAAAAACAACTCCACAGAAAGTGTTAAGCCCTCTGGCTAGTGAGGTAAAATGGCAATCGGTTTCAATTGGTTTTGGTAACGCATGTGCAATTACTGTTACAGGTGATTTATATTGCTGGGGTACAGCTTATAGTGGTGCTCTTGGTAATGATATAATACCAGTATCCGATAAGCATATACCAACAATAGTAGCTTCGCCAACAGCAACAACAAAATGGAAAAAAGTAATAATCGTTGGTGACACAGCTTGCGCTTTAACCACACTTGATCAACTTTATTGTTGGGGTAGTCAGAGTAATATAACCGGTTCACCTACAGCACAAACTGCTCCCTTGTTAATTACAGGTGGTACAGGAAGTTGGTTAAATTTTGATTTTGCGTATTCACGTATTTGTGCGGTAGATGCAGTCAATAAGGCTTTATGGTGCTGGGGGAGTTAAATAACTCTATACCTAAACTTTTTGATAATTTTGTAAATTGGAATAAAATTGTAATCGGTAGTTCTTTTACATGTGGAACAGGAACAAAATACGTAAATGAACCAAATGCAGTATGGTGTTGGGGTGAAAATGACTTTGGCCAATTAGGAAACGGTAATGCTTTTACAACAAACCCTGTTCC
>CAYQUC010000186.1:0-3567 GCA_964420605.1 uncultured Thioalkalispiraceae bacterium | reverse complement strand
TTAAGGGCGCTATTATTTATCAAGTCGAAGGTGAAAAACCAAAATTACTTAAGGCCGGTGATGCTTTTTATGAACCAAATGGACCACGTATAATGCGTTTTGATAATGCGTCAGCAACGACTGAAACTAATTTCATCGATTTTTGTCCAGAACAAGAAGATGAACCCTTCTTAGTTTTTGAAAAAAAACCGCTAGAATTTATCGACCGACGTGCATTAACAACAGCCTCATTTGATTCATCAGAAGTATTAAAAAAAGTAGACGTATCAGAGCACTTGCTACCCGCAACAGCGAAGACGTTACTCAAACGCAATAATGCAACCATTGCAGGTTATGTCGTTACTGGTGATATAAAATTAAAGACTGAAGGTCAAAGTACTCGGACACTAACTGCCGGAAATAATTTTTATATATCAGATAATCACAATAACACGCTATTGATTAATACTTCTTCAAAATCTAAAGCAAAAGTCATTACCTTTACACTGTACTAATTATTGTAAACGAGTACGGGTAATAAATTACCCGTACTCTTCATCCATACAGGAAAAAAAATGAATACTCAAAGAATATTACACACCATGTTGCGTGTTACAAACATGCAACAATCGGTAAAATTTTATACTCAAGTACTTGGTATGCGCGTCTTACGAACGTTGCATCAAGCGTCTGATAACTACACACTAACTTTTTTGGGCTTTGAAGAGGAATCAGACAGTTGTGTTTTAGAGTTAACCCACAATGACGGCGTAACAAGTTATAATTTGGGAACAGCATACGGTCATCTTGCGATAAGCGTTGATAATTGCGTTACTGCCTGTGCAACAATTAAAGAAAAAGGCGGTATCGTAACGTTTGACCCTAGCCCATTAAAAGGAAGCAACGAAATTATCGCATTTATGATCGATCCCGATGGATATCAAATTGAATTAATTCAACGGGAAACATAGCCATGATTAATTGCACCATCACCGTCGTTACCAGAAAAAAGGTATTCAATTTTATTGAAAATAACTTTAGAGATATTAAAAATCAACGAATCGAATTTAGTTTAAACAATACGGCCACCCAAGCAAATGAGCGACTAAACAGTTTATTTATAGCAAGTACTAGTCTTTGATTAATTACTCAATGCGCTAAAGAAAATAGCTATCAATGTCTATTTCAAGCAAACACCATTAAAAATCATAATGCCCTATCCTAGATTTATTTGAGATGGCAAATACTTATTTAGGAGACGGGTAAAGTACCTCAACTCTCATGGCAATACAACTACCGGTTAGCTCCTCAAGTACAAGCTTAGTTGAACCTCGCTTGTATAAAGCCTTACCCGCCAACACACCATAGTACTTATATTTTTTATAAACAGTTTCTCTAACCGTATTACATGATTTTTTTGGATATGTTATTAACTGCGTTAAAATAGCATCACACTTATTGTCTAACCCTGGCACAACAGTAATATTTGCATAACCCCAAGTCCCATCACTGTATTTTTTAACATTCAAAGACGTATACAGTCTTTTACTTGGATCTTTTTTAGATGCCGAAGACCATGCTCCATTGTTATTTGATTTTTTATTTAAAAAAGTATCTAGCGACTGAATCTCTTTAAGGCACTGAATGGCACCAAATTCCTTTGCTTGATTTGAGATAGGCCCAGAGTAAGAATTAGTAGCTAAGAGCCCTGAGCTCAATCCAACACCAAGTAAACCAAATAGTAATTTATTCATTTTTATTCCATATTTATAATGAGTGTAAATATAAAGACAAGCTAAGAGATTTCGAGAGCAGGCAGTTTTCTATGTTATTCACACTAAATGCCGTGTTACGGAGTAAGTCTTGAACTTCTTGTTTGAAATTAACTTTAGCAATTTGTATACATTTTACCCTAACTTAGAGTTATGTTAAAGAGGACAGCTTTGTTATTTAATCTTATTTTGAGTATAAATAACTTATTTAGCTACTCTCCAAACATGGTGGTGATATCCCTCAATTACATGTACTTCTTCCTTAAAGCACGCTTTTTAGCCTTAAAAACCACTGTTTAAGGTTCTATAGCTAACTATTTTTGGTACTTTAATTAATGTTATCAATTAGTTAGAGTGGTCCGACCCAAATTTATTAAAAAAAGGAGCGAAATAATTTAATCACAACGCTCCTTTTAAAATATAAAGAATTTACGACTATTCTGTAGAGCACGCTACCTTACTCTCATTACAAGACACGCTACTACCCGATTTGTGATTACATTTCCCAAGGGTCTTACCAAGCGCTTCATTTTTAGTAAATCCCGTAGCTATAAAGGTACCGTCAAATGCAGTGTTAATAAAACACGACCATCGTTTAGATGTCCGATTAGTGTGACTAACAACAGGCTTTGGCATTTGGTTGTGCATTAACAGTAATTGTTTTAATTCTTGAACTTCTGATTTTAATTCGTGTAATTCAGCAAGAACTTGTTTCATATCAGAATTTGAATAAACCGTTGTTTCGTGAGTCTCATCGGCAATAGCCGTTGTCGTTGTCGCAGCCAAAAGACACACTGCAATAAAATGTGATGTTAACTTCATAGTAGAATTCCTTATCTTATTGTTATTTAAGTGTGTATTTTACATTAAAGTAGATGAACTAAATGTGAATGTAAGTAAAAAAATGCCATCATATAATTTTCTCTATCATTAGCTGCTGACAGTCCTTTGAAATTAAAAAACAGTGACTTAAGTAGCTTGACTCAACTCAAAAAAACGTACAGTACATCAAATTACGTAAAGTGCACATATAGTGAAATTGTGCTCTTCCGTTGTATAAAGGACATTGAGATTAAGGGTGGGTGTGGAGTCGGGGCAAAGCAAGCAACAACAGCTTTTTGAACCTTAAAACCACGGTTTAAGGCTAATGATAAACAATGACACAGAATTTAGAACAGTCTAAAATTAAACAAATTTATGCTTCGCCATATCCATTCTGCTATGCAATACACGAATGATTATAAATTCATCCTCTGATTCACGAATAAACACCACGTGTTTTTTTATGCTGTAAGAATATAAGCCTTGAGCGATTTCATCACGATGTTTGCCAATATTGCCTGAACGGCTTAATGTTTTGAAAGATTGTTTGATTAAATTTAGGTAGCTCTCTTTTAGTTTGGAGCCCAACTCACTCTGTGTGTATTCTGCGATGGCCTGCAAATCACGAGCGGCAGGGTTAGAAATGCGTATCGCTTTAAAGCTTGGCAAAAAAGTGATCCAACTCTTCTTCAGAATTAAATACGTGCGATTCATCAAGTTCGATCGCTTTGTCTCCATCGGTTATAGCAAGTCGCAACTGCTCTAACTTAAAGGCATGTTCCTCTTCTATGCGTTTAAACAACCGAATGGCTTCACGCACCACCTCACTGGCATTATTGTAGTCACCAGATTCTGCACGTTCGCGCACAAAAGTCTCTAATTGGGGAGTTAAACTAAAATTCATACATCACCTCACAGCACGTTTATAAGAACTTGTACAAAGTGTAAACCCTACAATAAAACATGTCCAATATTGTTATCAATCTTTGCTATT
>CAYQUC010000185.1:1761-3631 GCA_964420605.1 uncultured Thioalkalispiraceae bacterium | reverse complement strand
TTCGCGAACAGTAATGCGTGAAACCGAGAAAATTAAACGTTGCTGCTTTCTCGCCTCTGGCTTTTGCTTTTGATTGCGCAAAAATACCAAATTCAAACAACTTCGTTTTCTCAGGCGCTATTTCAAGGTGAAATTCGTTTAGTCGTGTTTCCATGACTCCCTTGAAATAGTGTGCGTCCGACGCTTCTTCAAAACAGGCTACGTAGTCGTCCGCATATCGGATCAACCGTGCATAACCTTGGCACTTGCGTTTTATTCGCTTTTCAAACCAGAGATCAAGCGTGTGAAGGTAAATGTTGGCGAGCAGAGGTGAGATAACGCCACCTTGTGGTGTTCCTGTTTCTGTCGCATAGTGTTTACCATCTTCGCGAGCGGAGTAGTTAATTTAAAATAACTGCAGCATTATCAAAATGTCATTAATCAACGATATTGAAAAAAGTTTTTATACACTGCTAACCTCTTTCTGGTTATGACAGATGTCATTTTTAACTCCACACTTCATCTTCGTCAAAATCCCAACTTTTATGAAATTCATAATTATCCGGATCAATCGCGGCATTAGAATTGTTGTAAAATATTTCACGCTCACCGTTTCTTGCCGTAAATTCCGGACCACTTTCTTTTTTAGCATCAATGACAAAATCACCTGGTGCAATTTCATATTGATGAGAGTGATGAATGTATTTTCGATATAAGTTATCAAACTCAGTTGAGTAAACATTATTCTTAGCTGAAACCACCCATTGTTTAATATCATCGGGTATTTCGTAGGGCAAGCCCATTGAACCGACCTCACCTTCAATGCTTGATAATAAATCCAAGGAATCAAATGGGACTTGTGCTTTTAAAGCCAGTTCGTGCATTCTTTTAAGAGCAACGTGCGATAGCTCAACTTCGGTTTTACGTATCCAGAACGGCATTCCGACATGACAATGTTTTGTTGAACCTTTGCCAATTGAACCAAAATGACGTTTTAGATATTGAATGGATACGTCTAAATTAATGCCACGGGTTCGTCCAAAATCAGGAAAATGAGATAATGTCTCTCGAATAACATCGGCCTTTACTACTCGTTTTTGTTCTTCAGTTAAATCACGCTGATTAAATTTATACGATGATACATGCGGAAAATAAATAGTATGAGGACCAGAGCCATAACCGCCACCAATATCCGAGTGTGCACCCGGCCATTGTTCTTCAAAAAAATGTGATGGCGCATTACCGTTTTTCGGCTTTATTGATGACAATGGAAAATATTCTCTAACTTCATCACCTGCCGTTAAATGCACCATGTTTTTGACTGCTTTTTCATGGATATCTAAAATAACAGGACCAGTTAAATCATTATAGGTATGTAATAAGAAATTATCGTTATCATTGTCACCCGGCATACCGACAGAACCAACAGTATCAAAAAGACCGACGAAACGAAATTCAGGTTTTAAACCACCCCAAAAAGTAGGATCGAGCTGTGTGATTCGGTGTATTTCATTAACAAAGGCACGAGCGGCTGCAGCGCCGCGACTGAATCCGAATACGTCGATTATGCCTTTTTGAGCATGAGGATAAAACTTAAAAGATATTTGAGTTTCATTGATAGCTTCTTGAAGACGGCGACCAAAAGTATAAGCAAAACCGCTATCGAGCGTGTCATTGTTTTTACCTGTTATTGTTCCTACACCTTCTTGATAATACCTATCAACATATTCTAATTTTTTTAAATTATAAATTTCATATAATTTAGCAACGTTCGTTGGTGAGTCATCATCGACCGCACTCTTTACAGCATTAATTTTATTATTATTCGTCCCATCAAAGAATACACCAAATACAGGATCCGGACCAATATCCAAGGTGACAATATTATTTT
>CAYQUC010000185.1:0-1661 GCA_964420605.1 uncultured Thioalkalispiraceae bacterium | reverse complement strand
GAATCAAGTATTACAGTCCCCGAATAAATTCTTTCTTCACTTCGATCTAACCATTTAATCGAAATTTTCTTTGGCAGTTTATTTTTAAACATCGTCGTTGTTGCTCTCGCTTGCTTCCAGCAACACCCTAAACCGCCAACTGGAACGCCACCGACTTCGTCTAAATTGACTTTATAAACCCAAATTGTATTACCTTTAGGTGTTGAAAATCCAAGAGTATAACTATCAAATCCATAAGGTTTATTTGATTGACCTGCACAGCCCGACACAATAATGACTAAAAAGCTCAACATCATTAATTTAAATATTTTTAATATAGTCTTCATTTTTAACCCCTTTTGACTAAATTTTTAAGTTAGCCCGGTATCACTGTAATCACATTATCCATAATATCAACGGTATATGTTGCACTACTATCAACACATTGCAGAACAATACCACCTTGTCCACTGGTTACACCCTTTCCGATTTGTTCGTCATTTTTCTTAACGGTGTACGCTTCATTTTTAATGGCTTTCGCATTAACGCCCTCACCCGAATTAATAATCACTTCGTAAGTAGTTCGCATTAATAATGTTTTAGAATCTGTTGAGACCACATCACCTACGCTCACGCGATATTTATATTCTAATGGACCGGACTCACCCGATACGCCATCGGCCTTCATGTCGGCTTCAGCATCTTTAACACTGCGCTGCCATGCATTTTGATATTGACCATCACCAGTATCCAGCGAAATTTCAATTGTATCAATCTCTTGCTGCTGGCCATTAACATCGCATTCGACAACACTTATGATAGCGCAATCACCTTTTTGACAGTTAGTAACGGTAAAAATTTGGTGGACAGTTTTCCCCGGGGTAAAACGTTTATCACTCCAGTTTAAGTTTGTTATTTTACTTTTTGCATCACTTTTCTTTTTCGCTTTTATCTTATCGGTAATGCTATCAGTAATAGGAAGGGGCACAATAGGTTTATCTATCGATTCTTCAACTTCATAATGGCTTTCGGGTGGAAAATATTGGCGCATACTTGCTTGAAATTCAGCTTCAGGCATTGGCGCATAATCATCGGGAGCATTATGCGGTTTATAATCTGGATTTGGGATCCAAATTTTCACAGGACCTTTCGGATTTGGATTTCGAACACTAACTTCAGTAATATGTGGATAAAATGGACGATCGTTAATTGACCGAATTTTCTTACCAAGCCACATTCCTGTATAGTCACCGCACCCTTTTGCAGGTTTGCAGTTACCATAATATTCAGACATATTTTTTCCCTTTTAAATATTCCTTGATTATATAATCTCGACTTTTCAATTAGAATTCTGCATCTATTCTATCGACGATGAACTCGTATTATTACCCAGCATTATCGCTTAGCGCTCTTATTTTATGTATGAAAATGATCTCCACGAAAATTAGTCGATCTTTAAAGTGCCTGTTTAGTAACGTAAATGAGTACTTTAAGCATCAAAAATAGTCGATTAGAACATGTTAATTCTATACAATCAGTAGCTTGACTTGGTCCAACCCGGTGGCGACAAAAATTATTATTCGTATCGACACAGAATCATGTAAAAAACCATTAAGGAAATACAACGGGAACAGGGTTTGTTGTAAAAGCATTACCGTTTCCTAATTGGCCAAAGTCATTTT
>CAYQUC010000184.1:0-3640 GCA_964420605.1 uncultured Thioalkalispiraceae bacterium | reverse complement strand
GTTGTCAAGTCGGGTAGATTATGGTGTTGGGGTGAAAATGTTTATGGTCAGATAGGCAATAATACTACCAGCAATGCTGAACAACAAACTGAAATTGCTGTTCCAACTACTGGAACAAAATGGACTTCAGTTGCTACTGGAGAACGTCATACCTGTGGAATAGTAAATAATGGCAAAATGTATTGTTGGGGTGAGTCTAGCAATGGTCGATTAGGTAACAATGTTACTCGATCACAGAGTGTTCTTGTACCAACGTTGGTCTTTAAACCAGCAGCGCTAGCCACGACTGAATCGGTAAACTGGGTTCAGGTTAGTGCTGGTCGTTATACCACCTGTGGTATTCACAGCAATGGTACGGGTAATGGACAGTTATTTTGCTGGGGAAATAATGGTTCAGATCAACTTGGTATCGCACAGCAACCAAAACTTTGGGCTGTTGGTACACCAGAACCTGTTATTAGCGCTCCCGGTCTAAGTCCGGATACGGATTGGATCGAGGTTCGGGCAGCCGAAAAACATACTTGTGGCATCCGACAACAAGCCGGTAAAAATACGCTGTGGTGTTGGGGCTCTCGGAATGGTGGTCGTTTGGGGGATGGGAACTCGGCTAGCAAGCCTAGTTCATCAGTTGAATTACTCCAAGTTGTATCAGGAACCGGCGCTCTTCCAGAAACTGATTGGGCCAGTATTGCTGTTGGAAATGCGCACACGTGTGGCGTACGTGGAACGACAAATACTTTATGGTGTTGGGGACGAAACAGTTTTGGACAAATTGGAAATAGTAATGCCGGATTTTCTAATGCAGTTCCAATACAGGAATCTACTTCGGCAAATGATTGGGTTAAAGTATTTGCAAATAATAATCAAACCTGTGGTTTAAAGTTGTCGGGTAAGGTGAGTTGTTGGGGTGCCAATTATCATGGTCAAATTGGTAATGGTAAAGTCAGCCAGTATGAATTAACTCCGACGACATTTGCTGGTACAAATACTTGGTCTGCAATTGCGGTGGGTAATAATCATACTTGCGCTATTGCCGCGAATACTTCCCCCATTAGAGTGCTATGTTGGGGCTCTGCCGAAAAATTTGCACTGGGTAAAATAGTATCGGAAACATCTCGTCCTGTGCGAGTGGGTACGGCTAATGATTGGCTAACCTTGTCTGCTGGTGGGAATAATACTGGTGGCTTCATGTTTACTTTAGGTTTACGGGGTAGCACAACGACGGCTAATCGCATGTCTTCTTGGGGATCGAACCGCAAAGGAATGTTGGGTAATGGTAATGCAGCGTTTTTACCACTGCAGGCACCAATAGCAGTTACTGACACGGCCGCTTGGAAAAAAATCTCGGCTGGCAGCTCACATGCGTGTGGAATCAAATCGAATAATGCGCTTTATTGTTGGGGCAGTGGCGGCGAATTAGGTAATGGTTCTTTTGATACCGCCAGCCCAACGCTTGTGGGTACTAGTACCGACACATGGTTAACAGTTGATACTGGAGTACAACATTCCTGCGCGATAAAATTGGATAACAGTTTATGGTGCTGGGGTTACGGTGGTACCGGCGAGCTTGGCGATGGTACGTCGACTACTAGTACAAATTCAATAGTTGCTGTAACTAAACCCATTACAAAATGGGCAAGTGTGAGTGCGGGTTTATTTTTTACTTGTGCAATTGATACAATTGGTGATTTATATTGTTGGGGGTCAAATAGCGACGGACAGTTAGGACTTGGGGTAGATGCAGCAACAACAGCAAGTGTTTCTGTTCCTACTTTAGTTGCACGAATTGGTACAGCCTCCTGGACAAGTGTTTCTGCCGGTGGTTCGACTGTTTGTGCAACGATAAATAGCGGTAACCAAAATCTGTATTGCTGGGGAGCATATGCATCTGGCGCTATTGGAAATCCAGCGACTAATCCACCTTCTCAATTAACCCCACAAGTTGTACAAACAGTGTCGGAACTAACAGCAAGTGCAGTTCCGTGGACGGCTGTCAGTGTTAGCTATGGTCATACTTGTGCTCGTAAAGCCGATAGTAGCGGTGGTTTAATATCGGAAGGTTCATTATGGTGTTGGGGTGAAAATGCAAACGGCGAAGTCGGAAAAGGTGATTTTGACATTGCTAGTGGCCTTAATGCAGCAACACGCACACGCCGTGAAAAACCAATGCGGGTATTTCCAGCTAATGCAACAACAACACCTACGATTTGGAAAGATTTTGTTACGGGTGGTTTTCACAGTTGTGGCATTAAAGCCATCGATAATTCATTATGGTGCTGGGGTAGTAATTCAGGTGGGCAATTAGGAACGGGTAAGGCTTGGCGAGTATCGCCAGTACTGGTTGTTATTCCGTAACCAGTAGTAACACCAAAATACGTATCAAGCTAAGTCCATAAAGTTGGTACTGTATTTTGATTAATCTAAAAAAAAACTGTGTTTACTTGTAAACACAGTTTTTGTTGTTAGATCAACTGATTTTGCAGTTTGTGCATACTTTGCAACTGCAGTAATCATCATTTTAATATTCTCTCTGCCGTTACAAGTTTATTGCTAATTTTGCCTTTTTAGCGCACAACTCTTATCGAAGATTTTTTGTGGTTACTAATCAATATGTAACAAATGAGTGGCATAATTAACTAATTAAGCTATATGGAACTAATGATCTATTTGAAGAGCTATTAAATAAGTATTTGTTGCAAACCAATATTAGCGGTGTTCAACCCAAAATATTAGTACCTGAAATGACAGACGGTATTGATAAAAGTGCGTTAGTATTTCCCTCGTTAATTATAAAAAGTAGTGATGCTGAATACCCTCAACTTGCTATTAATGAATATATTTGTATGCAGTTAGCTAAGGCTTGTGGCATTGATACACCAGAATTTTGGTTGTCTGACAATCGAGAATTATTTGTGATGCGTCGATTTGATTTAACAAAAGATAATACATGCCGTTCAATGGAAGATATGGCTGTACTACAAGGCAAGTCGAGTAACGATAAGTATCAATCGAGTTATGAATCCATCAGTAAAGTTTTACAGTTTTTTTCATCCGAAATACAAGCTGATAATGAAAAATTATTTAAAATGGTTGTCCATAGTTGTATGGTTGGTAATGGCGATGCACATTTAAAAAATTTCGCAATGTTATACGATGATCTTGATAATATGAGATTAAGTCCTTTGTATGATGTAGTAAATACACAACTGTATAACGAAAATGATTTTTTAGCATTAAATTTAGGTAAATCGAAAGATTTTCCTGAACGTAAACGGATTATCGATTTTGGTAAAAATATTGGCGTTAAAAAATGTGATGATATTGTCGATGCTATGGCCGAATTGATTCGAGATGAACTTGAAGTCTTAAAAGACTATACCAATGACATGCAACAGGACATTAAAGGATTAATAGTAAATAACCTATATCGGTCAACAACAAGAGCGGCATTAAAAACTCATGCAAGCCGGAGACACTTAAAACACTAGTGCTATTAAATTTCTTATAGTAATCAATTCAAATAACGATAACCGTAAAAAAACACTATATTGATATTAGGGTATTTCCTAAAATTTTTATACAATGGTCAACGCAAACAGTAAAACAATAAACGCTAAAAAACCATACTTGATAATAAATA
>CAYQUC010000183.1:0-3702 GCA_964420605.1 uncultured Thioalkalispiraceae bacterium | reverse complement strand
AATCCTTGGACTAGTATAATTTTACAAGATTTTAACGGTGTCTAAATCCTTGGACGGATTTAGTACTCAAGGTATTTTAGTTTGTCTTTGGTGCCGTCCCATTGTTCAGCATCTTGTGGTGCAGCAATTTGTTCCGTGATTACTGGCCATTTGCGCGATAATTCTTCATTTAAATCAAAGAAATGTTGCATATCTTCAGGAACATCGTCTTCGGCAAAAATGGCTTCAGCAGGGCATTCAGGAACACATAAAGTACAATCAATGCACTCTTCAGGATCGATAACCAAAAAATTGGGTCCTACATGAAAACAATCAACTGGGCACACTTCAACACAATCGGTATATTTACATTTAATACAATTATCGGTTACTACATAAGTCATTGAAAACTCCTAAATTAAAGTAAAAACTCTAATATTATACTATCTAAAACTAGCTGATTAGAGCAGGGGGCTATTTTAAAGGGATTTTGATTTTGATGCGAGTATCATTTTCAATCATTTAAAATTTTTTTCAAATTATAAATTTGCTCTAACGCTTCTCTAGGTGTTAACAAATCTGGATTGATGTCGTTTAGCGTCTTTGAAAGCTGTTCTAATTGCCGCGTTTTCTCTGGTACCGGTTCAACTGGGTTTTGGTTCGGTTCTACTATATCACTGAATAAATCCAGTGTGGGTTGGTTTGAGTTAGAATTAAGTGAATTGTCTTTTGATTCTAGTTCATGCAAGCGTTGTTGAGCAAGTTTAATAACCTCTTCGGGTACACCGGCTAAACTTGCAACATGAATGCCATAACTTTTATTGGCTGCGCCTTGTTGTAATTCATGTTGAAATATAATTTTATTACCAATTTCCTTCGCGCCTAGATGGATATTGATGCAGCTTTTAAATTGTTCAGGAATTTTTGTTAATTCAAAATAGTGGGTTGCAAATAGGGTCATGGCATTACTATTTTTTAGTATTGATACAGCCGTAGCCCAAGCTAATGCGAGCCCATCGTAAGTGCTAGTGCCACGACCAATTTCATCCATCAAAATTAAACTGGTGTTAGATGCATTTTTCAATATATCAGCAGTTTCGGTCATTTCAACCATGAATGTAGAACGACCACTGGCAAGATCATCTGATGCTCCAATTCGAGTAAAAATTTGGTCGACAGGGCCAAGCACAGCCTTTTTTGCTGGCACAAAGCTACCCATGTAAGCCAAAATTACAATGAGTGCTGTTTGGCGCATATAGGTTGATTTGCCGCCCATATTGGGACCTGTAATAATATTCATACTGTGTTGTTCAGTCAAAAAAGTATCGTTTGCAGTAAAAGGTACTTGTTGCGCTTGTTCGATAACCAGGTGGCGGCCGGCTTTAATCTCAATTTGTGTTTTTGAGGTAAAGCTTGGACAACTTAATTGTAAGTGATCAGCTCGATCGGATAAATTAGTTAAAACATCAAGCTCGGCTAAGCCATCAGTGCAAGCCTGTAATAAGTTTAAGTCAGCATTTAATTTTGTTAACAGTTCATCGTATAAATATTTTTCTCGAGCAAGAGCTCGTTCACCTGCACTTAAAACCTTATCTTCATGTTTTTTTAATTCAGGAATAATATACCGTTCTGCATTTTTTAAGGTTTGTCGTCGTTGATAAAAATCAGGAACCTTATCACTCTGAGCTCGGCTGACTTCAATAAAATAACCGTGTACTTTATTAAAACCAACTTTTAGGGTTGAAATTCCGGTAGCTGCACGTTGTTCTGTTTCGATTTTGATTAATATGTCACTGGCATTTTGACTGAGTTGACGGTACTCATCTAATTGTTCATCATAACCATTGGCAATAACGCCGCCATCACGAATTAATAGTGGTGGCTCTTCTATAATGGCATTTTGTAATAATAAAACAATGTCTGGAAATTCATTTATTTGTTTTGCTACTTTATTTAGAAGTATGGCATTTTCAGTTTTGTTATTTGTAATGGTTGATATTTGTGTTTGAATTTCAGGTAGTCTAGCCAGGGCACTACATAAACGTGTTAAATCTCTCGGCCTAGCAGATTTAAATGCAATTCTAGTTAAGATGCGCTCGAGATCACCAATGCCTTTGAGTAATGGTGTAATTTGTTCAAATTTATAATCTTTAATAAGTGAGTTAATGGCGTTATGACGTAATGCTATTTTATTTTTATCACGCAATGGTCGGCTCAACCAACGTCGAAGTAAACGTGCTCCCATTGGAGTAACGGTATTGTTAATAACATGAAATAATGTATTTTTATCTGAACCATTAATACTGGTTTCAAGTTCCAAGTTTCGTCTGGTGGTGCTATCAAGGCGAATTACGTCGTTTATACCATTGAGGTTAATTGAACGGATATGGCTTAATTGTTCGTAATGGGCTTCTTTTAAAAATTTCAGTAACGCACCGATAGCTATTTTTGATTGTGTTGAATTATTTAAACTTGAGATATCAATATTGTGTTCAGAAAAATAATGTTGTAATAACTGTTCCGAATTTTTATTACTAAAGTAATTAGAACTAACAATATTGGTAGGTATTTCCAAATATTCTGGTAATGCTATTTTTATATCCTGTTGCAAAATTAATTCAGACGGCTTAATTCGTTCAAACTCCGCAATGACTTCGGTCTCCGAGTTACATTCCATGATACTAAGGCGACCGGTACTGAGTTCAATTGATGCTAAGCCATAATGGTTTTTATTTTGATGTAATGCGGTTAATAAACATTCTTGGTTACTGGTGAGTAATGCTTCTTCGGTTATGGTGCCGGGAGTTAAAACCCGAACCACCTTTCTTTCCACCGGTCCCTTGCTGGTTGCGGGATCACCAATTTGTTCACAGATTGCAACAGAGACACCTTGTTTTATTAATTTTGCTAAATAGTTATCGGCGGCATGGTACGGAATTCCGGCCATTGGAATAGGTTCGTTAGCGGTTTTACCACGCGCAGTCAGGGTGATGTCTAATAATTTTGAGGCTTTTTTTGCATCATCAAAAAATAGTTCATAAAAATCACCCATTCTATAAAATAATAAATTATTGGGATGCTCGGATTTAATGCGCAAATATTGCTGCATCATAGGTGTGTGTTGTTCAGTTTTGTTCTTCATAAATCTACATTTTATTCTTGTAAGTGTATAACAACTATAAAGTTTATTTGTTTTTCTTCTTTCAGAGGCATTCATGGAATTGCATGAAATTTCATGAGTTTTCAGCAAAAAGTGTAGGTTTTTTGTTTGTAATTTTGCTCTTTGTAAAAACTTACACTTTTTCTTCTAAAAAACAATTATATCTTAGCAAGATTAAATTATCTGAACAAAAGAGATGTTTATGTCTGTAAATGAAAAAGTACCGTTGAACTCACGAAAAATTGCGGCGATGAAGCCCGTAAAAGCGATTCTGGCTGATGTTGGTGAAAATCGAGGACTTCGAGTTACGTGTGGTAATGCGGGGACTAAAACCTTCTTTTACCGATATACCAGTCCTGTTAGTAACAAGCTTATTCAGGTGAAAATTGGAAATTTTCCGACCACCTCTCTGGCAGAAGCGAGACTTCAATTGCACGAGCTAAAAGAGCTTCGGAAAAGTGGTCGTTGTCCGGCCCCCCTCAAAAATCAAGAATAATGACGGTTTCCATTTGGCGCTACGCTGAATAGACCCTCCGCAATTTTTCTGGATTTTTTCACCCCCG
>CAYQUC010000182.1:1920-3759 GCA_964420605.1 uncultured Thioalkalispiraceae bacterium | reverse complement strand
CTAATTATTTGTACATTTTCTTATTAATGTTATTTTTAATAGGTTATTATTATATATTTTAAAATAAAATCTGATGTTTTATATGGTTACTAGCTATATTTAAGACTATATGTGTATTTTTTATTCAGATTACAGTTTGATAATGTCTTATTTATCAATTAGTTATCGTTTATTCTATGTTGTGTTATGATATTATAATGATATTGTATTTATTTTGTGATAGTTGTTTTGTCCAAAATTTAGCTTGACAGGATGCGTGTTAAGTGGGGATGATGTTGCTACCTGCTATGTTTTTTGTTGCACGAATAATACGAACGTTGCTTTTATGCAACAAATAAGATGTTAAATGCAAATTAGCCGGAAATTAGTAGTTTGAGCGTTTTCACTTAATTTGATCTAATTTAAGTTGATACAGCAATGACACTGAAAAAAAATTAAAACAATAAAAAAAAATAATAACTTTACCTAACAAAATACTACACGAATGGAAACCACTATATGAAAATGATTAAACAGTACCTTAAAAGCAGTTTCAAAATAAAAACAGCCGTTACAATTTTAGCGTTAAATGCGTTGGTAGCGTTGCCGCTTTCTGCAACAGCCGCTGAAGATTTATTAAAGCCATTCTATTTAGCAAAAGTAATATCTGGCACGGTTCAAGAGCAAGCAGTTAAGACTAAGAAGCAGTTAACTCAAGGTGGTTTTGAGGTAGTTGGTGAATACAGCCCTTATGCTTCTGTAATTATTTTACTAGTAACTAATAAAGAACTTAGTGAAGCCGCTAAGAAAACACCTTATGGTGTGTTTGGTGTGTTACAACGGGTGACATTAACTCAAGTTAATAAAGACGTTCAAATTGCGTATACCAATCCAACTTATTATTCACATGCGTATCGCATGAAATCAGATTTGGCTGGTGTTAGTTCTGCATTACAAAAAACACTGGGTATGAAGAAAAGTTATGGTTCTGAAAAAGGTGTTACAACTGAAAAATTACGTGACTATCAATATAAGTGGTTAATGCCTTATTTTTATGATCGTTTATCACTTGCTGAGTACAAGACCAATGCAGAAGCATTAGCTGGTGTCGAAAAAGCGCTTAAAGCAGGTAAAGGCGCAACGTCGAAAATTGCTCGTGTTGATATAGCGGGTACAAAATCATCTTTATTTGCAGTGTCTATGAAAGGTTCGAGTGATGAGACAAAATGTAGTGGTGATAACTACATTATGAATAAAATTGATTTTAAAGATTTACATTCAACCGGTCACTTACCGTATGAAATTGCAGTTGTAGACAATAAAGTTTTTGCTTTACCTGCTGAGTTTAGAATTGCTATTAGTTTCCCTGATTTATCAATGATGGGTGATAACAGTTTTGCTTCTATTATGTGTTCACCTTCTGCAATTGAAACAGCGTTAACGTTTGCTGCTGGTGGAACGATGGAAGAAGATGAATAGGATTTAGATTAATATAAATATAATTTAATACGATTTTTTTGAAAAGTAATTTTACTTTTTAAGATACCAAATCCAGATAGTGTGACTAATTTTATTAGTTAGATTAATTGGGTATATTGTGAAAGGGTCTTATTTTTAAGACAATGATCAATATTAGTGAGGGTGCGTTATACCGCATATTTTTTAAACCTCATGTTTTGCGACTGGTACTTAGCCCCACTTATTAGTGGGGCTTTTTTTATGGTTGTAGGTAAAGAGCTGGTTGTATTTACAGGTGTGTCTAGCGTGTTTGGTGTTACGGTGCGAGTGCATTAGTTTTAAATCTCTGGATACCGGCTTAAAAGACTACCGGTATGACGGGGAGGTTTTGTTAATAAATGC
>CAYQUC010000182.1:0-1820 GCA_964420605.1 uncultured Thioalkalispiraceae bacterium | reverse complement strand
ACTACCGGTATGACGGGGAGGTTTTGTTAATAAATGCTGGTTGTATTTACAGGTGGTGTCTAGCGTGTTTGGTGTTACGGTGCGAGTGCATTAGTTTTAAATCTTTGGATACCGGCTTAAAAGACTACCGGTATGTCGGGGAGGTTGATAATTGAGCTTTATTTAATCTTTTATACTGGTTATTTAACCTTCAAATTTTCTGTAAGTAGTTCAATTTTCATGTCTTTTCGACGGCCATTCAGTTATTATTTGCCCCTAAAATTTGGATTTATCGATACAAAATCAATTTAAAACAAGTTGGTTCACAGAAGCTTACACTACAGTTAACTATTTTTGTAAGCCTGTTTATTTATTTAATGGAAATAAGCAGATGCGTAACTTAGATCTATCTATTTGTTTTTAAAGTATAATTAATACGAGGCAGAGTTTTTTATGTTCAAAAAAGAATTAAGTATTGCAGGTTATGACGATGAATTACTGGGTGCAATTAACAATGAGATTACACGTCAGGAAGAGCATATTGAATTAATTGCGTCAGAAAACTATGCCAGTCCTCGTGTTATGGAGGCTCAGGGCTCGGTCTTGACCAATAAATACGCAGAAGGGTATCCGGGAAAGCGCTATTACGGTGGCTGTGAGAATGTTGATGTAGCAGAACAGTTGGCAATAGATCGTGTTAAGAAACTGTTTAATGCTGATTATGCCAATGTACAACCACATTCTGGATCGCAGGCTAATGCGGCGGTTTATTTAGCACTGTTGCAGGCTGGTGATACGATATTGGGTATGAGTTTGGCTGATGGTGGCCATTTAACGCACGGTTCAAAAGTGAATTTTTCGGGAAAATTGTTTAATGCCATTCAATATGGTTTGGACGACAAAACCGGTGAAGTTGATTATGACCAAGTTGAACAGTTAGCCTTAGAACATAAACCAAAAATGATCGTTGCGGGTTTCTCGGCTTATTCTCGAATTATGGACTGGCAGCGGTTCCGTGACATTGCGGATAAAGTGGGTGCTTATTTAATGGTTGATATGGCGCATGTTGCTGGTCTTGTGGCAACGGGTGAATATCCATCACCGGTGGGTATTGCTGATGTGACAACGTCTACGACCCATAAAACTTTACGTGGCCCTCGTGGCGGAATTATTCTGGCTAAATCAAATCCGGCGTTAGAGAAGAAATTTAATTCTTTGGTGTTTCCGGGTACTCAAGGTGGGCCGTTAATGCACATTATTGCTGCAAAAGCGGTTGCGTTTAAAGAAGCGTTAGAACCTGAGTTTAAAACGTATCAGCATCAGGTTGTTTTGAATGCCAAAGCGATGAGCAGTGTTTTTATTAAGCGTGGTTATGACATCGTTTCTGGTGGTACCGACAATCATTTGTTTTTGGTTAATTTTATCAGTAAAGGGATTACCGGTAAGGCTGCGGATGCGGCTTTGGGGGCGGCGAATATTACGGTGAATATGAATGCTGTGCCTAAGGATCCACAGTCGCCGTTTGTAACTAGTGGTATTCGTGTCGGTACGCCTGCGATTACAACTCGAGGCTTTAAAGAAGCTGAGTCTGAGTTATTGGCTAATTGGATGTGTGATATTATTGATGATTTATCGAATGAAGATACAATTGCTAAAGTGAAACAACAGGCGTTGGAGTTGTGTGGTAAATTTCCGGTTTATGAGCATTAAGCAGTTATGTTGGTGTGTTTAGGTCGGTGTTCAGACCGCTCGGTGGTAAGTGCTAGTTCATTAGTTTAAAACCTCTGGACCCCGGCTTAAAAGACTACCGGGGTGACGGGGTATTTGAAACTGAAGTTTAT
>CAYQUC010000181.1:0-3891 GCA_964420605.1 uncultured Thioalkalispiraceae bacterium | reverse complement strand
CTCAAACATTAATGCAGACTTAAATCTACTACGGTTTTAGTTTTGCGCTTACGTTTGAGCATCATGAACAGGCTTTTAATGGTAAAAAATGGGTATTATCACAAGCATTTCAAAAAGTGAATCATATAGCCTGGAACCCAAGTCAATCAGATGCAAGTTTACGACCTGAAGTAACATGGACATATAGTTATGATAATAGCGGTAATATAATTCAATATACTACTGATACATCAGAAATTAAATTTTTTGAATATGACTCTTTGGATCGTTTAGTTAATGATGTATTTTATGGAATATCGTATCGCTATGATTTTAGTGATAATCGAATAACTATTAATGATAATGGCAACATTACTGATTTAACGTATTTCTTAGGAAATAATGCTTTAATTTTAAATGGCTCTGTGAATATTATATCTGACGGTAGAGGAAATACACTCAATGATGGTAAGCACGATTACGTTTACAATGATTTTAATCATTTAACGAGCGTCGATGGTTCTATTCAATATGTTTATAATGCTTTTGGACAACGAACCCGCAAGGTCACACCGACGTCTACAACGGTATATCACTATAATCTAGCTGGTCAGTTAATTAGTGAAACGGATCAGAATGGCATCACACTAAAAGATTATATTTACTTAGGTAAACAACCCGTAGCAGTAGTGACTGGAGCAGTAGGGCAATCGACTATCTCGTATATTCATACTGATAGTCTATACACGCCACGACGAATTACAAATTCAAGCGGTAAAGTTGTTTGGTCTTGGGATAGTGATGCTTTTGGTCAAACAGCTGCTGATACTGATCCAGATGGTGATGGAGTTTTATTTGAATTGAATTTACGATTTACAGGACAGTACTTTGACAGTGAAACAGGCCTGCATAATAGTTCTAATAAATATTATGATCCGAATATAGGGCGCTATATAACAACGAATACTGCTGAAATTGGTGGAGGGTTGAATAAGTATGTTTATTTAACAGCTAACCCTTTAAAACGCGCAGATATATACTGTTTACGAAATCAGCATAAAAACAGAAAGTTTGATGTGTACAACCGTTATATAAATCACCTTTATAATAAAGTCGATAAAGAATCCGGTTTATTTGAGGGGTTTTTAGATTTGAGTATTACAAACTCAATTACTTCGATTTTTGATGAACCTTCAATAACTTGTAGTCAATTAAGTGATAGCTTGATTTCGGTATTGATACGTAACAATGTTGATAACAAGTATAAAATTAAAGTAGATGGTCTTGGATTAATTACAAATTAAATAACTGTATTAATACTAATTCTTTATTTAGTATCAATTAAAGTGGAACTGTCATATCTGATTTTTTTAGATATGACAGTTCAAACACTAGTACTTATAAATATTATGTCATATCGGATAGTAACCGATATGAATGTCAATTATTTTGTATTATTAATTCGAAACGGGAACCCACATAATGACTGCAATAGCCATATTATCAATATTACGAGGGTGAGGGTTGTCAAATTCTGATTCAATCCATAATGATTCACCAGCTGTAATGATAGGCCCATATTTTCCTGGTAACCAAGAATACAAGCCGTTAACAGGTAGGTGGTTTTTATCCTCATGCCATAATGTTGGTCCTTGTCCCATATCGTCATGTGCAACTGATATTTTTTGATTTTCAGCCTTAAATTTTCGGATTGTGTTACTGGTACTTTTTAATTTAATTTTTTTGGAGTGATCATGAATGTGTGGGAATACCGCAACAATTTTACGCGTGGTTGCAACTGCATGTAATGGACCCGTTATTTCAAATTCTCCTGGAGGAACAATAAACGCAGATTTACAGGTTACGGTATCAATCCAGTCAATATTGACATCTTTGTAAGCTAGAGGAGCATCATCAATACTAATATTAAATCGAAGGTAGATTTTTTCAGTTACAGGTATTGAATTAGGATTTTCCCAATGCCACGCAATTGGCATTAATACTCCACCATGCAGTTTGTAAGCATAACCCTTTGGAAACTCAATATTGGTCAGTTCACTGCCTGAGGCAATTGGGCGAGCAATACCACACTTATAATCTCTAATTCGGTTTTCTGATTTGTAACCCCAGACCATGTGATGCACCATTTCACTGTATGCAGGTTCATTTGACACTACATCAATGCTGCCATTTTCATTACGTCGAATTACATCAATTGTTGTACCTATCAACCATAGTATTTTGTCGGATGGTAATGTTTCAATACTGGTATTTGGAATAAGTGGGTTATCCGGTAGTGCCACAAAGTTTTCATCAAATACATAACTTGTACGATTAATATTATCAATTGCAACATACCGAGTCATGAGTGATGGCGTTGCTATAGAATTTTGGATAGAGATTAGTAGTAATGCTAGCATTGTTAAAATTGAGAGAGCTGGAATAATAATATTACGTGAAGTAACCATCTATGTATCCTTTTTGGTTTAGTGTACGTTAACAAAATGAATATTAACAACTAGTGTAATTTGAATTATAGAAGATGGAAATTAAAAATAATTAAATGTTACAAAATAAAACATATAAGTAAATATTTTCATTTATAAAAGAGAAGTTTATTATTTAGAAGCTGATAAAAAACAATAACCCTGTGTAAATAGGATTATTGTTTTATTTGGTTAATGGTTAATGATTAATGAAATGGTGGAAATGGAAAGCTGTTTTGTGGTTTACCATAGCCGTCGGTTAATGTTTTCATGAATGCGACGATATCATCTTCCTCTTGATCTGTTAAACCAAGATCACCTAGATTGCTAGTATTTAAATTTTGAGAAACCTCTGGCTGATCCCAATTTGCGACATCACGTGTATTATAAAAATTAACTATTTCTTTTAGTGTAGCAAAGTAACCATTATGTCCATAAGGCGCTGTTAATTCAATATTACGCAACGTGGCAACTTTGTGTTTACCTAATTGTAAACCATTTGGATCAGTCGCAGCAATGTCAGCACGTCCACCTAGACCATAATCAATTGGATTGTTAACAATTTTGGGATTATTACTTTTGGGAATTCCTAAATTGTCGTACATAAAATCTGTAAATAGTGGTGGCATCATTGAACCATCACGTGCTGTTAATGGCATACTTTTGTGACAGGCATTACATTTTGCTTTACCATTGAATAACATTAAGCCATTTTGTTCTGAAGCACTTAATTTTGCTTTACCTGCTAGGAAATAATCAAACTTTGAATTAAATTTGTTCAATTCTCTTGATTTTTCAAAACTTGCTATAGCATCTGCAACGTAGACATAGACTACATCGATATAAACGTGATCATCTTCAGTTAATAATGTCTCCAACTCAATATCATAAACACTTTTAAATAATTTTTCATATAGCTCATTATTTTTATTATGGTCATGGGCTATTGCTTTAAGAACGGCCTTTTTACTTGGCATTGCCATTTCGACTGGGTTCAAAAATGGCCCTTGAGCTTGCTCGGTTAATGTTGCTGCACGGCCATCCCAAAATTGACCGCCCATGTACATACCGCCCATCATGGGGTTCCAATGAAAAATAGGTGTAAAGGCAGCATAAGCAGCACTTGGTGCATTACGTCCACCATTCAATGTGATATCAGAACCAAGAGATACAACATTATTTATTGGATCTTGTGCATTTCTAGGATCTGCGAATCCTTTGGGCATATGACAACTCGCACAGGCTTGATTTTTGTTTAGTGACAAGTCTGTATCAAAATACAGTAGTTTTCCAAGTTGTTCTTTTTGTGTTGCGGCATAGCTTATCGAACTAATTGATAATATTGATAGGCTACATAGAATAATAGAAATGTTTTTTAAGTGTCTATACATAGATAACACTCTCCTTGTTGATTAATTAAATTATG
>CAYQUC010000180.1:0-4041 GCA_964420605.1 uncultured Thioalkalispiraceae bacterium | reverse complement strand
TTGTTATCTAATAGATATTGACCGAGGGTTTGTTCTGCACGCCAGCTACTTGCAACTATTGGCAGATCACGAATAATTAAGCCATTCGCAAAAACTTGGTTTGATTCACTATCTTCTATGTTAACGCCGACATTACCAATATGTGGATAAGTTAATGTGACGAGTTGTTGGGCATATGATGGGTCAGTTAGGATTTCCTGGTAACCGGTCATCGCAGTATTAAATACTACTTCTCCGGTTGTTTGACCGTCAATACCGATTGCCTGACCATGAAATATGGTGCCGTCTGCTAAAGCAAGCAAGGCTGGTTTTGACATTTAAACTCCGCTATTCTGCTAATTATTAATGATATATGTACAAAAACGGGAGACCAGCTGCGTGGCATCTCCCGTTTTTTAAATTCTGTAGCAATAAATTGTGATTCACTTTATGACAAATAAAGTCATGCATTTGAACGGGGCAATTGTAACGAAACTGTAAGGTTTTAGCTAGTTGTTTATTTAGTAACTGTAAAACAACTCAGATTTTAAATTTAAGATAAACCGAGAACATCCTGCATATCATATAAACCCGTTTTATGTTGTGACAACCAAGAGGCTGCGCGAATCGCGCCATTAGCAAAGGTTAACCTACTTGAAGCCTTGTGGGTTATTTCAATTCGTTCACCAATATCGGCAAACATGACGGTGTGCTCACCAACAATATCACCTGCTCGAATGGTTTCAAACCCGATGGTTTTTCTATCCCGTTCACCGGTCTGTCCCTGACGACCATATACCGCACATTCATTTAAATCTCGCCCGAGAGTCTCGGCAATAACTTCGCCCATGCGTAATGCGGTACCCGATGGTGCATCAACTTTATGTCGGTGATGTGCTTCAATGATTTCAATGTCGACTTCATCGCCCATTACTTTTGCAGTCATTTCTAATAACTTTAAACTCAAATTCACACCGACACTCATATTTGGTGCAAATACAATCGCGATATCATTTGCAGCGGTTGTAATTTTAAGTTTTTGTTGTTCAGTAAAACCAGTGGTACCAATTATAATTTGCTTACCCGTAGCACGGCAAATCTCGATATTTTTCATCGTGACATCAGGGTGTGTAAAATCTACTAGAGTATCAAAATCAGCCGTTACTAACGATAAATCATCAACAATTTTGGTATTAAATAATCCAAGACCAGCTTGTTCACCAGCATCGGTGCCGATTAGTGAACTGCCAGTGCGATGAATAGCCGCACCTAGTTGAGTTTGATCTGAGTTATGACATGCCTCTAATAATGCTCGCCCCATTCGTCCAGCTGCACCAGTAATAGCTAATTTAATCATTTTGCATCCAGTAATAAATTTTCACCATAATAACGCAGGAACCTGGGTGATGTAACAAAATAATGGACACCAGCCTAAGACATTACCGGTGTGACCAATGTTTTAAGTTCGTCGTAATATCAACCACAACGTCATCCCAGCATGGGTTTAAGCCGGGATTCATTGCTCGGTGGTATGAGGACTAGGACTTCATATCTTCAAAAAATTTCTTCACACCATCTAACCATGAAGACTCTTGAGGACTATGGCTCACGCTATCCCCTTTTAAAGAAACATCTAACTGTTGTAACAAATCTTTTTGTTCTTTGGTTAAGTTGACGGGCGTTTCAACAGAAACATGACACATTAAGTCACCAACCGTGCTGCTACGTACCGACTTAATACCTTTATTGCGTAATCGGAATAATTTATCAGTTTGTGTCTCTGCTGGAATTTTTAATTTAACACGGCCATTAAGTGTCGGTACTTCAATTTCTCCACCGAGCGATGCCTTAGTAATACTAATTGGTACATCACAATACAGATCACTACCATCTCGCTTAAAGATAGGATGAGGCTTCATGTGCATTTGTACAAACAAATCACCAGATGGGCCTCCATTCTCACCACTCTCTCCTTCACCGGATAATCGAATTCGATCGCCGGTATCTACACCAGCCGGTACTTTAACTGACAAGGTTTTTTCTTTTTTCTTCTGGCCGGTTCCGGCACAAGAGCCACAAGGGTCTTTGATCATCTTGCCTTTACCATGACAGCGCGGACAGGTTTGTTGTAAGGAGAAAAAACCTTGTTGCATTCTCACTTGACCCTGGCCACCACAAGTTGAACAAGTGACCGGACTTGTGCCTTTTTTAGCGCCCGTGCCACTACAAGATGAGCACGCAACTTTAGTTGGTATTTTAATTTTAACTTCAGTGCCTTTAGCGGCATCTTCAAGTGATAAATCAAGATTGTATTGTAAATCCGCGCCACGATACATTTGACTTCCACCGCCGCCGCCGCCGCGACCACCGCCAAAAATATCACCAAATACATCACCAAATACATCACTGAAATTACCCGAACCACCAAAACCTCCGGCACCCGCAGCACTTGATGGATCAACACCGGCATGGCCAAACTGATCATAAGCTGCACGTTTTTGAGCATCACTTAAAATATCATAAGCTTCTTTGGTTTCTTTGAACTTTACTTCAGCTGTTTCTGGATCATCCTGATTTCGATCCGGATGCAATTTCATAGCTGCACGTTTGAAGGCTTTTTTAATTTCAGCATCGGTTGCTGTTTTTGATACATTTAGAACTTCGTAATAATCGCGTTTTGACATGGTTAACAACTTTTAATAGTTAATTTAACTTAAAATTTTAGTTAGCAGATACGGCAACAGGCGCATCAAATTAATGATGCACCTGTTGTCGGTTTTTAAAATAAATTACGTTAATTTATTTTTTATCGTCATTCACTTCTTCAAACTCAGCGTCAACAACATCGTCAGCACTTGCAGTTTGTTCACCGCTAGCCGCTGCTCCAGCATCGCCACCATCAGCCGCTTTTTCTGCATACAAACGTTCAGCCATTTTACCCGATGCTTCACCAAGCGCTGCAGTTTTAGCTTCTATTATTTCTTTATCATTACCTTTTAAGGCTTCTTCTAAAGATACTATTGCAGCATCAATATTGGTTTTTTCATCAGCCTCTAATTTATCACCTAATTCATCCATTGATTTTTTAGTGTTATGAATTAAAGAGTCAGCTTGGTTTCGTATATCAACCATTTCATGGAATTTTTTATCTTCCTCTGCATGTGCTTCAGCGTCTTTTACCATTTGTTCTACTTCTTCATCTGATAAACCACTTGATGCTTTAATGATAATAGATTGTTCTTTACCAGTTGCCTTATCTTTAGCTGTTACATTTAAAATACCATTGGCATCAATATCAAAATGTACTTCAATTTGTGGTGTACCACGTGCTGCTGGTGGAATATCCGTTAAATCAAAACGCCCTAATGATTTATTACCATCGGCACGTTCACGCTCACCTTGTAATACATGAACAGTTACTGCTGCCTGATTGTCATCAGCAGTTGAAAAAACTTGGTTTGCTTTAGTTGGAATAGTCGTATTTTTATCAATCAATTTTGTCATCACGCCACCCATTGTCTCAATACCAAGAGACAACGGTGTTACGTCTAATAATAATACATCGGTAACTTCACCACCTAACACTCCACCTTGAACCGAAGCACCTAGTGCAACTGCTTCATCCGGGTTTACGTCACGGCGTGGTTCTTTACCAAAGAAATCTTGTACTGCTTGTTGTACCTTAGGCATACGTGTTTGGCCACCAACAATAATGACATCATTAATTTCAGATGTACTTAAACCCGCGTCTTTTAATGCAACTTTACAAGGTTCAATTGAGCGTACAATTAAATCATCAACTAACGACTCAAGTTTTGCTCGCGTAACTTTAACGTTTAAATGTTTTGGTCCCGATGCATCAGCCGTAATATAAGGTAAGTTCACATCAGTTTGTTCAGCAGATGATAATTCGATTTTTGCTTTTTCTGCAGCTTCTTTTAAGCGTTGCATTGCTAGCGGATCACCTTTTAAATCGATACCTTGGTCTTTTTTCATTTCTTCAACCAAATAATCAATTAAACGCATATCAAAATCTTCACCACCAAGGAACGTATCACCATT
>CAYQUC010000179.1:0-4065 GCA_964420605.1 uncultured Thioalkalispiraceae bacterium | reverse complement strand
TCCGTACCGGGGTAACAAACAAATTCATTGTCAACGCAAAGTTCATGACAAAAATCGACTGCAGTTTGCCATCGTGATTTTGTAATCTGAAAATCATTTGCGGTATAACCGAGTACATCTAACCCAGCAACATCGCGGCCATAGGTAAGGTTATACGTTGTGTTATTTGTACCAACGGTATCGTCTGAATGAACATGCAAATCACCAAAATAACTACGCGGAAAATGTAGCTTACTGTCAAAAGTGACATAAAATATTTTTTCAGGTACTTCGGGATGATTAGCTAACCTTGCGTGTATCGCAATTTCACCTTCGACATTATTGGGTAGATCATCAATCTTTGTTACGGCCCAAGATTTTTTATTGAGCTTAATGTTTTTGCTGTAAATCTCTTTACCATCTCTTATGCCACGTAACATAACTTCTGAACCATTATCCCAACAGGTGTTACCCCATTGATCTTCAGCCCGTAACCGTAAAATAACTTGTTCGCCTTTTTTAGCTAAACGTGATCCGGTAATTTCTAGTTGCGCGGGTTTACCCGCAATAATATCAATGACAATATCATCTGGAATGTCGGCAAAACGAGACGTACCTAGTGGGTCAACATAACAACGAAACCTAAACCCTTGTTCAACAAATGTTTGAATACGTGTGCCGGGGCCACCACTGCGTCGGTCACCTAAGCGAATAATAATATGATCACCTGGCTTTAAAAAACCATCAACAGTATCCACGATAATGGCTTTTTGAAATGGACGTTCATGGCCTTTTTGATCAAAACGTACTTTTAATGATTGCACTGTTGCGGGGCTTTGACCCAGTGCTAATGGCCCTGCTTGATATTCTGCGGAAACATAATTAGCTGCTTGTGGCTCGCTGGTTTGAAATAATGCCCAATCAGAATAAAATTTAAACGTGGCTTTCATCCATGCACCATCGGCCATTCCCGACGATCCTAACTCATAATCTAATACAATTTCGTGCCATGAACCTGCAATTAATTTATCAACATTACAACTCACTGAACCTAAGAACGTCATGTCTTTGGTTTTACTGTATAGCCCTAGTGGTGCGGTATAACTTCCTAAGATTTGTTTTAATTCTTTATCTGACATTTTTTTCATGCGTACTACTCTCCTACACCTAAATTAATCGCCACACTTCGTATCGTTTTTCTAATTGACGAAAGAAGGCCCGTTCAAAGATATATGAAACACCGCCAATTAAAACAATGCCTAATAATACCTGACGAGAATTACCAATCTCTCCTCCCATCGATACCATCCACCCTAGCCCTTGTGTGGCACCGATCATTTCGGCTGCAACTAATGCACGCCATGCTTGACTAAACCCGATACGTAATGCTGACGTAATAAACGGTAAACTCGCGGGTAAATAAATATAAATAAATAATTGCCAACTTTTCGCTCCAAGAACTCGGGCAGCACGTACTTCGGAACCTTTGATTTGTAATACGCCTTCCATAATAGTTAATATCATGGGGTTAACTGCTGAGATAAATATCACCACTACGATCGTCGTGTAACCAATACCAAAAATAATTAACATTAATGGTGCCCACGCAATCGGTGGGATGGCCATAAATAACCCATTTAGCGGCACAATGTATTCGCGAAAACCTTTATAAAAACCGGCTGCAAAACCGGCAACAATTGAAACGATAATAGCAAGCCCAAAACCACCGACTTCTTCTAAAAAGCTTGCCCATAAATGTCCGTATAGAGAGCCATCTGCAATCCAGTCATATGCTTCTTCGGCTACCTCCCACACTTGCGGTAAGACATAAGACGGAAATTGAGTTGCGACCAACATCCAGACAATTAATAACGATGGGATTGAGAACCAAGACCACGAAAATTTAGGTAGTTTTAGACGACGCTGTTTAGCATCGGTCACTTTTACTGTGACAGCATCTTTTCCTATAGCACTCACATTCAAACTCCTGGTAGATTGATATTACTTTTATTTATTTTTTTATTTAAAAATTACAAATGATAAAATACCATTAGTGATAAAGGCTAACGCTGATTAATTTAACGCTGCATTCATATACGACTTATCAACTATATCAGTTGACTTAAGTTTCTTTTTTATGTATTTCAAATCATAAGAATAATTCATTAGGCGTTGAACAAATGCTGAATCTTTGTCGGTTAATTCATATGCCCAACCTAAACGTTTTCGGGCGTTAGCAACAATGTCAGTGCCACTGTATTTTTTCCCCGTTTTTTTGTTTGTCACTGTTTGTAATTTAAATGCTTTTGCTATGATGTCATTACCGGCGGTAGGACTGGAGTTTAAAAAATCGACTGCTTTTTTATGTGCTCTAAGTACTTTTATAATTTCTGATTTTTTATTTTTAAGGGCATCGGGCATTGCCATAATAATGTACCAGGGATATTTTGGTATTGCCTTATTCATATCAAATATCACTTCAGTACTACCGCGTAACTCAAATTGACTCGTGAAGGGTTCCCAAATAAATGCACCATCAACTACTTTTTGTTCTAATGATGGCCCCATATTGCCGGATTTCATCGGAATAATATTTAAATCTTTCCCTGGAATAAGCTTGGCATGTTCACCGAGAACATAACCGCGTAATAACACGTCCATGCCACTGCCTTTTCGGACTCCTGCCATTTTTTTACCACGTAAACCAGAAACGGTTTTAATACCTTCTCCTTTACGAACCATGACCGCGGCTTGGCCATAATTTACTTTTGCGAGTATTCGACTATTTAGTCCACGCGAAAACCAATGATATACCGGTGGTGCGCCGATATAGGCCATGTCCAACTCACCTGCTGCGAGTGCTTGATGGACCAAAGGGCCGCTACTGAATGTGATGGCATTCACTTCAACACCCATTTCAGCAAAATAACCTTTTGCTTGTGCTATGAGGATGGGGGCATTTGCCATGGCAAATACCCAACCTATTTTAATTTTATCTTGTGCTGCATGTGCAACCGTTAACGGAGATATAAAAAGTGTAATAAATATTAAGTTTGCGACTAATTTCTTTATCATTGTTTTACTCCTGTTAATAACTTAATTTTTTAAAACATAACTGAATTAATTCCCTAGTGCTTGTAAATTAATTTCGACTAACTCCGCTTTATCAATTGGATTTTCTTTTGTAACGGTTGTAATATCTGTTATTAATTCTTTTTTGTATTGCCAAAATAAATCGGCTGTTCGTGTAGTCGAGCCATTGCGTGGTCGCGGTAACTCATTAAGTAATTCTCGGTGAATGCCTTTTGGTGGTCGTCCAAGAACAACAACTCTGTCAGATAAATAAATAGCTTCATCAATATCATGTGTTATAAACACGACGGTCTGACCAAGCTCGTCCCATAGCCGCAATAATTCGTCATTCATGGATTCGCGTGTTATGGCATCTAATGCGGCAAAGGGTTCGTCCATTAATAACAAATGCGGTTCGAGTACTAAACTACGGGCTAATGAAACACGCTGTTGCATTCCGCCTGAGAGTCGACCGGGCAAAAATGATTCAAAACCTTTTAAACCTACCATTTCTAAATATTGACGTGCTTTGTATTGCCGATCATTTGCATTTAATGCACCGGCCATTTTTAAGCCGAATTCAACATTTTCAATTGCGGTTAACCACGGAAATAAATTTGAACTTTGAAAAACATAACCCAGATGCGGATCTTCAGGACAAATTTTATTACCGCGTAATAAAACATTGCCTTGCTCTGGTTGATAAAACCCCGACAATAAATTGAGCATCGTTGTTTTACCACAACCAGACGGACCTAAAATAGCCAGAAACTCGCCAGGTTTTACCTTAAGATTAAAATTTTCAAAAATAGAAATTGTACCACCATAAGAATACTGAAGATTTTTAATAACAAGTTCATCTCCACCGACACGCTCACTTTGCAACATGGTAATCTCCTTAGTGTGTTTAGGTTTAATTTTATTTTTTTATTATTGTTATATTTATTTATAATTATTTTATTTTTTTATTATTGTTATATTTATTTATAATTATTTTATTTTTATTTTAACTCT
>CAYQUC010000178.1:0-4125 GCA_964420605.1 uncultured Thioalkalispiraceae bacterium | reverse complement strand
GAAAACCGTTGAACCGTGAGGTTCCCAGGGTTCGAATCCCTGCCTCTCCGCCATTTAAGTCGCATTTCGACAATTCATGCCTGTATTTGTTAATATCCAATTTACAAACAAGTTCTTCGTTTAAATCTGCTATATTAAAGGGTTATTAACGCTTTTAGATGCTGATAGAATATTTGAATTATCAATAAAATTTTTCAAACTTTTATATTGAGGAGGGCATATCGTGATAAAGATCATGTTAGTTGATGATCATGATATGGTGCGTACTGGATTAAAACGCTTATTAGAAGATTATTCTGATCTCGAAGTAATAGCAGAAGCATCTTCAGGTGAAGAAGCAATAATACTCGTTCAATCCCATAAACCCGATATCGCCTTAATGGATCTCAATATGCCTGGAATTGGCGGGCTAGAGGCAACTCGTAAACTCATCCGAAGTCATAGCGAGCTCAAGATTATAATTGTCACTATGCACAATGAAGGCATATTCCCACAACGATTGCTTAATATTGGAGCAATGGGTTACGTCACTAAAGAAGCGAATATCAATGAAATTGTAAATGCAATTCGTCAGGTGATGTTGAATAAGCGTTACATCAGTCCTGAGATTGCACAGCAAATGGCATTGTCGGGTTCAAAAGATCATGAGAAGTCTCCATTCGAATTATTATCTGAAAGAGAATTACAAGTGTTGATGCTATTAATGGATGGCAATAAGGTTAATATTATTTCAGAGAAGTTATGCTTGAGCCCTAAGACAGTCAGTACGTATCGATACCGCTTGTATGATAAACTGGGTGTAAAAAATGATATTGAACTGGCTAAATTGGCTTTACGCTACGGTATAATGGATGAGTTAAATACAAAATAAATTCATACAATTCAATAGTATAAAGTCTAAATTTAAAGTAAATTAGTTAATGTAATTTCTATATGAATAAATTGGTTTTTAATAAAAACTGCAAGAAATGTTCTCGTTTTGTTTCCTTTTTTAAGGAATTAAGAATAGAGTATCCTAAGTATTACAATCTACCTGTACCCGCATTTGGGGATGCAAATTCAGATCTCGTGATAATTGGTCTAGCGCCTGGAATGCACGGAGCCAATGCAACCGGTCGTCCCTTTACCGGAGATCATGCTGGCATCATTCTATATGAAACCTTGTATAAATTTGGTTTTAGCAATCAAGCAGAATCGACTCATAAACGCGATGGTCTGAAACTGATCAATTGTCGTATTACCAATGCCGTGAAATGTTTACCGCCTCAAAATAAGCCGGTTAGTAGTGAAATTAATACTTGTAATGTGTATTTGAAAGCAGAGATTGCTCAATTTAAAAAAAATACGGTAATTATTGCGTTGGGTTTAATCGCGCATAAGGCCGTTATTAAGGCGATTGATGGTAAGCAATCAGATTATAAATTTAAACATAATGCTCGCCATGTACTCAGCTCAAATGGCTCAGAACACACTCTTATCGATTCTTATCACTGCAGTCGCTACAATACAAATACCAAGCGTTTAACTGAAAAGATGTTCCATGATGTGTTTCGTAAAGCTCAAAAGATTATAGAAACGTTAAATTAAACTAAAGTTATTTCAGCATTAAGAATTTAAAGACCTTACTTTATGTCAGACATTAATTTGACAGATTATCACGCGAGTCCTGCTCCGAACTTCAATTCGAAAAAATTTCTAGAGCTATGCACACCTCACCCCGGTGTATATCAAATGTTCGATGTTCAAGATAAAGTGATCTACGTTGGTAAGGCTAAAAATTTAAAAAATCGCTTATCGAGTTATTTTCAAAAAAATCTTATGCAGGTTAAAACTCGAGCGTTAGTCAGTCATATCAATAAAATTGAATTGATTGTGACCCATACTGAAAATGAAGCTTTAATTCTAGAAAATAATTTAATTAAAAAATTCATGCCGAAATACAATATTTGTTTTCGTGATGATAAAAGCTATCCCTACATTTATGTCTCAACCGAACACGATTTTCCACGTTTGCGGTTTCATCGAGGCGCGCGTAAAGGCAAAGGCAAGTATTTTGGTCCTTATCCGAGTGCTGGCTCGTTGCGCGATACCTTGCAGATTATTCAAAAAATATTTCCAGTACGACAATGTGAAGACACTTTTTATAAAAATCGATCCCGTCCGTGTTTGCAATATCAAATTAAACGCTGCACGGCACCTTGTGTTGACTTAATTAATAAAGAACAGTACCAAGTTGAGGTTGGACATGTATTATTATTTTTAGAAGGTAAGAATAAGGTCGTTATCAATGAACTTGTGGCCAAGATGGAAGCAGCATCAACGCAGTTAGATTATGAGAATGCGGGTTTTTATCGTGATCAAATTATTAAGCTTCGCAAAATTCAAGAAAAACAGTATATAACACAAGAGCAGGGCGATCTGGATATCATTTCTTCAGCTTGTTCTAATGCGATTGGCTGTGTTCAAGTGTTTTTAATTCGAGGTGGTCGAAATCTGGGGAATAAAACCTTCTATCCTAAAATGAACAAATCCGATACCGCCGCTGATTTATTAGCAGCATTTATTCCTCAATATTATTTAAAACAAAATCTCGAAAAGTTAAATTCCATGCCTTCTGAGATAATTGTTAGTGAAATGTTCGATAAACTAGCATTAACAGAACAAGTATTATCGCAAGAATCTGGCCGGAAAATCATCATAAAGACCAAGGTCAGGGGCGATCGTGTGCGTTGGCTTAAAATGTCAGTGCTGAATACTGGACATGCATTGCAAGCAAGAATTAACAGTAATACCACAACCTTGAAACGTTATGAAGATTTAGCTGAAAGATTTCAATTAGATGAATTACCGGCACGAATGGAATGTTTTGATATTAGTCATACCAGTGGTGAAAGAACTGTTGCCTCCTGTGTTGTATTTGACATAAATGGTCCTGTGAAATCAGAATATAGACGATTTAAAATTGAAAATATAACACCAGGTGATGATTATGCGGCGATCAAACAAGCAGTAACCCGACGTTATACCAGAATAAAAAATGGTGAAGAAAAATTACCTGATATCTTATTTGTTGATGGTGGTAAAGGGCAGTTATCGCAAGCAGAAGAGGTTCTGGAAAGTTTGCTGATTGAAAATATTTTATTAATTGGAATTTCTAAAGGGCCAGAGCGAATAGCGGGTGCAGAAACCATTTTAGTTTCCAAAAAGTTTCAATCTGGAATTTCAGAATACTTGTCGACACACAATAGTCCTATTATACTGCCAAGTGATTCAATGGCATCGCACTTGATTCAACATATTCGTGATGAAGCTCATCGGTTTGCGATAACAGGACATAGACAAAGTCGTGCTAAAGCACGAAAAACATCAGTGTTAGAACAAATTGAGGGTCTAGGTCCTAAGCGCCGACAAAATTTACTAAAACAATTTGGTGGATTACAGGAAATTAAACAGGCCGGCATTGAGGACCTTAATAGTGTGGCGGGCATAAGCTTGAAATTAGCAGAAAAAATTTACGATACTTTTCACTCTACTGAACATAAAGGTTAAATACATGTGGACGATACCTAACATCCTGACTGTCATGAGAATCGGTTTGATTCCAGTTTTCATTATGGCATTCTATTTACCTGAATTTAGTTGGAAACACATTTTAACGACCTCCATATTTTTCTTTGCGGGTATCAGCGATTGGTTTGACGGATATTTAGCACGAAAGTTAAATCAGCAATCTGAGTTTGGTGCGTTTTTAGATCCGGTGGCTGATAAATTAATGGTTTCAACAGCATTAGTGCTGCTGTTAGTGCAATATCCAGGGTTTTGGATAGCAATCTCAGCCATTATTATTATTGGACGTGAAATAGCCGTATCGGCACTCAGAGAATGGATGGCCGAAGCGGGCGCACAAACTAAAGTATCCGTATCGATTCTAGGCAAAATTAAAACCACTGCTCAAATGTTCGCGATTGGCATGTTAATCTTCCATCAACCCTTATGGGATATCCCAATTACTGAATTAGGCTATATACTGTTATTCTTTGCTGCTTTTCTTACATTATGGTCTATGTACTTGTATTTGAAGGCAGCTTGGCCAAGTCTGACAAAAAATTGACTTTAGTTGCACGG
>CAYQUC010000177.1:0-4235 GCA_964420605.1 uncultured Thioalkalispiraceae bacterium | reverse complement strand
ACCAGTAATGCCGGTGTACAAAATGGGCACACTGCAACTGAAAATGGGATACCTAATAAGAAAGCGCCCCATAATCCAGTGACCTTGCGCCCTTTAACACCAAACCACGGCGCACGAATATTAATCCAACCAGCCCACATAAGTCCCATCACAATCAATAGTGGTCCAAGTAATAATCCCCACTCGCGACCCATGATACTTTTTACCCATTCACCACCTAATGCAGCTGCAACACCAAGTACTACGTGTGTTGTAATCATGCCGGTAACAAATGAGCCGCCCATTAGTAATGCCCGTTTTTCTTCATGCGCTTTTGTTACATAGGCTAACATGACAGGAACGGATGCAAATGAAACCGGGTTAAAACTAAAAACCAGACCCGCTAAAAATGCAATACCAATACCACCGATGCTGGCTGTTTGTAATGTTGTTTTAAGTGTCTCTGCATTAATATCCATAGATGGTACTAATAAAAATAAAGCGGTACCAAATAATAAAATTGCAGTTAAGTATGGACTGCCTTTCGCTGCTCGATTTAACAACTGCAGTGCATCACCATGCACGCCTTTATATGCCGCAATTACCATGGGTAATGTAAACAAAGTAGAAAATAATACTGCTGCAATTATTGCAAATCCGACAGAGTTGACTGTTACTGCCATACCGGTTGTAACAATAATTAAAGGTAAAGTACAAGCTGGTAATGTAAAACCAAGTTGTACTGAAAATGGCAGCGACTTACCATTGGGTATAATTTTATAAAATTCTAAATGAGGAACAGGTATATAAGTAAAACGTGACACTATATACACTACCGCCATTATTGATAAAATAATACTGGACATCGTTGGCCCCCACTGGGGTGTATCAAACATAATAACTGAAATCACAAATAGGCTTATTAGTAATGCTGTTCGAGTTATCCAGACAGTAAAAAGATTTTGACAACATTTTTTACTGTCAGTCGACTGGTGTACGCGCACTGAAAATAAAGTATGAGTGGCAATGGTGCAGGGTTCAAAAAAAGCCAACAATCCTAATAGTGTTGCGGTAATTAATAATAAAGTTATCATGAGTGTTGCTCAAGTTGACGTTCAAGCTCTAAACGAAGTTTTTTTGAAGTTGGTAAGCTGGTAAAAACAAGTTCTCCATTAATTGCAATTGACGGTGTCGACATTACACCTAACGCTACTGCATGGTCCATTTCATCGAGTATATTAACTTCCCGCCAATCAAATAAATCGTTATCCAGTTCATCCACTAATTTACGCAGTACCTCTTTTGCATGCCCGCATTTTCCGCAACCCGGTGATGAGAAAACTTCAATTGTAATGCGAGTAGTATTCATATTCTGTCTCCAATATTACAGTGACGATTTACCACCGTAGGTTTAAAAATATTTACTATACCTATAGTAATGTCTGGAGTTGACTCTAGGTCAAGCAAATTTAATGAGAAAATAAAAATTGTGACATTACCATAGGATTTTCAGTAATTTACCTTTGCTATTCCCACTCCATTTCCATATATACATGTAATGCATTTCGACCCAGTAGCATTTCATATCCAATTAAACGTTCATAAGGTGATAATGGGTATTCTTTTAAGCTACTAACGTTTTCTATTTTTCCGCCATCCGATATAAATTGTTTAACGGAATTACGTAAATCAGTTAAGAACATATAGGTATCTTTTCGTGCTTTGTTAATATTGGTAGCGTGTCCATGTCCGGGGACAATATGAACAGGATTTAAAGCTTCAATCTGCTCGAAATTTTTGACCCAAGATGCAGTATCAGAGTCACGAGCAACAGCAAGCATACGTTCGGTTGAGATAATATCACCACTGAATACAATTTTTTCTAAAGGTAGCCAGACATAAAAATCACCAGGCTTATAAGCAGGACCCGAATACTTTAGTACCAATGTTGTCTGACCCACGGTAATGGTTTTCTCTTTAACAAACGTTTGGTTGGCGTAAACATCGGTTGTTCCTACCGAAAATTTTGGAAAAATAGTCTCATCAAGTCTAGATAGCAATTCACCAGCACGACTTTTTTGATCTTCAAGTGCCGGTTGACTCGTAATAATTTTTGCCCCTAATGATTTAAAATAGGCATTACCTAACCAGCGCAGATCTTCACTGCCTGTATTGATAACCATAATGATTGGTTTATTGGTAATTTTTTGAATATTTTTATGGATATAACGAGCGGCTTGATCACTGGCACCCGTGTCAATTAATACCACGCCCTGGCTCGTGATAATAACACCAAATGTTGCATTGGTACCAAAATTCCATTTTGACATGGGACCACGTTGTCCTACCAGAGCATAAACGTTATCTGTGACTTTCTGTATTTCAAGTCGGTTACTCGGTCGACTCCACACCACGTTCACAAAAAACAAACTACTCAGTATTAAAAAAAACCAGATGCTTTGCTTAATCACTATTTTTTGATTCACTAAATTTCTACCTTATTCATCGTTAAAAATTAAAACGAACGCCCGCTCGAGCAATGTAATCATTTTCCAGTGCGGCCCCATTTAAATTTTGACTGACAGGAATTTGTATGGCGGCTTCAGTAATCCAGCGTTTTGTAACGTATTGGATACCCGGGCTAAGAAACAACCGTGTCCCGTTGGAATTATTATCCTCAACACCGTTAATACGATTTTTATCCTGATTGATCAAATTCACTTCCAGCACGCCATAAAGATAATCCGGAATTCTTCCAACTGTGTTACTACGCCATAATCGGTATTGGTATGATCCCTCTAAGCGCGTTATATTGCCTGCTTCAAAACCATTAGCTTCGTTGTTAACACGATAACTTAATTGCGTGTCGATTTGATAAGTTAATGTTTGCCAAGTTAAGACCACACCGCCAAAATAATCCCATGATCCAGTGGCAACCTGGTCTGATGATGGTAAGGTTCCTAAAGAATCACCGGCATTATTTTTCCCAGTAGGGGCTTTTAAGCCAATGAACGGCGCTACGCGAAAGGTCTTGCCAAGTTGATTTTTTTGATAGGCGCTGTAGCGTGTGAAAACAGTTAAATCACCGAGGTTACTGTTGCTACGGTTTACAGTTTGGCCACCGGAATTTAGTGTTAAATCAATATCGCGATAAGGTACTATTCCAAATACAGTCCATTTACTATTAATGCCATAACCCATTGCTGTTACGGCTGCGGTTTCAGTTCTATCTCGTTTAGTACCACTCGGATCATCACCCGATTGATTGACAATTAATTGTTCACGAATAAGGTATTCACCTTTTGCTACTGGTAGTGCAGTATTAAACGTAATGGGTGCTGCGTTTATGGTTGAAGTCCCTATTATTGAATACAGTAATAACGTCAGTATATTAAATTTATATTTTGTTTGTGTTTTGTTCATTGCATTAGAGATCCAGCCAGATACGTATTGGTAATAATAAATACGCAGCACTAAAACCAACAGTCCAGATTAGAACCGAACTCCAATAAATACGTTGGTTCCACTTATGCGCTGTACTGCATGCACGTCCCAATTCTTTATCCGCCGGGCAGGCACGTCCGGGTCGAAACATCATCCAGCCGGAAATAGCGAGCATGGCTCCAGAAAATGCAAATACCCAAATTTTGTATTGTGTTAGTGTGATTAAAAAAGGAAACGTACTAGTCATTGCCACAACTGTCGCACCCATGCCTAATGTGACAAAAATAATGGGTAATGCACAACACACTAAAGTCCCTGTGGTGGTAAACAACGTAAATATTGTCACCCCTTTCTGCTTTAAATCAGACTTAATAACTGTTGTGTTATCACTCATTGTATTTTCTCCGTCATGCCGTTGTAATCAAATCCGTTATCGAGTAACAATTTTTTAATAACAGATTCTTCAAATTTTAATGTGTTGTCGGTTTTAATTAAAAAAACCCCATCAATATCAATTTCAAACTCTTTAACGCCTTTCATTTTTAGGAATTTCTGTTCCAAATCATAAGCGCAAAAATCACAACTAAGAGAGTTGGTGCGAATGGTATAAACCCTACCTTCAGCCCATGCACTTATTGAAAAAAAGCTAACAATCAACAATGTGATCGTTTTTAATATAAATTTTTTCAAAACCAACATTACAATGGTGATTTTTTCATGCTGCGGTAGGTAAAACCAGAATCATTAAATAGCGTTTTCATTTGTTCTTCGGTTAGTTCTTTCCCGTCTGCGATATTGACCGTAACCAGAGC
>CAYQUC010000176.1:0-4345 GCA_964420605.1 uncultured Thioalkalispiraceae bacterium | reverse complement strand
TAATGAAAATCACCATGGTATTCGAACGTTTGATGTTACCGGTTAATTTACGCAATGCTTGTGACATTAATCGCGCTTGCAAACCAACGTGGTGATCACCCATATCGCCTTCAATCTCAGCCTTTGGCGTTAATGCCGCCACCGAATCGATAACAATAATGTCCACCGCACTTGAACGAACCAACATGTCGGTGATTTCTAATGCTTGCTCACCAGTATCAGGCTGAGACACTAACAAATCATCAATATTAACACCCAGTTTTTCGGCATAAATAGGATCAAGCGCATGTTCAGCATCGACAAATGCGGCTGTGCCACCGGCTTTTTGACATTCAGCAATCACATGTAATGTTAACGTAGTTTTACCGGATGACTCTGGACCATAGATTTCGGTAACCCGGCCTTTTGGTAAACCTCCTATTCCAAGTGCAACGTCTAAACCCAGTGAGCCGGTTGAAATTACTTCGATATCGCGCGAAACACTGGAGTCGCCCATGCGCATCACGGAACCTTTTCCGAATTGCTTTTCAATTTGAGATAACGCGCTTGCAAGTGCTTTGCTTTTTTGATCTTCGGCCATGATGTTATTCCTTCCGGTTAGTTATTCATTATTGTTATTTAATTTATCTTAAATTCTAAATAGTGCTGATGTTGACACTATAGGCTATAGATTTTTGCATGTCAATACTTTTTACCATCTACATATTTTGTACTACATGATACTTTTTATTTGTTTATATTTTATACCAGGTCGGTGTAATTACTTGTATAATCGAAAGATACAACTACCGATGGAATTAATACTATGGTGACACCAGCTAAGATGGCCAGTGAAGTTAAGTGGGCCACCAGACAACGATATCAGTATATTGAAGTAATGGCCTTCTACACTGGTGTGGTCACTCGTAAAGATGTCGCGCGAACTTTTGGTATATCCGATGCTGCTGCAACCAAAGATTTGAAAGCCTATGGCCAAGTTGCACCCGATAATCTCATTTATAAGCAAAATGTATTTGGCTTTGTTCCGAGTAATACTTTTGTTGAAATGTTTGCCGACTTATCACCGCACACCGTATTATCAATGTTTGCAGCAAACTTGGCCGTTCGTGGTAATCCTGATAATGTCATTTTGGCCTCACCCGATTCCACTCGAGTATCGTCGCAACAATGGATTTATGGTGTATCGGTAGACCAACTGCCGTTACCAATTCGCTTACCCAATAAAACCATCTGTGGTCAGTTAGTTCGCGCCATTAAAAATAAACAAAAATTGCAAATTCAATATTTATCATTATCTGATAAAACCGAGTTAGATGAAAAATTACAATCAAATACCAGCAATTACCGAATTATTGAACCACATTCATTAGTTGATAATGGCCTACGCTGGCATGTCCGAGCATACAATGAAGAGAGTTATGATTTTCGAGACTTTGTACTTTCTCGAATTATTGATGCACAATTAATTGCTGGCGATGCTGAGTCGAGTGCTAAATACGACGATGAGTGGAGTGAATATGTCAGCTTAATATTAAAACCACATCCTAATCTAAGCTTACAAAAACAAAAGAGTCTATTGTATGATTTTAATGTCTCTGACAATGCAGTAATTGAATTATCGGTACGCCGAGCCTTGGTGGCTTATACACTGCAACGGCTCTCGGTAGACACGACAATTGATCATTCATTAAACCCCAATTCATTTCAATTGGTTTTAAACAATAGAGACGATATTGAGTGGTTTGCAGGTTGGTCGTTCTTGTAAAGAAGCAGACCACAACGATTAACGGTAAAATCTATTCCTGCTCCTATCTTGGACTTTATATCAATGACCATCATTCAAAGTAGTACATACGCTACTGTCATCGTTTGTTGTGAGTTAAAGTCTTGAATCCGAATCAATAATAGTCACTAGTCCCAGCAAAGCCTGCAAAACAGCCTGCGCCCGAACCGCTTTTCGGTCACCATCAAACAGCTGTTTTTCTGTGCTGACAATGCTTATTTCATCATTTTTTGTGCGACTATATGCAAACCACACTAAACCTACAGGTTTATCATCGCTGCCGCCATCAGGGCCTGCAATACCACTAATAGCGACAGCTAAAGTCGCATTCGAGTGCTGTAACACGCCCGCTGCCATTTCACTAACAACAGCCTTGCTCACGGCACCCTGAGATTTCAAGGTTTTGTCTTGTACAGAAATCATACTTTGTTTGGACGAATTGCTATAAGTGACAAAACTGCAGTCAAACCAAGCTGAACTTCCTACTATATCAGTCAATACTTTAGCTAACCAGCCTCCAGTACACGACTCGGCCGCGGCCACTACAATGCCCTGCTCCAGACATTTAACTGCTAACTGATTGGCAATATTGACAATCTTTTCATCGGTTGTATCCATTTCATAAATTCGTTAATTATTAGTCATTTTGACTTTGTGATAGAATAACGCAGGAAAAAAATAAATAAAGAACTAAAATTAGGCTATTGTCAGTAATGGCACATCCTCTCAGTACTACTTATTTTTTTATCATTAATTAATTAGAATTTTACAGCAATGCAAATTCAGAGCACTTCAACAACCTCTGCATTGGTCCAACATCGGTCAACTGGATCAGCAAGAGATGACGCAAGCAATGGGATAAATCCTGTTAATGCAAGTGCGCGTGATAAACAGTCTGAGAATCGTCAACAAGCGGCTCAACAAGCACCTGCTGTCGATGCTACTAACAAGCTTCAAACCGTTCCTAATTTACACATCCAACGGGTAACTGCCACAAAACCCACACAAAATGATGTCCTTTCGAGTAGCACCCATAGTGCTAAACGGGCAGTGCAAGCCTTTCAGCAAATTGATTTAATGAGTCAACCAGAGTTAATGCCGCGTATTGATACCCAGGTTTAAAAGTATTAAGGGGGGATTTAATAAAAAAGAACTATTAAAACGTCTCGTCTACACCTAATGTAATGGCTAAAATTACGGGGCTAAGTCTAGTTATCGTATACTTCCCGAATAACTGCACCAATTTCAAAACCCTCGCCGCGACGTTGCTTTTCAACTCTGACAACTTTAACTTTAGCGTGAAATGGTGGCGTTGCTCCAGTTTGAGGTTTGATTTTAACTTCTAACATGGAATCAGTCACTAATTCACGTTCTGCAATAAATAACAGCCCTCGGCCGCTTAAATTTTTAGCCGTACCAGTTTCTTCCTGGCCTTTATTAGGCTCAATATAGGTTAATTCGCAATCGACTGTTACTCGAATAAAATCACGCTTCTCATCGTACTCACGAACCATTCCAAACTCCCATTCTAGCTTTGTTTTTGACACTATCGTTACTGTCATCTTTATTATTTTATATCAATAACAATAGCTTAATTGTAGGCTAGATAACGAAAGTTTTGCTAATTTTTTAAACAAATAAACAAAAAATTCTAGTTTGGATAAATACTAATCATAACACTTCTAATTTTATTAAAATTGAGTTTATACTCAAAAAATAGAGTAACAGACTCAAGTGTTGCAATGACATTTATATAAATAAATTCAATAGCTTGCATGATCATTTTTGAAATAATAGTAAACCTTAGGTATTTTTTACCGTTACTTAATCTATTCCATTTATCATTGCTCTGAGTCACCATAAACCAAATTTGAAACTGTTCGATTTGTTACACGCTTAGTTAACAAACAATGTATCAAAAAAGTTTCCTGGTTTGTCTTACCGCATTTTAACAACTTACGCTTTCAAATTATCACTTACCGCTCACCAAATTATTTATCGATCTTAAAGTCAAAAATTGGGCTCAGAGTTTCATTCTGAGCCTTTTCCTTTAAATTTATTGCAAGCTATCATTTATAACTATAAACACATATTTTCCAGATAAATTACTCTCTCATACGATATAATTGTTTTTCGCAAAATCTCAAATAAAAGAACAATACTCTTTTCTAAAAACTCGTGGAATATCATGCGATTCTATGTAAATTTCTGAGACTAAAAAAACAACTATAGCCTACATTTATTATGCACTTATAATAAAAAATACAGATTAATGAATAGTAAAACAGAACAACGCACTCCAATGATGCAGTGGTGTGGAAGTTAATGTATTCAATAAGTTATGTTCGTAATTTTTAAAAACCTACAGTAAGACTTACATATTTTTTAACGTTATTTTCATCTTTTTTAATTTTCAACATACTTAAACTTTGATCTATTTCTTGCTGAGTATTTGTAAAGTTACATCATCGGATATTCCATTCTTTAGCCATTGACCATATTAATATATCCAACTTTAGTTTATAAATTGTCGCCAGATTAAGTGAACGAAACAAAGAACTC
>CAYQUC010000175.1:3142-4419 GCA_964420605.1 uncultured Thioalkalispiraceae bacterium | reverse complement strand
GGCAACCATGAACTAGCAAGTAAAACTCTCTTTGTTGATATTGACGTCGTTAACGCTGAGTAGGTCAAATTTGTTAATCGGATAATGCTATTTTTCGTAACAGACGTTTAAAAGTGCGTTGGGTGTTTAATTTTGTTTCAAGAATGAAACGAATCTGTTCCAGATGAGTATCTAATTTTTTAGTATTTTTATTGTCTATTGCATGACATAATTTTGTAAGGTCACATAATGAAATACCTGCAGCTTTTCCAGTCAATACAAATTCTAATCGTAGCAATGCATGTTTATTATATATCCGATAACCATTTTTAGTACATTTACACGATTGTATTAATCCACGAAGATCGTAATCACGAGCTACGTGTACGCTAACACCGGCATCAGCAGCTAATTTTGAAATTGTATATGCGTTCATAATATTAAATCCTTTTTTTAAGCTCTGCAAAAGTTACCATTAGTTACTTTTTTAGCATTTTGATACAATGCAAATAATAGTAACAAACTAGCCACAATGAATAACTCTACTTGATGAGTTGCGATAAAACCTTGTAGTCTCACACCAAAACTTCCAACTAATGTTGGTAATAAGCTAGCTACAAATCCCATAAGAATCGGTAGTATGGGGGAACAACATAACATAGGAGCAAGAATTCCAACCAATAAACCACCAGCTGCAGATGACTTACTACTTTTTTGGCCTTGTCGAATTAAGTAAAAAATAAGTGGCATTATCAACGCAACTAAAACCGACATAAGTAATGAAAACCCAATGAGCGTGGGTGTTAAATAATTTAGAGCTTCAAAACTGCTATAACCACCAGTGAATGATGCAGGTAATGTCATCAGATATAATACTAGAAAAAAAATAAATGTAAGACCAGAAACCCATTGATATGTTTTAATTAATAACACAGTTTTTAACGCTGTTATGATCGTATTCACTTTGGTATACCTTTATAAAAGTTTGTAATAACATCAAGGGTAACGTTGGAACAGTACTCACAGCTTGTGCTAAACCATTTTTATCAATCAGTAAAGTTTTTTCACTTTAACCTGCACAACACGACAATTGTTTCACATCTTTATTAAATGTTTGTGCAGTTAATTTTAACCCTTCAACCATGGTTAAATAGGGAAACAATTGATTGGCAAGCGAGTCAATTGTCATGCGATTACTAATCGCCAGTGTTGCTGTTTGAATTATTTCACCACCTTCATGTGCTAAAACCTGGCAACCAACTATGCGACCACTGTCTTTTTCTGCTACCAACTTGATA
>CAYQUC010000175.1:0-3132 GCA_964420605.1 uncultured Thioalkalispiraceae bacterium | reverse complement strand
CAAACAAACCTACTCCGGCATTATTAATAAGGATGTCCACAACGAGGAACGTTTTCAAGGTCAAGTGTACGGCTATCAACATCCAAACCTTGATTTTTAGCCTGTTGCTTAGTAAGGCCAACAGTTGCAACTTGTGGATCGGTAAATACCACTGCCGGCATTACCGATAAATCGATCGCAACATCATCACCGGTCATGTTACACGCTGCACGGGTCCCAGCTGCAGCAGCAACATATACAAACTGTGGTTGACTGGTACAATCGCCAGCAGCAAAAATATTTGCAACATTAGTGCGCATGTGATCATCAATCACAATACCGCCGCTTTTCTCAGTCTTAACACCAACTTTATCCAAATCCAGTGCAGCAGTATTGGGTGCTCGACCCGTTGCGACCAATAATTTATCACCCGTAATATCGCCATTATTAGTTTTAAGCATAAACTGCTTACCATCATGGTTTACCGACTCGGGTGAGGTATTCAGTTTTACAGTAATGCCTTCGTCTTGAAACACTTTAGTTAAACCATCACCAATCTCCGGATCTTCTTTTGATAATAAACTCGAGCGCGCTAATACCGTTACCTCAGAACCAATATGTCTAAATGCCTGTGCTAATTCCAGTGCCACTACGGATGCTCCCAGAACAATTAAATGCTTTGGTATGTCATCTGCGATTAGTGCTTCGGTGGATGTCCAGTATGGTGAGTCTTTTAAACCAGATATAGTTGGTATTGATGCACTCGCACCAACTGCCAATAAAATTCGATCCGCTGTTATTTCTTTATCACTACCATCTTTTTTAGTCACTATTAAGGTGTTGGCATCTTTAAATTTAGCCATACCGCGTACCAGATTAATACCCGGATTAGTTTCCAAAATACTTTCGTATTTCGCATAGCGTAATTTTTCAACCCATTGCTGCTGTTGTTCCATCATCGCTTTACGATTAATTGCTGGTGTGTTGAGTGCCACACCGTCAACAGCATGATGGCCTTGTAGATGCGCAATACTAGCACCACGAATAAAAATTTTCGATGGCACACAGCCAATATTCACACACGTACCCCCAATAACATCACCGCCTTCAATAATAGTCACGGTAGCTCCTTGTTCGACTGCTTTAATCGCTGCAGCAAATGCTCCCGAGCCGGTACCAACAATGGCTATGTGCAAACCATTGCCGCCAGTGCTTGTCTTACTATTTTTATCATTGATTAAAGTTGCCTTATAACCTTTAGATTCAATTGCTTTTAGTAACATGGAATCATCAACTATTCCTTGAGACTCAACTTTCGCTTGACCATTATCATATGAAACTGATGCTTCTACACCGTCTAACGCATTCAATGCATCCTGCGCACTTTGAGCGCAATGGTCACAGGTCATGCCATTGATTTCGATTTTGATTGTATTCATCTAAATTATCCTTTTGAGTGTAGTGTTTGCTTATATCGCGCGGCATTTATTTTTTTTCCTACAAGAAATGCGTAATTAAGTGAGAGTAAGAATGTATCTTTATTTTCAGCACACCATTGATTACCGACAGCTTTGTTGGGAAAAAAATGGACAAAATGACAAAAACTTGTAGTGATATTATCTAGGTTTTCTAATTCTGGCTTTAAAAATGAAACAACGATATCGTTATTATTTAGCGTTTTAACGAAAGTAGGGGATACTATTAATTCAATATCTTCATTTGTCACCGGACAGGTTGATTTAACTTTAACTGTCGTATCGAGTAATTCAGGAATAAATAATGCATCCCACGCACACCAGGTATATACAGTCACATCGTTAATGATCATATGATGAGGTGTTTCGTTAACAGTTAAACCCAAAAAACCAATCACATTATTATCATCATCATAAAAAATACCGGACCACGAATTAATTAGTTCTTCAATATCAGCAGTAGTATGATTAACTGATTTTGCTAATAAATTACATGAAACCGGTTTGCCCAATGCCAGTAGACGATACAATGTCAAAGCTGTTTGCTGTTCAAGCTCATTCATTACAGGAAACGTTTTAATGAAAAAATCACTCAGTTGCATTATATTATTTTCGAATACTGTCATTACAAATATCCTTTAGGTAATAGTTTCTAATTAACCTGCGGTAGTTTGCTCGGGTATTTCACAGCTACTACAAACTTTATGAGCAGGTGAAAATATATCCCAAATAGATACTATCAACATCAAAGCAATGCCGGCATACAATAAATAGGTGCTCCAGTTATATGCCCATAATGGGAACATAGTCAGTAATACCATAGTAGGCCCGGCTATACCGAGTAATGCGCGATACCAAATTTTATGAGTAAAATAGGAAAATATATTGGCACCTAATGCAAAGGCGGCAAAAATCGGTAACAAGGTATTTAAAAACAAACCTTCGTATTGATGAAGAAACCCCAAACCGATTGCAGCACCGAATGATCCGAGTGCCGGAAAACATGAAGCACAGCCCATAGTCGCCGTTAAGACACCAAGCGATCCGGTTTTATCGAATAAACTACTAATCCAACGTATCATCCAACTTCTCCAAATTTGTTCTATTTTACAAATTAATTTTGTTTTAATGTTGATGGGTAACCGGCATTTTTTGTTGCATCCGTTAATTTTTCTACAGTGGTTTTATCCGGATCGAAAGTTACGGTCGCTGTTTTTGTTTCATATTCAGCTTTTGCATCAATCACACCTGGAATTTTCTCCAATGCTTTGCGAATGGTTATCGGGCAAAATTTACAAGTCATACCCGGTACATCCAGTGTGACTGTTTTACTTTGCGCCGCTACTGCATTGTAAGAAAAAAGTACTGTCATAAAAATTATAATAATAATTTGTGGTAATAATTTAATTCGATTCATTTTTTACTCCTAATAAATTTATTCAAAAAACATCAACCCATAATACGGAAAAGTAACCAAGGCAATTAATAACACGCTAACCAGCCAAAAAATAATACGTTGATTACGTAAAGTGCTCGGAACTGCACAAGCATCATCCGGTGCACATTGTCGTGGTATTAAATACAGTTTTCGAAAAGCCAAAAATAGAAAAATTAGTGTAATTACAATAAAAAATGGCCGGTAAGGTTCTAATGCAGTTAATGTACTAATCCAGCTACC
>CAYQUC010000174.1:0-4430 GCA_964420605.1 uncultured Thioalkalispiraceae bacterium | reverse complement strand
ACCATAGTCATTCGGGGTTTCAAGAACAAACTGGTGCGTATGGTGCTATCGTGATAGATCCGATTGAACCTGCGCCTTACAAGTATGATCGTGAGCATGTGGTGTTACTGTCAGATTGGAGTGATGAAGATCCAAATGATATTTATTATAAACTAAAAAAACGCAGTGATTATTACAATTTTAGAGAACGTACGGTGGGAGATGCCGTTAGTGATTTACAGCAGGATGGCTGGAGTGGTTTTTGGGATAAACGTAGCATGTGGAATAAAATGCGCATGTCGGATCGTGATATCTCCGATGTAACAGGTTACACCTACACCTTTTTAACCAATGGACAAACACCTGATGATACTTGGACAGGTCAGTTCAAAAAAGGCGAAAAAGTATTGTTACGCTTTATTAATGCTGCTGCCATGACATTTTTTGATGTGCGTATACCGGGGTTGAAGATGACCGTGGTTGCTGCTGATGGACAGTACATTCAGCCGGTAACCGTTGATGAGTTTCGAATGGGAGTTGCTGAAACCTATGATGTGATTGTCGAGCCAAGTGATGATCGTGCTTATAGCATTTTTTCTCAAGCAATTGATCGTAGTGGTTATGCCTTGGGTCGATTAACGCCGGACATTTCGTTAACCAGTCCAATTCCTGCATTAGATGCTGCACCAATTTTAACTCACGCTGACATGGGGATGGACATGAGTTCAATGGCTGGTATGAAAGGCATGGAGGATGGCGCAAAGGCTGGTGATATGTCTGGCATGAAGGGTATGGATCATTCCAAAATGAAGGGCATGGATGGTAAGTCAGATATGTCGGGTATGGATCATTCTAAAATGTCAAAACCTAAAATCGGTTCTGGGGTTGTAGGTTATGGTAGTAGTCGTAAAGTAGTTCACGAAAAATCCGAATTCGGGCCACATGTTGATATGCGTGCCGATGGCGCAAAATATCGATTGGATGATCCGGGGACTGGCTTAAGAGACAATGGCCGTCGGGTACTCGTTTATTCAGATTTAAAAAATTTATATAAAACACCGGATCCACGTGAACCCAATAGAGAAATTGATTTACATTTAACCGGCAACATGAGCCGGTATATGTGGTCGATGAACGGTATAAAGTTTGCCGATGCTGAGCCATTAAAACTTAAATTTGGGGAACGTGTTCGGATTAACTTAGTTAACGATACCATGATGAATCATCCGATTCACCTGCATGGCATGTGGAGTGATTTAGAAACCGGCGATGCAGATTATATTCCTCGAAAACATACTGTAATAGTAGCACCGGGTGCCAAAATAAGTTATCTAGTCACTGCAGATGCAATGGGAGGATGGGCTTATCACTGTCACCTGTTGTACCACATGTTAGGTATGTTTCGTAAAGTTGAAGTGAGCTAAGGGGAGAGTACCATGAAAAAATTATTAACTATCGCCTTAACAGGCTGTTTATTATCGGGGTCGGTTTATGCTGGTGGCATGAGTGATGATCCTATTATTAGTAAAGTAATGATCGACCAATTTGAAACTCGAGTGGCTGATGGTGCTGATCCATTAGTGTTAGAAGGACAAGCCTGGCTTGGTAAAGATCTAAATAAATTTTGGTTTAAAGTTGAAGCTGAGCACGTTAATGGTGAAACTGAAGAACTGGAATTACAAGCATTATACAGTCGCGCCATTGCACCCTTTTGGGATTTTCAAGTGGGTTGGCGTAAAGACACCAATCCAACACCTAAAAAAGATTGGTTAGTGATTGGCTTGCAAGGATTGGCTCCTTATTTTTATGAGATTGATAATGCAATCTTCATTGGAGAGGCGGGTCAAATAGGGCTTCGATTACAAGCCGAATATGAAATATTATTTACTCAGAAATTAATTTTAACACCGGAAATAGAGCTTAACTTTTACAGTAAAGACGACACTGCACTGGGGATAGGATCAGGTTTGTCCGATTCTCAAATTGGTTTAAGGTTGCGCTATGAAATACGGCGTGAGTTTGCACCTTATGTCGGTCTTAATTTTAAAAACAAATACGGTAATAGCGCTACTCTTGCTAAAAATACGGGTAGCATAGTTAACGACAGCCAGATTGTGTTAGGAGTTAGAGCCTGGTTTTAAAATAAAAAAAGGCGGCTTGCAATTAACTGCGAGCCGCCTTTATATTTTTTTAAAAGAATGTATTTGTACTTAGTAACTCGAATAGACTTTTTTATTTCCTTTTTCATCAAAAGATACAACATCATATTTATCTTTTCTATCGCCCATTTCCATGCCCGGTGAACCGACCGGCATTCCGGGTACTGCTAAGCCTTTAAACTTTGGTTTTTCTTTAAGCATTTTTAAAATGTCTTTAGCCGGTACGTGACCTTCAACAGTGTAACCGTTAATTATACCTGTATGGCAAGATGCAAGCTGTGGCGTTATTTTATTTTTAATTTTGTACGGTATCACGTTATCAACATCGTGAGCTGTCACCTTAATACCATTTTTTTCTAAGTGTGAAATCCATTTTTTACAACAGCCACAGGTAGGGCTTTTGTAAACCGTCATTTCAGGTAGTGAACCTGCTATTGCTACCGTGCTAATATTAAATAATCCGATGCTTGCTATGAGCGTTAATCGTGTAATCATTGTGTCCCTCTAAATGTGATAGTTTTGTGTTTATAGTATTATTGATCACTACTAATTAGTGAAATAAATTTAATTTTTAGTAGCCGTTAGTTTTACCATTCACTCTTATCGTTATGTACTTTTTACGTGTTTAAGTCTAAGACAGATTCAAGACTGTATGGTTCAATATACCCTAGGGGTTTGGACGGAGTAATATTTTATGTTAAATAAAGGAGAGTTAATACGGGGTCTGTGATAAAGTCGTCATTATTAGCCGGTTTTAGCAAAGAAGGCAGGCCTTAATAAATGAAACACACGCCGCGATAACGGCGAACGTCTCATCTTAATTACTTATAATAACTTTTGTTCTTTGAGTTTCTTTATAATAATTTCGGATATTTTTTGGACTTCTTTATTAACATTACCCGGCTCAAAAGTCTCGGTGGTGATCGCCCATACTAATTTAGCATTACTAGTTTCATACATGTTAACTTCGAGTGAGACAATCGTATTTGTTGCCATGTAGTTAGTATTATCGCTGTAGTACGGGCTTACTCGACCGTAGTAGCCATACATTGAGCCATAGTTTGTTGGATAGCTTGACGGTACATGACGTTGCTCTTTGTTAATCGATACAACTCGGGCAATGATAACCGTATCAAAGTGTGCTTTTTTTACTATTGGAGCGAGTGTTTTTTTACTGATATTTTTTATATCGGAAAAATATTTTGTTGAAACGCTCGCATTTTTACCTGTTTCAATAATATCTTGGCTTAAAATTTCTTCAAATATTCGTCGGTTGGTTTTATTGTTGCTTAACCCAATAACGAGTATGTTTTTAATGGGCTTATTATAGCTCACTTCCTTCCATGAGCCGGTTATCGTCGTTGCCGCACACGATGTTAGTAATAATGATATGACTAACGTGATTAAGCGGGATAGGATATTAATATTTTTCATTGCATACTCCATGCTAGGTAGTTATTGTGATTAAAATTAAGTGGCATTTTACGTTAATGAATGAAAATTACTATCGTCACTATCTCGATTATTTAATGCATTCCGAAAGACGCTACCCAGACAGTATCTGAATTGTTTGAATTTTAATCGTTTAACCAACTTGCAGTGCAAGCACATGCAACTAACATCACTCTAAATTTACACTAACGATTGTTGTTTTTTATGTTCAATAATTTGCTGCTGTTATGCCGTCGAATTTTATAAATTAACGGTGTTTGTTTTTTTTGATTGCTATAGCACTTTGTTTAATCCATTACTGTTGTTTTAGTAATATTACAGAAACATTACTGAAGGTGTAACTCACTCTGTAATTATAGCGTTTTATCGTTTTTAGAAAAAAATGTTGATACATTAATTATCACTTGACGTATTGAACACTATTTATTCTGTCGAATAAAATATTTAATTTTGTTACTCAAATAAATCAAAATAAATTTATTTTTGTGTCATACATCACTGTGTGGGAATTTATCTCACATATAATACAGTCTAGTTTTAGAATATCAGAATAAAATAATATAAAAGGAAATTATTACATGAGAAATTCAACAAAATCTTTAATCATTACATCTGTTCTTGCATTAACTGTTGCTTCAACTTCAGCTTTTGCGTTTGGTAACAACCGTGGCGGAAACAGCTTCGGTTCTTCTGACCAATCACAAGGTTCAAGCTTCGGTTCTAATCAAGGATCTGCTCAACAAAGTCCTGGTTCAAACCAACAAAGCCCTGGTTCTAACCAACCAAGTCCTGGTTCTAGCCAACAAAACCCTGGTTCTAGCCAACAAAACCCTGGTTCTA
>CAYQUC010000173.1:0-4462 GCA_964420605.1 uncultured Thioalkalispiraceae bacterium | reverse complement strand
CAACAAGAATTAAGTCTAAAGCGATTGCATTAACTGAAAATAGTTATATCGAATGTCGTGAATGTATTACTAGTTGTCCAATTGGTTCAAGATCTGAGGGTATATTTGAATGGAAGTGTTAGATACTAATAATATAATATCGACAAAAAAAAATCCCACATCACAAGATTTTCGCGATGATGGAGCTTTTGTATTTCATCATCCACCGAAATTTTTATGGGAAAGAGATCCTGATAATACTCAAGAGCCGCTTTATTGGAAAAATTATCATTTTTATATTCATGTTCCATTTTGCAGGAAAATTTGTACCTTTTGTACATTTGAACGTAAAAAATTACATAAAGGTGGATTGGAGTGGTTTATTAAATCTCTTGAAAAAGAAATGAATATTTATCAAAGCGTCGATGACTTTGATGCAGCAAATATTAAGTCAGTTTACTTTGGTGGTGGTACAGCTTCTTTATTAAATAATGAAACTATTGAACATATTATTAAACGTTTGAAAAATGAGTTCGGATTAAATTCATCTAATATTGAAGTAACATTAGAAACAGAGCCTGGTACCAAAAAATTAAGCGATTTAAAAGCGATTCGAAAAATGGGTGTTAATCGAATATCGATTGGTGCACAGGCATTTAATGATAAACAGCTTAATTTATTGAATCGATCTCACTCAGTTAGTCAAACGTTAGGAATTATAACTGCAGCAAGAAATGCTGGTTTTGATAATTTGCATATAGATATTATGTATGGACTGGCTGGTCAAACGTTTCAGGAATGGAAAGAAACTGTTGAAAAAACAATTGATTTAAATCCTACACACGTTTCCGCATATCCTCTAATTGTTTTTCCTGGCGAATTATTGAATAGAACTCTGCGTAACAATTCCTTACCAAAACGTCCTAACGCTGAAGTTATTAATGAAATGAGACTTTATGCAATTGAACAATTTAGTGATGCAGGTTTGTTTCGTTACTCGACTGCTGAGTTTGCTCGTCCTAATTATGAGTGCCAATATGTGAAGTCGACATGGGATAGCTCAGATTATCTGGGTTTAGGACCAGGTGCTTATAGTCGTAATGGGAATCAATTGTGGGAAGATTCAGTTGTGCATACTAGTTATAATAGACAACTTGAACAAAATCAAAAGCCGATCGGTAAACAATGTATTATGACGAAATATGAACAATTACAACGTGATATTGCAATGGGTTTTTGTTTGTTAGAAATTGATATCGATGAACTTGAATATAAAGCATCAATTTCATTTGAAAAGAATTTTTTACAAACATTTAATGAGCTTAAAAGCCAAGGCCTAATTGATAGAAGGAAGTCAAAAATATTTTTAACTGAAAGTGGAATTCGTCATGCCACTTATGTGATGAAATGTTTTACTACTAACTAAAACAACCTATAGGAAAATATTATGGAACATCAAGCTGCAAAATTAAAGATTGAATTTGTATTAGACGTTGCTAGAAAAGATATACGGTTTTTAAACGATCTAGATCGTAATCCATTTCAAACTTTAGTTGAGAGTGGCATTGATCTTTCTCCAGGAGAAATTCAAGGTGTAATTGATATAGTAAAAGAAACATCACTGTCTAAATATGCTCCAGGTTTAAAGAAATCTAGAGTTTGGTGGTCTGAAATACTTGAAGACGCTGCTGTAGAACTTAAAAAGTTACAAGATAAGATTGATAAGTCATAGTGTATAATAATATAAAATTGTGTGATTATGTGAAATTTACTTACTACTTAATGAGATTACAATATGTTGAATTTAATTCTATTATATAATTAATGCATACTTCTAAAATAGAAAGGCGAACTTTAGTTTACGCAGGTTTAGATTTCATTTTTGATTATCAAGGAAAATTATATTTTATTGAGGCAAATGATCATCCTGTTGCAATGGATCGTGCTGACAAGTTTGCATTACAAACAAAAAACAATCTTTTTTCTGGTGAAGGACTAAAAGCTTTAGTTGATGAGTTAATTGGTTTGTCTAAAGGTAAAACGATTTGTTTATTACTCCCTGATTGTTTTGTTATAAATGTAAAAGATCATATTGCTAAAGAAGTATATTTATATGATTCCATTCATAATCAAGGTCGAACAAAGTTAAGTTTAGCGGAATTTAATAGCTTAGCGACTTCAATTTTGGATAAAGGAATTCCGTGTTTTATCTGTGATCATCTGGCCATAAAAACTGTAAAAAATAAAATAGTTTTAAATAATGGTACTGAAATTGGAGTGCTTTATCGACGATCATATCAATATCCAAAAGAATTTACGATAACCCCGTGTGTTAATGATCTTAGACAACGTGTAGTTTGTTCTGATAAATTGGTGACTTCTCATGTAATTAACCGCTTAGCACCAGAAGTAGTTACAATTCCTAGTTATTCTACAGAGAATTCGCAAGAGCTGAATAAATTTTTAAAACTTTCTGCTAGTGAGAACAAATATATTATTTGTAAACCTCGTAGAGGTGCAAGTAGTCGTAATGTGAAACGAATATTAGCGACTGAATTGGTGTCTAAAAAGTCTAATTATAATTTTTCATCTGGCTCTATTTATCAACCTTGGATTAAACCATTAACTCAAAATCAAAATGGATATGATTATTGTTTTGATATACGTATATACCTAGTTGCAGGAAAAGTTGTAGCTGGACTTGCGCGAAGAGCCGCAGCACCTATTGAGGGAGTTACAGTAGATTCGCCTTTAGCGTGGATGACAACAACAGGACCATCATTAGCCTTGTGTATGGAAAGCAGTGATTCAAGTAATGAATCTATCAATTTGACATTCGAGCAAAGTAAACTATTATTCACACAATCTAAAAAAATAGTTTCTGCTTTAGAGTATTATGTTGATAATTTAGAATATCAAACCACTTGTAGTGATTTGAGTGACTTTACTTCTCAATTATCTATTAATGGGCAACTGGAAATGATTACGTTGTTATCTTCATAATATTCTAATACTAATAAAACTGGACACCCATGAATTGAAAACATTAATCCAATAAAATAATAGTATTCAAATACAGAAGTAAATCTAAAGGATAAAATGGAGTTGATGAGGGAACTATAAGAATTACTCGAATAAAGTTGGAGTATTATTATTTCGAAACAAATCGACCCATTAGTATCAAGCTAAAATACTAAAAGTTTTATAAAAGGATTCTAAAAAGAGAAACTAACCACTGGAAAACAATCGCTGACACTCTCGCTGTCCTTGAATCCACTGTTGTTTTAATTGAGAACATACACGTTCAACAGATAACACTGAACCCACCACATTTTTAAACGGCACTTCAAAGTGCTCGCACAAAAACAACCAATTATCCGTTTCAATCCCCAATCGATTCAAAATAGGTGGCAGGGATGTTGCAATACTGCCTTTCTTCTTATTCGATATTTGACGTCCAGACCATTCTACTAACTCAATGTAATCCGTTAGTTTCATTTGAATTCCAGGCGGGCTGTCATGGTGTGGGTTACCACTAAATGGAAACAACAAATCCGATTGTTGGTCTATCCGATTAGGTTGTTTAGTCTTGCAGGCTGATTTTATTCGGTGCCGAATTGAAGTATGTTTAGATGCTTCTGGTGTCTGTGCAATACCAGCGCGAATTGGATTTAAATCAATATATGCCATGCAGGCAGCTAACGCTTTATCATCTAATAAAGCTTGAGAATAAAACCGACCTTCCCAAAATCGTCCCGTACAGTTATCTTCTTGATTGGTTTCTCGTGCAATACCTTCATTTAGGGTCGCACTCGTTTCAGTACCCCCTTGAGGGGTGGTGAACCAACTAATGTCCATTAACCGTGAGCGCCATTCTGTAATAATAGTTTCAACAACTGCTATTTCAGCTTTACTCATGGTTACACCATCACTAAAACGTTGAGTTAATACCGTTCCTTTATAGAGTAGATGCCAACGGTTGATAACTTCTTCTGTAGTCCATGTCTCTGCGTCATTGGAATTGATATGTAAAATCAAATGATAGTGGTTGTGCATGATGGCGTAGTTACAAACATCAAGGTGAATGCAATGCATGACCTGAGCGATAGCGAGGTAATACTTAATGAACGCATTAGCGTTCTAAAGTGTGAGAAGGTGCCCTGGGGTGCAATTGAGAATATTTGACCTAGCTCCAATATCTTATCTTCAATCTACTGGCGTCGGTGTTCGTAATTATTACCTGAATGATTACCTTTTCCGCAGAGGAAAGCGCGGCGAACGCAACGGGATACACAGTGATAATAGGGTGTTGCGTTAAGTGAGATTAACGTTTTTCGAGGTAGAGTCATTTCGCAGTCCTTTGCGGTATTGTTCTTTAATTTAATAAAGAATACGAACTTATTAGAGGTGATGTCATAAAAGGGGTCGGAGTCTGAGCGATCCCCACGTTTTTAGTTAGGATAAGCAGTTTTAACTGCCATAT
>CAYQUC010000172.1:0-4492 GCA_964420605.1 uncultured Thioalkalispiraceae bacterium | reverse complement strand
AGGATTTTCACCTGTTGGAAATATCGACCTTGCTCGGCCGCACACCCCTTGATTTGCTTGATTTCTTTGATTTTTTATATCGCCTTACTGCTGCTCGACACCAACTTGGTTCGTCTTTATTGTCAAATTTAATCATAAAGTTGTAGTGTTTCTTACTTGGTATTGTTGCAAGAGTAAGTAAAATATGACACTTATTACTAGCATTCTCTTCTTGTTTGAAAATTAACTTTAACCGTTCAATATGTTTTTCTTGTAGAATTCCTTTAAGCATTGTAATGATTTTATATTTTATATCTTCATTAGATTCTATGTCGTATTGCTTTAAAAATATATCAAGGAATTGTTTACGACGTTTTTCGTTTGTGAATTCATTTTGTAATAACTTATATGATAAACGTCTTTCGTTAGAGTCTTTTAAACTGTTAATGTATTTGACAGTTAACTTGTCGGTTTTTGGTGTGTTGATTTTTAATATATATTGAATAATTTTTCTTTTATAGTCGCTATTATAATTTCCCGATAGTTCATTTATAAAAAAATTCGTTTCGTTTAGTTTTTGTAACGCTTCTAATTCTAGAATTCTAAGTCCACTGTTTAATTTATAAATAATGGTTTTTCTAGGGTTAAGCTTTTTTAATGGTGCAGTTATTTTAACTAAATAGGGAATAAATTGTTTAGACTTTGTTTTAGGAATAGCTATTAAAATTTCACGTTGTATTTCTTCTTTGAGTGAGTTAAATTTATCAGCCTCAAAATAATTAATTAGCAGCGCCACCGTTTGATTGCACTGGATTTCTGATAATGTATTTATTGCACGTATTACAGTTTGTGTATTTTCATTCTTAGATATAATTTTCACTAAATCAGTACAGATAGTTGTTGCTTGTAATGATTTTAATGCATTCATAGCATCAAACCTTATTTGTTGTACTGGGTCGTCATTCATGATTGATTTTAATTTTGGAATAGATGGTTTAAAATCATATAACTTCATTTTATTTATCGCAGCCTGACGTATAATTGGTGAGTCATTGTCTAGTGCATTTACAAAAATTGGGATATATTTTCTCTCTTTAATGGCTTCAAGAGCATTTAGCGCACTAGCTTGAGGGTAACTTAATTCAAATGTTCGGCTAATATCATCATTACTAATATTTGATAATAAATTGAAATATGTGTCGATTTTTTTGTCAGTATTTTTGTTTTTTATAGCTTCTAGTTGAGCAAGTTCATATTGATTTGTTACAGAACAACTTGTAGCAAATAAAAACGATACTGAAATCAAGATTACAGTTAAAATACTATTTAAATTAAAAGATTGAAAATTATTTTTTTTCATTAAATGGTTCCTAAATGAAATGTTTTTTAACATTACGAATAAAATGAGTTTGGTCGCCAAGAATTCGAAATTCCTTTTTCATTCCAAAGCCATAATAGAGGGAAATGAACTAAATTTCCTTTTATTTTATTAGTTTCTGATTGACTATTGTTGATGGTTGCATTGTTGTTCATATCCTTAATTTGAGCTTCAATAGTATTATATTTATTACTAAGGATTCCTGTTTTACCTTGGGAACTGAGTAGAACGGGGATTGGAATAAAAAAGCCTCTTTGCTATTAGCTTCAGAGGCTTAATTATTGTTCTACAACGTTATAAATTAAAAATTTTGATTCGCGCTGTTTCCTGTTAAGCCGGGGTTTCCAGTACCAGGAGTATTTGTTGTGGTGTCAGGATTGATTATTCCGCCTAAACCTGGGTTACCGAGAGTAAATGTATTGCCAGTATTGTTTGCGGCTGTCGGTATGGCCGTGCCGGTTCCGGCATAAAGACCGTATGAAACTCCACCATCACCTGCTGCACCGTGGCGCGCATTACCACCACTACCAGCGTTGCCTGTGGTAATTGTATTACCGATTATCGTTGGTGTTTGAGTGGAGTTAAAATAAATTCCGATAGAGGGACCGCCGCCGCCAGCGCTACCGTCACCACCAGCTGTTCCATCTGTACCAGCTTGTCCGTTTCCTCCTGTTCCACCTTTATAAGCAGTGGTGCCACAAGTTGCTGCAGTTCCACCGTTACCACCAGTCCCGCCATTTCCACCAAATCCACCAAGCCCACCGTCACCAGGCAATCCACCATCTCCACTTGATATCAAATTATTAGTTAAAATATTTTTTGTATTGTTTCTCAAATAAATACTAAAGCTTCCTCCGCCGCCATTTCCGCCAATACCACCATTTCCTGCATTTCCAGCAGCGCCGCCGCCGCCGCCGCCGGCACCAGTTGCAGCATCACCGAGTCCTGCAACTGCCATACCGCCACCGCCACCGCCACTACCAGGAATGCCATCAAAACCAGTATTACCATTTGTACCATTTGCGGGTAAGTAGTAATTTAAATTTAAATTACCTAAATTTACTCCAGGGCTTTGACTTGAGATTGGAGTTGAAGATGCAATTGTTGAACATAAACTATTTGCTGTTCTTATAAAAGCATCTAAACCATTAATTGGTGTTTGATCTGCGTCGTAGGCTGAAATTGTTTTTCCGCCATCGCCACCACATGCACCTAGTCCTTTCTCACCAGTAGATCCGCTTACACCTGATATTGAGCCATCACCACCTTTGAAACCATTAAGGTTGGTTGTTTGTGATAACCCACCATCACCACCAAGTGAGGGTGGTGTATTTGTTTGAAAACATTTTCCTACCTCACCAACTAAGCCATTACTACCGTTATCACCGTTAATACCGTTTCTAGTTTCCCCAATTCCGCCTTTAAGTGATGAAATTATATTTCTTTTAATAACAGCATTGTCTATTGTTGAAATATATAACCCATAACTCGAACCAGAACCAATACTATTTCCATTAAGCGCATCCCCAGAAATAATTTCATTGTAATTTATATTTAATGTTGCTGTATTTCCTGATATCCCCGTAGCATGAACCGCAAAAATATTCGATGCCGATGTTAGTGTTGTTGGACTATAATTTGCAGCAATAACAAAACCAGTTAACCATGCATCAGTATTTATGTTTACAAAGTCGAGGGCTTTAAAGTCAGGCATGTTTGCTGTGACGTTTTTCGTTACAGATATTTTAGTTTTTGTTCGAACAACGTCACGAGACCAAGATACTGATTTAAAACCACCATATAAACTGATTCCATCTTGCACGACCAAAGTGGCTTCTTTATATAATGCACCTCCATTGGCAGTTACATAAATATCAGATGGTGTTGGTATCGTAGCAGCTGCAGTAATGAGTCCTTTAGTAATAGTTTTTAATGGAGAGGATCTTGTTGTCCCAGAATTAGCATCATTACCTGCAATACCATCTACAAAAATTGCGGCTGTCGGATCTTCCATTACATGCAATGTGGTCGATGTTGTTGCTGTACAACCAAAACTATCGATTACATTTAAAGAATAATGTAACGTAGTAACACGATCTGGTGTTGTGAATAATTTGACTTCATTTGTTGAACCCAAATTTTCGGTTAATATATTTTCATCCATTTGAGCTTGTGTCCAAGTATAACTAATAATTGTACCACCATTATTTGTTGTTGACACGGAACCATCTAGAGTAAATGTTTTGGTTTTAGCTAATGGTGTGTTTTTAGTTAGCTCGTAACTTTTCGTTGTGAGATCGATATTTTTTGCAGAGGGGATAGCTGTTAAGTTAATAATTGCTTGAGGTGGATTTTGACAAGCTCCACTATTAATTACGTATGTTTGTGGTATTGCAACTGCATTTGTTCCTGCGATAGTTCGCGCAATTACTTGTAATTCATAGGTACCATTAACCGATGCGCCATTAGCATCTCGTGCTAGGGCGAGTTGGTTGGCTGAAATTGTGCTTCCGTACACTATTGTTCCAGTACCCAAAAATGTCGGAGTAGGAAGGTTCGCTGCACCAATTGAGTACGATAGAGCATTGCAGGGAGTTGTGTTTTTCGCTGCGTCTGTGCTACTACAGCTAATTGAAACATCTTGAGCTGTTTTATAAGTTCCACCTACAGGGGTGATAACAATTGTTGGTGGTTCTAGATTATTTAAAATAACACCCAGGTCATTATTGTTTGGGTTGTTACCGGAGTTAAAGCCAACTGCTGCGCCGGTATTGTCCGTTACAATAGTTACTGTTGGACTAGTATCACTACTGGTGGTGTGCAGTGCTTTTTTACCAAACTGATCAATTATTAAATAATAATCAATATTACCATCACCATTAAAATCAACGCCGGTGGAAGTTGCTAATGGTTTAGTGGGGGCAATAAATACCAGTTCAGGGAAACCATTGCCGGTTAGATCCAATCCATCCATTGCCGGTGTTGCTTGATCAATATTGACTTCTGGTGCGGTAAAACACCCACCACCTGAAATTTGTAACTGGTTGGCATTACAAATAATAAATTTTTCTATTTTAACGGCACTGATTATCCCCGCAGCAGAGCGGGCAACAAAGCGTAATGTGTAGATGCCGT
>CAYQUC010000171.1:0-4506 GCA_964420605.1 uncultured Thioalkalispiraceae bacterium | reverse complement strand
CCAGACCACTGACATGCGCTGGTGACAAGACCAGTAAAACCAGTACATTGTAATGAGATATCATCACAATATTTTCCTTTACAGGCAATTCCAGTTACTAGTTTGTTATTACTACAATAGCGCCAACTTGTACCTTCTTCAGAAAAATAGCTGGTCCATGAATTACCAGTGGTAACTCTATTGATGAATGAATGATACTTTAGTGCAACGTTGTCACAATAGCTTCCTGTACATCTTAGTCCTGTAACTGCATTTTTATTATTGACTGTTAATGGTGGATATTCTTCCGAAGTTGATGGAGTGAAAGAATCCGCACTGGCGATTTGAAATTGAAAAAGTAAAACAATTATTAAAGTAGATATATTAAAAATTTTCATTATAGTTCTCCCTTATTGATAAGAAAAATATTTATAGCAAAGTAAATTTTCACTATCATTACCCAGATGAGTACATTCTTGTTAAGCTGCGTTAATTAAATTCAATAACATATTATTGGCAAGTAAACTAACTAGATTACTTTGAGTGTTTGTATGAGTTTTACTATAAATACGTTTTAGATGTGTGCGAACGGTATTTTCTTGTATTGCCAGTTTAGTTGCGATTTTGTTAACACTGAGCCCGGTTGTTATTTCAATTGCGATGATTGATTCGGTTGTGGTTAATCTATATAAAAACTCAAGTCGTTCCCGGTCTATATAGGTATTAATATTTGGATTTCGGATAAATATACAACATTTAGGCTCGTCAGTATTTGTACTTAGGTAAATGATAAGTAATTCAATTTTATTGTAATTATCCTCTGGAATGGATAGTAGGGTAGATTTATTTTCTTTATTTAATGTATTTTTTTTTGAAAAAATAGCGTTATAGAGAATCGCAGAATTATAATCGTGAATTTTTAATTTATTATTATTGATGCTTAATACGCTAGTATTATTGATTATTTTAGTCGAAAGTTTATTTTTTTTTTCAATACAACCTAGTTTGTTAACAATAACCATTCCCACTGGAAGTATATTCATTAATGAGTCGGTAATGTTCGACTCTAATTTAATATCAATATTATTAAACATGTTTAGTCTTATTTACTCTGTTATGAAATTTACTGAAAGGAGATTAATATAATAGTATTAAAAAATCGTTAATAGTAATTATTGATTAAATTAAATGTGAAATATTACCAAATTAACCATTGGGGTTAGGTGCTACTAGCCGTTAAATTTTTGTGTACGATATTCAATATGATTTTCTAGTGTGTAAAGCTGTTTTATACAGATTTGAAACGCCGAAAAAAATGTAGCGGCTTTATTGGATGATTAGAAGTTGTTTTGTAAGCTTTATTGTATAATTTTTGTTTATTAAAGAGCGTAATATTTTGAAGCTTCGATCCGGTATAAATGGAATAAATATACCGTTTCGAAGCTGGGCAATTAATCTTTATATCATTTAAAAATCCGCATCAATCCGCATTGCTTCACCTATGGTCCAACAATGAGTTAAGGTATTGATGTCGGCACTGCCAAGTCTACTACGCCAATCGATACCTGATGGGGTTGTGTTTGCATTTAAGGTTTTATTAGCACAATCGCAGGCCATTTCATTTAAGTAAATATTAAACGCACCCAATGGATTGTTTTGCACTATTCCAAAAATAGCAAAATTGGCAGGATTTTTTAGCGCTGACAAAGCATTGCTTTTGATATCTTGTAAATACAATTTACCTTCGGTGATATCAGCGGGTGTACCCAAGCGGCTAACATGGCCACCAATAAAGGTGTCAAAGTTATAGCGCAATACTTCATCATAACTCTCAAGGTATTCATGCACGGATGTTGCTAATGCTAAATTATTAAACGGTGACCAACCTGGGAACATGACATCAATTAATAACAGCACTTTTTGTTTGGGGGCAAAAATGAAAATATTTCCGTCTAAATGAGTAGGACCTTTATACGATAGTTTTAGCACTTGATTGCCGAGTTCTACTTTTTTATTTTTGGTAAATACTTCAGTAGCCAAGGGAGGTGGGTTTGTACCGATGCCTTGTAAAATTCCTTCAACTTCACCGCGGCCTTTTTTAATGAGTTGATTGGTATTTTTATGAGCGATAATTTCTACTTCAGGAAATGCATCGCGCACGATACTAGCAGCACCAATGTGATCCAGGTGTGAGTGACTATAGATTAGTTTTTTTATTGGTTTGCCTTGAGTTTGTTCAATGCTATATATCACATCGACCAATGTAATCGAGCTGCTTGGATCGGCATTGTTGATACCAATTGAAGGTGGTGCATCAACCAATATAATACCGTCATGCGAGACCAATATCATCGTTTGGTAAACGCCATCGGTTATGTAAAATAAGCCATTGTTTATTTCTTCGATATGATAAAAACCGTGGCTGTACTCAGCCGGAGCCGGAACGGGTAAGGCATTGTCAGGTACGCTTAAAGTGACTGGTACATGGGCTTCACAGGCTGATGTACCTGCGGGTAAAAATCCGTGACTGGTTTGATAGGCATGTGCTTGTGCGGCATACAGTGAAATAAGCACTAGGCTGGAAAATACTAGCGTTAAAAATTTAAATTGTTTATTTAATAATGATGTACCGATTCCTGTGTTGGATCTTGGATTGGGCATTGATATCTCCTTTAACATAATCAAGTGACTGCTTGTGTAACTATCGAGGATGGGAACTACAAGCAATCGTGTTTAACCGGTTTAATAAATTCTATTAACGGGCTGAAATCATCATACAAAATGCGTAAGCGGCATGAAATACTTTTCATGCATTTCAATGTTGCGTAATATGCACGAATGGAATTATCAACTTTACGATTATTTGCAGATGTAATCCGTAGGCGAAATTTTGCTGCGGTGGCGCGCGACCACGGCTTAGCACCATCTTCTGTGTCACGTTCAATTGCGTCACTTGAGGATGAGTTAGGCATTAAGTTGTTTCAACGCAGCACCCGCCAACTTGAACCCACCGAAGCCGGTATTAATTATTTTGACCGTATTGAGTCAGTGTTGGATCAGTTGGAGCAAGCGCAATTTCATACCAAACAGTGGAACGAGCAACCAAAAGGAACCTTGCGTATCACAGCGCCCGTGACATTTGGTCAGATTGCGATTGTGCCATTGCTACCCGAGCTTAAAAAATGTTATCCGGATCTAATGGTTGAGATGTTATTAACTGATACGGTGGTTGATTTAGTAGCGGAGCGTATTGATATTGCAATACGAATGGGCGTGTTGCCAGACTCGGTGTTTATCGCTAAACGACTGTGTTCGGTTGGTTTTGTTGTATGTGCGAGCCCAAGTTATCTTGCTCAATTTGGTCATCCTGACACACCACAACAGATTCAAAATCATGAATGTATTTTGTGGCCATTACCAGGCTTTAGTTCTCATTGGCGTTTTCGAGAATCCAACGAGGATAATGTCACGAACGATATTATAGAAGTTCCGGTACATGGTCATTATCGAATTTCAAATTCGCAAGCGTTAAAGCAATGTACCTTGGCTGGAATGGGTATCGCAATACTAACTAAAATGGTGGTTAAAAATGAATTGCTTGATGGCAGTTTGATCAATCTATTTCCAGACTACGATGTGACAACGACAAATTTTGACAACGCGGCTTGGTTGGTTTATCCGTCTAGGGATTACTTGCCATTGAAGGTAAAGTTAATAGTTGAATTTTTGCAGAATAAGTTTCGTGGCCGGTAGATGTGAAGAGTCAGTTAACATAAAGCACGAGTTTTAACAGCGTAGAAGACTTGAGATGGTATAACGGTAATTGTTTTTTTCTTAGAATTAGTTTGTGTGATTATAATTCACAATAAATGACACTTAGCTCGATAATTGTCGGTTCGATAACACCCAACATTGTTTATACTTTAATCACTCCTACCCTTCTTACTTTTGCTTTTATCTTTATTTGGTTCAATTATTATCCAATATTAAATTAATTTGTGGGATTTTTATAAAATAATTTTTCTAATTAATCATACTTATTTAACTTATTCTGAGATTGGTTCAGTGTTTTAGCACTGCAATTATGTCGTATAGCAATTTTTTTGACGACACACATTTATTGAATTTCAATGAAATAATATTATTTTAAGCTACTGATAATGTCATGCTTGATGATTTTTGACATAATAAATTCACATAATTAATGATTTATGTAAGCGCTTACTTCGACTAATACATTGTTTTAAATAAGGTTTGTCGGTAATTAGATCTGACTAAACAAAGTATTGTTTCTCAAATTTTTCCGTGGTAATATTTCCCACGTAATATTACAGAAACATTTTGACTTTTATTTAAACTAATATGGAGATTTTTACAATGAAAAAATTAGTAGCAGCGTTATTAATCAGTGGTTTTGTTTTATCATCAAGTGTTGTTCTTGCGGGTGGACATGGAGCAAACGGTAACGGTAATAGTAGTGGTGGATCAACTTCACCTATTGTTACTTTTGCAGGTAATAATCCTGAA
>CAYQUC010000170.1:0-4637 GCA_964420605.1 uncultured Thioalkalispiraceae bacterium | reverse complement strand
TAGCACAGCTGTACTCAAAGCCTAATGCGACTTCTGACATTTTGGCACTGGTACTAATTGGTAGTTTTTCATTGAAGTTAATTGAACCAATTCCTAATTCACCTGACTCATTCTTACCCCAACAAAAAGTCTCACCGGTTGTTTTTATCCCACAGGTCTGTAAATTATTAGCAAATACCTTGAGCCAATCAGCACTGGGCGGTAATACCTGAAATGGAACGAATGAGACTCTTAAATTCGAACCCGATCCATCGGTAACCGATCCTAACTGCCCTGAACCATTTGAACCCCAGCACCATAACGTATTAGAAGTACCACGAATTCCACAAGTATGATATTTCCCAAGCGCCACACTACTCCAATCTAAATCAAAATTTATACCACCATTGAGAGTTGATACAACCTGATTAGGTTGTAACAGCGTTAAGGGAGTCAATGATGAATTATTATCACCTAATTTACCGCTTCTTCGTTCACCCCAACACCATAATGTACTGCCAAGCGTTTGTTGCCGAATACCACACGTGTGCCTTGAGCCTGCTTTAACTTCAACCCAATTATTGGCAGAGTCATTTCCTAACGTAACTGGCTCGGGCTGTATAGCAATGGTTAGTGGTGGGCTTGGTTGAACGATACCAAGTTGATCAGAATCATTTCTGCCCCAGCAAAAAAGTTGCCCGCCGCCTGACGTTGTGCGATGAATACCACAGGTATAATATCTTCCTGCGGTTACTTGAGTCCAGTTTGCTTTTTCATTGGCTGCAACTAAAATAGCAGGTGTATTTACTTGCTGGGGTGGTAATATTGAAGCGGTTGAATCACCAACTCCTAACTGTCCTCCTCCAGCAGCTCCCCAACAAAACATATCTCCAGAATTACGTATACCACAAGTATGTGATTGCCCTGTTGCAACAGCGATCCAACTTGAGCCTACCGTTAAACCATTTGCATCCACAGGAGGAGTCACCAATTGTTTTTTCTCAGCAAATGATTTAACGCCATTACCCAGTTGGCCAAAATCATTCTGACCCCAACAATACAAATCACCGGCTTTAATTACACAGCTGTGATACCAGCTTGAAATTTTACTACCGATTAATCTTGCGGTTGCTTCATTACTTGTTCCACGAATACCTTCAACGTTATTATCAACTGCAGCAACTTGATAAGTGTAACTAATATTATTTGATATAAGCATTGTAAAACTGCCAATTGAGGGTTTAGTTAACAACGTTACATAGCTATAAACACTTTCTGTTTTTGCTTTTTTAAAAATACGGTAATCATAATTTAAGCTGGCTGCTGCTAAATTCCACGTTATCGTAACACTAGCATCACCAGCAGTAGCGCTAACATTTGGTGCCGGTGGTGGTGGTGTTGGTATCGCAGCTAAACCTTCATTACTGATCGTTCCAAACTTAGTGGTTCGACTAATTCCAGACGCTGTTGAAACGGCAAAAACTTTATAAGTATATGCTGTCCCGTTAACCAATGCCGGGGAGGTATCAATACCATGAACCAATTGACCGACCGTTAAACCTTGTGCGATAGGTGTTGTTGAAAATGGTGCATTTGGATCGTTTCCAACTTTGACATAAACACTATAACTTAAACCGGGGACTTTATTTAAAATAGGCCATGTTACTTTAACACTTTGGTTTGCACCTACAGCTAAAACGCTAGCAACCGGTGGTGGCCCAAATGGAACAACCTCAGCACTGGTCACTTTTGCTGACTCAACATTATTCGGATTAACGACAGATACCTGATAAGTGTAACGCTGATCGTTTCCAGGAGACAAAACAGTATATGTTGTTGTTGTGCCAATCGCGATAATTTCCGGTTTTAAAACTGAAAATGCACTATTATTTATTTTGACATACAGTTTATAAGTATTACCTGAAATAGAATCCCAAGACAGCAGCACATCACCATCATTAATACTATTCGTTTCATTTGGGCCTGCAATAGCAGTTAGTTTAAGTGGCGCTGCTGCACCAGCTACGACTAACTTAGATTTACTATATTCACTTTCAGGACCAAAAGAATTAGAGCCTAAAATTTGCACCGCAGACACCGCATAAATATAACTAGCACCTGTTGTTATGTTTTTATCAATAAATAGCGTTTGAACTAGTGGTGCTGGAGTCGTAATAATTTGTGTAAAAAGACTTCCATTTTTTGACACATATAAATAATATGCGGTGTTTGCAACAACTGGCCAAGTGACTTTATTTTCCAAAGTGCCGGTTGTGCTATTAGCGGTTATCGCAGTAACAATACCCGGCTTAGCTGCAGGTGTTCCTACTTGAGTACTCACTCCCGTTACAAATGTTGATGTAAATGGTATTAGGTTATTACCTTTTAGATCAGTTGTCGTTGCCAGTAAATTAACCGTATAACGTGATGTTTGGGCTAATAATTTTGCTGCTTGCGTTCCAGCATCTAATAAAGAGTATGTTGCCGTTGATTTACCATTAGAGACTTGGTGATCGAGCAATAATGATAAATTAGTATCGTTAAATTTATAGGTTTTAGTCGCTGTTGAATTAGATGATACTTCGGTTAAGCTAAAACCAGCTTTTAATGATGCTGAATCCATAACCTCATCAAATTCAACAATAATTTTTTGTGCGGTGGAGACTGGGAAACTAGCTACGGAATCATCTGCTGGCGTAACACTCACCACACTTGGTGCCCGAGTCGTTGAAAAGCGTGAATTAAACTCCGCCATTTTATTGCCAAGCTCATCAACAAAATTTTTAATTTTAATTTGATAATCTTGGTTTGCTACAAAACCATTTGATTCTGTCGTTATTATTAGTGTGTTTTTTGCTTCAATATAGTTAAAAGGATTAGGACTTATTAACCCGACAGTTAAATTAGGAATAACACTACCATTAGCATCAATACCTTGAATTAAAACATTAGTTGGAATTAAACTGTCCCGATTAAGAACTTCATCAAAAGTAACCGTAATTGTAGATAAAGCACCCACCGCGGAACCAACTGACACATCAATTTCGTTTGCAATGGGCTCAATCGTTAAAATTTTAGGACCCGTTTCATCAGAACCAGCAGCTTGAGGCAAGCCACCACTACTGCCACCACCACAAGCAACTAATATCATGCTTATTATCGAAATAAATAAAAATTTTAACACTATTGAACTTTTTTGCGTTCCCTGCACTGTATGCACTCCTAGTAAACCCACCAAAATAAGTCTCAATTTTACGGGGTTATAAAAGCTGAATCAATATGTTAAAAAATTGTTTTTGAAAAAATGTTTTTTTGTGTACCTTTTCATACAAAAAAATGATTAAATAAACAACACTTAAACTCGTTATTAAGTGCAATAAGCTAACGCTTGACTTTAAAAACTTAATGAGCACCTCATGGGGTACATCAATATCGAGAATATAATGTGAATTCAAACTGCTGCAGATGCCAAGTGGCATCTGCAAATTCAACTATCTAAAATTTAGAAGTACTGTGCTCTGCTTTATTACCATGGCAACCGATATTACATGTTTTATGCGAAGTATAAGTATCCCCAGATTGATGCTCACCTTGCTCATTAATAAAGGTTTGAGCATGGCAACCGGCACAGTCTGGCGATAAACTTTTACCCGGGCCAAAACCAACATCAAACTGACTATTACTTGTATGACATTGTTTGCACGTGTACTTAGTATGCGCACTTGGGAAGATTCCAGTATGCGTATAACTCATTTCTGTCTTCCAAATTGTTGCTGCCGGCTTCGCTGCCGTGCCCGCGTCATGACACTCTTCACAAACATTTAAGGTCGTCATGTGACCCGTGCCTTTTTGTAGGCCCGATGTCGTGCCGTTATGACAACTAAAACAACCTTGGCTAATTAAACTGTGATCAATCGTTGCGCCTTTCCACGTGGTAAAGCCTTTGGTATGACAATCTTGACAGAGATTACTGCTTTGGATATGCGTTGGATGCTTACCACGTTGCTTAGTCGCGCTTGCCCGATCCGCAGAGTGACAGGTGACACAGTTTGTGGAGACCGAACCGTGATCCATTTTTTCCTTGGTTCGCCAATCCGATAGTACTGGATTGGTATTGGTGCTATGGCAGTTTTCACACACATTAATTAGTACAGCAATATGATTAATGCCTTTTTGTGCACCGGAAGTCGAACCATTATGGCAAGTAACACAACCGGTCACGATAGTACCATGATCAATGGTTGCGCCTTTCCACGTGGTAAAGCCTTTGGTATGACAAACACGGCAATCATTATTGCTTTGAATATGACCGACATTTTTACCCAATTGTTTTGCCGCATTCGCTCGATCCGCGGAGTGGCAGGTGACACAGTTTGTGGAGACCGAGCCGTGATCCATTTTTTCGCGGGTTTTCCAAACCGATACTGTTGGATTGGCATTGGTGTCATGACAGTTTTCGCAAACATTAATTAGTACGGCAATATGATTTAGGCCTTTTTTGGCACCGGATGTGGAGCCATTATGGCAATTTAAACAGCCTTTGGTTATCACGCCATGATCCACCTTCGCACCTTTCCACGTGGTAAAGCTAGTATGGCATTCGCTGCAGGTATTGCTGCTAATCACATGATTGGTTGTTTTGCCTTTTTGTTTGGCGG
>CAYQUC010000169.1:0-4728 GCA_964420605.1 uncultured Thioalkalispiraceae bacterium | reverse complement strand
GCTCGGTATTACTGAGCTTTTTAGATGTATGCAATGATGATGGCACTTTCAACCGACTCGCCGATGCTGGTGTGAGTGCTTTGGCATTAGAAATGATCCCACGTATTTCACGTGCGCAAGGTATGGATGCTTTATCATCACAAGCAAACATTGGTGGGTATCGTGCCGCACTAGAAGCCGCTAACTTATACGGCCGATTCTTACCCATGATGATGACTTCGGCAGGTTCTGCAAAACCCGCAAAAGTAATGGTGCTTGGTGCAGGTGTGGCTGGTTTGCAAGCTATCGCAACCGCAAAACGGTTAGGCTCGCAAGTGTATGCCTATGATGTCCGAATCGAAGTGAAAGAACAAATTGAATCACTTGGCGCAAAATTCATAGAACTCAAAATGCCAGAAGACGGGACAGGCGAAGGTGGTTACGCAAAAAAATTAGATTTGAGTAATCAACAACTGCAACAAGAGTTACTCGCACAAGAATTAAAAAACTTTGATATTGTTATTTCTACCGCAATGATACCGTGTATGCCGGCTCCAGTATTAATAACCGAAGCTGCTGTAAAAGGCATGAAACAAGGTTCGGTCATTGTTGACATGGCCGCAGCAAGTGGAGGTAATTGTCCATTGACGATAGCCGATGAAACGATTGTACGTCATGGAGTCACTATTTGTGGTACAACAAACTTCCCCGCGTTAATGCCATCCGATGCAAGTAGTTTTTATTCGCGGAACTTAATGAACTTATTATTTTCGATGTTGGAAGAAAAACAGGGTAAGCCGGAATTTCGTGATTATTCGCAAGATGAAATCATGCAAATGTCGATAGTCACTTGTGAAGGGAATGTTTGTTACGAAAAAAGAATCTAAATGAATTAAGTAGGGGGCTACATATGTCAGAAGCAATGATCGGATTTTATGTTTTTATATTAGCATGTTTTATTGGTTACATGGTGGTGTGGGGGGTTACACCATCATTACACACACCACTCATTTCATTAACCAACGCCATCTCTGGCATCATCATAGTCGGTGCAATTTTAGTAACGGGCTTTTCGAGTAATAATGGCGAATATTCCGAAGTTGTTGGGTTCATCGCTGTGACACTTGCATCCATCAATATTTTTGGTGGCTTTGTTGTCACGCAACGGATGTTAGCGATGTTTCAAAAGAAAAAAATAAGGGGGCATAAAAATGAGTGAACAATTACCGATCTTATATTTAATTTCTGCGGCACTATTTATTTTAGGTTTAAAAGGTTTAACGGCACCAGCCAGCGCGCGCAGGGGGAACTATTTTGCAATGGCTGGAATGCTGTTAGCTATTACAGCAACATTATTAAATCCAGCAGTCACATCCTATGGTTTTATATTAGCTGGACTCCTTGTCGGAGGCAGCATTGGAACCTTAATAGCACTGAAAATAAAAATGACAGCCATGCCGCAATTAGTGGCAGTTCTGCATAGTTTTGTGGGTTTGGCTGCGGTGTTAGTCGCGATAGGGACCTATTTTAATCGAGCCGAACTTGGTAGTTTAACGACCGTATTAAAATGGGAAATTTTTGCCGGAATATTAATTGGTGCAATAACATTTTCCGGATCATTAATTGCATTTGGAAAGTTACAAGCAATTGTGTCTCCTCGTGCCGTCGCTTTTAAAGGACGACACCTTTTTAATATTGTATTGCTCATCGGAATGATAGGCTTTGGTGCTGACTTTGTTATCAACGATAATTTAGTTTCAATGGCTCTTATGACTGTGTTTGCTTTAACGCTAGGTTTAATGTTGGTTATGGCCATTGGTGGTGCCGATATGCCGGTGGTAGTGTCGATGTTGAACTCGTACTCTGGTTGGGCTGCTGCCGCGACAGGTTTTACCTTACAAAATCACCTGCTCATTATAACCGGTGCCTTAGTTGGATTCTCTGGAGCAATTCTATCCTACATCATGTCAAAAGCCATGAATCGATCCATTGTGAGCGTTATTTTTGGCGGCTTTGGTAATAAATCTGGTGCTGAGCAAAACATGGGTATGACCGGTGATCAAACGGTGAATCCTGCGGCTATAGAAGATGCAGTCTTCATGATGGAAAATGCCAGCAATGTAATCATTGTGCCTGGTTATGGCATGGCTGTAGCTCAAGCGCAATTAGCACTGTCCGGCTTATTAGAATCACTTGCGGAAAAAGACGTAAACGTCACGTTTGCAATTCATCCAGTTGCTGGTCGTATGCCCGGTCACATGAATGTATTGCTCGCCGAGGCCGATGTTCCGTATGAAAGCGTTATTGAAATGGATGAAATAAATCCGCGTTTCTCTGGCACCGATGTGGTGTTAATTGTTGGTGCAAATGATGTGACTAATCCAGCAGCAAAAACCGATGAGAGTAGTCCTATTTATGGTATGCCCATACTTGATGTAAATAAAGCAAAGCAAGTTTTTGTAATAAAACGCAGTATGAAGCCCGGTTATGCCGGTATCGAAAATCAACTTTATTTTAATGATAACTGCTCAATGATTTTTGGTGATGCAAAAGAAGTATGCGAAGGATTAGTATCAAAACTTAAAGCAGCATAACTCTTAATTATGATTATATCTTAGGCCTAGTGCATCACACTGTTTTTACATAGATCAAGGTAAAAATAGTGTGATACCTCGGGTTAACTTTGGAGCTTATCAATGTCAATGCTGTGAATTGTACTCAACATTTCTCTTTTACGATTTGCTCAATACATGCATAATATTCTTCTGCAATTCGATATCGAATCAACACACCACGGCTAACTTCTTGACAAAAACTTTCATCATTGTCAACATAGTACATCAGCACTCGATCCAACCATTCTTTACCATGAATCGCGTCTATACGAATATGTTCACGATGGTATGCTATGACTGCTTCGGGAAAGTTGCATCGCTCCATTCCGCGAGTTATAGCCCTAAATCGTAAAGGGGCTGAACCCTCGATGAGGCCGATAGCGCCAAAAAGTCGCGGAATAAACTTTCGGCGTAATGCCCATAAAAATACCAAATTGCCATTCATTAAACATTGTGTGGGTGTATGTGTCGGTAACTCTAATTTTTTTTGTTCAAGAATATTTTTGCAATAATTAACAGATGTTTCAAACATTAGCGTATGAATTTTATCAAATTCACCGTTCCCCATTTCATCCCAATAATTTTCTGCAATTGCAAGTTTAGCTTTATTATCAACACCTACTTGCGCTAAGGCCATAATATCGTCAAAACTGCCATCGACAAGTTCTTCCATGCAAACATAAAATGCTATAGCCTCAGCAGTTGCTTCATGTTCTAGATACCTTAAAAAACGTGTTATTCCTGAATTTAAATCTTTCAGCTTTTTTCTATACCATATTGAAAATTCACCAGAATTAGATGGTAATATATCATCAAATATAAATGCATCCTCGGAAGACATCCACGTATCTTCAATGTGTCTAATTTCTGAAATTGATTCTACTGCATCAGGTACTCGATCAAACTCAAGCGGTGATCCTGTTATACGCTGGTAGTGTTCACCTAAAACACGTTGAGCCACATTTGAGCTGAAGTAGCTAGTATCACTAGTTGTTTTCATTTATTTTTCCTCATTTAATAATTACTATTTAATTTTTAATCTAAATAATCTTTTAAATCCGGTTTTGATTTCCAAAAAGGTTCAGGTGGAGAATATCCGTGGTTAGGGCTATAAATAGAAGTTTTTTTCATCTCCATTGTATGAATATTTCTTGGACAGTTAGGAAAGATATGTGTCGCTGTAACTAATATTATGCTCTCTGCACCCGGGAAATCAGCAAGTAATTTTTGGTCATATGATAATTCAGCATGACCATTCACTCGAATTCTACGTTTATCTTTTTCAAATTGAATAAATAATAATCCAATTTTTGGGTTTAAATGTATATTTCCGAGTGAACGATACATTCCATTACCATCATAATTGGCAAATACAAGTTTGGACTCTGATACTATTTTTACAAATCCAATATTTCCTCCCTTATAAGAACAATCGCAATTACCTTTGTCATCAGAAGAAGCAATAAAGAAAAATAGAGATGAATCTATTATAGATTTGTCATCTTCTGTAAATGTACTGTGTAATCTTGTGTCATAGAGTTGAGTTGCAATACGTTCACTATTATGTTTTTTTTGTAATAATTTATGACCATTATTGTAGAAATCTTCCATTAATATATTCCTTTAACTAAATAGATTCTAAGAAAAATTCCGAATAAGTGCTGTTGAAATAAACAATCTCGCTTGCCAATGCTCGGTTAACTACAGATAGTTTTTCGGGGCGTACTAGCGGGTACATATGATGTTCTACATGATAGTTATTTCCATTGGTAAACCAAATATAGAATGAACTGGATTTTATAGTTCTGGTATTTTCCATTATGTTTTCACTATTGTTGTTACAACCAAAGTGTTCTGGAAATTCAATTAAACTATGAATGGGTGCAGTTACAGTAATTAATGGAATTAACCAGAGTAAGAACATTTCATAACTTACAACGCTAAATAATGTCGAAATTATTACGATCATTGTCAGGTATTCGATACGAATTTTTTTATTGGTACTTTTATTACAACCGTTAATAATAGTGCTTGTAAATAGCGATTTTAATGAACGTCTTATAAATTCAATGTAATGTGAAAATAAAAAAAATGAATAAAATTTTGATAATGTACCACTACCATCTTTTAAAGT
>CAYQUC010000168.1:0-4768 GCA_964420605.1 uncultured Thioalkalispiraceae bacterium | reverse complement strand
GGCCCCTCTTCAAACGAAGATAATACGCGCAGGGGGACACTGTATTTCCCTGCAAACTCGACCGCACGTATTTGTAATACTTTGGAGCCTAAACTCGCCATTTCAAGCATTTCTTCAAAAGTAATTCGATCTAATCGCTTTGCTTTTGGCTCAACGCGCGGGTCGGTTGTATATACTCCATCCACGTCAGTATAAATTTGACATTCATCAGCTTTTAGCGCTGCTGCCATCGCGACAGCGGTAGTATCTGAGCCGCCTCGCCCTAACGTTGTTATATTGCCGTGCTCATCCATACCTTGAAAACCAGCCACAATAACGACATTGCCATTTTTTATGTCACGCGCAACGTGAGTATCTTCAATATCCAATATACGAGCCTTGGTATGCACGCCATCGGTTAGTATTTTCACCTGCGAACCGGTATAAGACTTTGCCGGACAAGCAATATGATTTAACGCCATACTCAATAACGCGATTGTAACCTGCTCACCGGTTGATACCAAAACATCAAATTCACGAGCCTTGGGTTCAACCGTTATTTCATTGGCCATCGCAATCAGTCGGTTTGTTTCACCGCTCATCGCCGAAACCACAACCACAACGTCATCGCCATTATCACGGGCAGTTTTGACTCGGTGCGCGACTGCTAAAATTCGTTCGACTGTACCAACTGAAGTACCGCCGTATTTTTGTACTATTAACGCCATTTGTTTAAAATTTAGACATATTCCAACGAACATAAATTAAACACTAAATTACACCATTTGTTAAGTGGAAAAAAGGTTTTTATGCCCATATATAGCCATTATTCCTTATCTAATATCGATTTAATCCATTTTGGCACGGAGTTTAACGCACTATCCAGCTTAGCGGGATCATTTCCGCCTGCCTGTGCCATGTCGGCTCGTCCACCACCTTTACCACCAACTTGCTCGGCTACCATTTTTACCAAATCACCGGCTTTAATGACAGAGGTATTATTGTCGGTGACACCCGCCACTAACGTAATTTTTTCACCATTGACCGTGGCAAGAATAACCGCTGCACTACCCAGTTTATTTTTTACTTGGTCCAACGTTGTGCGTAGCCCTTTTACATCCATGTTGTCGAGTTTGACAGCCAAAACTTTTACTCCGGCAACATCAATTGCTTGTCCGGCGATATCACTGCCTGCCGAACTGGCTAATTTATTTTTTAATCGTTCTATTTCTTTTTCGAGTTTACGATTATTGTCGAGTATTTGAGTTACTTTTTTATCAACATCATCACGACTGCCTTTTAATAAACCAGCAATGTGCGTTAATGTTGCTTCACCTTCGTTAATATAGTTCAAGGCTTTCTTTCCAGCAACTGCTTCGATTCGTCGAACACCGGCTGCAATGCCAGACTCTGACAAAATTTTAAATACACCGATATCACCCGTATGACTAACATGAGTACCACCACAAAGTTCAACTGAAAAATCGCCCATGCGTAATACTCTAACCTTGTCACCGTACTTCTCACCAAACAGTGCCATTGCACCACTGGCCACGGCTTCATCTTGCGCCATTACGTTGGTCTCAACGAGATGATTCTCACGAATATGATCGTTAACCAAGGTTTCAATTTCGTGTAACTGTTTAGTCGTTACTGCCTCAAAATGAGAAAAATCAAAACGCAACCTTTTTAACGTTACTTCTGAGCCTTTTTGAGTTACGTGCTCACCCAAGACTTGTCGTAACGCCGCGTGTAATAAATGAGTTGCAGAATGATTATAAGCAGTATCTTGTCGCGCTGTTGGATCAACTTTTAATTCTAATTTTTCACCAACACTAACGTCACCATTGGTGACGTTGACAATATGCGTAAACACATTGCCATTCTTTTGTGTATCTAGCACCTCTAGTGTAGCCGATGAATTTATCATTGCACCGATATCACCAGCTTGGCCACCCGACTCGGCGTAAAATGCTGTGTGATCAACTATTACTAAGCCTTGTTGCCCTGCACTTAACTTTTGAGTCTGAGTACCGTCTAAAAATAATTGCGCTACTGTAGCATGATTATTTAGATTATCGTAACCAACAAATTCAGTATTACCTTCGAGCTGTAAATCACTGCCATAGTCTATAGCAAACTTATTTGCCCCTTTTGAGCGAGTTTGTTGTTGCTTCATTAACGCATCAAAGCCTGCCATATCGGTGCTTAAACCACGTTCGCGGGCGATGTCGGCGGTTAGATCACTCGGAAAACCATAGGTGTCATATAGCTTAAATATCGTTTCACCGGGTATCTTTTTATCTTTTAATCCAGCAATCGCTGTATCTAAAATCACCATGCCTTGATCTAAGGTTTTCGCAAAATCATGTTCTTCTTTCTTTAACACTTTTTCAACAATGGCTTTTGATTTATCAAGCTCAGGAAATGCATCGGCCATTTCTTTGACTAAGGCCGGTACTATTTTATAGAAAAATGCATCACGCATGCCCAGTTTGTGACCATGACGAATAGCGCGTCTTATGATTCGACGCAATACATAACCGCGTCCTTCATTTGATGGGATAACACCATCGACAATTAAAAAACTACAAGCACGGATATGATCAGCAATAACTCGAAGCGAATTATTTGTTAAATCATCGACTTTAGTAATTTTTGCTATGTTATGAATTAAATGTTGGAACAAGTCTATTTCATAATTATTATGTACGTGTTGCATAACCGCAGCTAAACGTTCTAATCCCATGCCAGTATCAACGCAGGGCTTTGCTAATGGCTTCAGTGTGCCATCCTTATCACGATCATACTGCATGAATACCAAGTTCCAAATTTCGATGAAACGATCGCCATCTTCATCTGGACTGCCAGGCGGGCCACCCGCAATATATTCACCGTGATCATAAAATATTTCAGTACACGGGCCACATGGTCCGGTATCGCCCATTGACCAAAAATTATCTTTAGCACCAATGCGAGTAACCCGACTTGGATCGATGTTCATCTTTTTTAACCAAATTTGTTCGGCTTCCGAGTCTTCATCAAATACCGTGACCCATAATTTGTCGACCGGAATTTTTAACACTTGTGTTAAAAATTCCCAAGCGTATTTTATAGCATCTTCTTTAAAATAATCACCAAAACTAAAGTTGCCAAGCATTTCAAAAAAAGTATGATGCCGTGCGGTATAGCCTACGTTTTCAAGATCGTTATGTTTACCACCGGCACGCACACAGCGCTGGGTTGAGACTGCTCGAACGTATGGACGCGGATCAGTACCAATGAAGGTATCTTTAAATTGCACCATGCCAGCATTGGTAAATAACAATGTTGGATCATTTCCTGGCACCAATGGGCTAGAGGCCACAATGGTGTGATCTTTTGCTTCAAAAAATGATAAAAATGCCTGACGTAATTCAGCGCTGCTTGTCATATCGTCTCGTGTAATTTAATTAAGAATGTTTGGAATAATTAAAGTGTGTCGGCTGCTCGAGCTTGTAACAATCCCTTTTATCATTCTGTAAGTCCTTGATTTACATTCCATTTAAATAAATGAATTCAAAGTTACTCTAGCTTTCAAGTTAGTTCATTATCAAATACTGGATATTACACGATTTTTATAGTAATGGCTAAATTCTACAAAACAGTTGTCCAAAGCATTACATTTTGCAATTCAGTGAATAACAGGAATATGTAACAATAATTAACTAAATAAATTAGGCATATGCTCGGCACTATAACCCTTATTTTGTAAAAATCGCGCTTGTCGCATTTTTTCATCATAGTCATCGGGAATAACATCACCAAATTTCTTTTGCCGAGCTTGTTCGGCTAGTTTCATCCAATTGACCTGACATGCTTTTAAGCCCTCAAAGATGATGCTGTCATTTACGTCTTTTTGTAATAATTCGGCCATGATTTTATTTGGCCCAGAGCCTCGGTTGACACGTGATTTAATAAACATTTCGGTAAATCGTTCGTCGCTCAATTTACCGCGTGTCACTAATTCATCCAGTGCGGTCGACACACTGTCGGCATCATGCCCTTTTTGAACCAGCTTGAGGTGTAACTCGTAATAACTGTGTTCTCGATTGACGAGCAAGCGCACCGCATGATGCCTTGCTTCGTTTACCGGATCGACTTCCGTGTCAAATAAGCTCGATTGCTTATGAAATTGTGCATCCCTGGACATTACGGTTTACGCCTTTGCTTTTGATTTCGTTTTTGCCGGTTCAATATCGATTACAACTTCGTTATCTTCCATTTTAGGTGCACCAACATCGTCTTTTTTCTCTTTGGATTTCTGTTCAGCTTCTTCGGCTGATTTTAGTAACTTGGCACGAACTTGTTCTTCAATATCAGCTTCAATATCGGGATTGTCTTTTAAGAACTGACGTGCATTGTCTTTACCCTGTCCAATACGTTCACCATTATAGCTATACCAGGAACCGGCTTTATCAACAATGCCTTCACTCACACCCATGTCAATGACTTCACCTTGGTGCGAAATGCCTTCACCATAAATAATATCAAAGATGACTTGTTTAAAAGGTGGCGCGACTTTATTTTTAACTACTTTCACTCGGGTTTCATTACCTAAAACCTCATCGCCTTTTTTTATAGCGCCGATACGTCGAATGTCGAGTCGCACCGAGGCATAGAACTTTAAAGCATTACCACCCGTGGTTGTTTCAGGGTTACCAAACATCACACCAATTTTCATTCGAATTTGATTAATGAAAATCACCATGGTATTCGAACGTTTGATGTTACCGGTTAATTTACGCAA
>CAYQUC010000167.1:0-4796 GCA_964420605.1 uncultured Thioalkalispiraceae bacterium | reverse complement strand
GCGCTGGTTGTCATGCTCAGAAATTTAATGACAACTTAAATGATCATGAACCTGGTGATACCTATACTAACCACAGTACCTGTGATGCAAGTTGTCATGGTAATAAGCCGAAACACAGTACTTCTAACTTTTAGGTAGCTGAACTTTGCAGATGCTACTCGGCATCTGCAAAGTTTCAAAAATTGTTTTAATAATTTCTTTTATAACCGTTATGCTTCTTTAATTTGAAAATCTGTTATTTTATTGCACTTGAATTAAAGTAATAAATGCATACCACATTGCTTTCTCATATCCAATTACTCAAACCTTCAAACATCTAATCACCTTTTTTCAATATGTAGACTATTTGGTTAGGACTTCAACAAATTTTAATATAGCCCTTAGTATAAGCTACTCAACTTTATCGGATGGTTTTATTCGCTTTGCCCTGATAAGAAGCAATAGCAAAATTATAAACTTGTTGATATCCGTAATAGCTTTGTACCTAGATTCGATATTATGTTTTTCGTCAGAACTTTGCATGTCATAGCTCAGTTAGTTGCTTCTAGGAATAGTACCGTAATTTTTATAACTAAAATAGTATCTTTAATAAACATACTTTTGATGTATAACTTTAAGTTACTTACTAGGTTTATGCGCTAACTATGTGAATACAAAATCTTGTATGTATTAACAAGCACGCTATTGCTGTTAGTGTTTGTTTTAATATTACTAGAATAATCAAAAGAGTTTGGAATAGATCAATTTATATCTTTCTACAAAATATAAATTTTCTTTTGTAAATCTCCTATTAACAAATAGAAAAATTTTCAACACATTGATTAAATATAAGCACGCCAGTTTAATTTAGTTTCAAATTTTAGAAATATCAATTATACTCGCGCTCATGAGGGAACACTGCATTGATAAAATTACTAGGATGGTATTTCAAAATTATGAATCATTTTTCTATTAAACTAATATCAAGCTGTTTGTGATAAATTATAAAAATAAATCACAAATCATATTAAATAATACTTAACCCTATAATCATAGTTAAATAAAAATTAACTTTTATTGTATAGGTGATTTTGAGTTTTATTTTTAATGATTGTAGCTGTATCCAAATCAAACACAATTTTTACATACTTAAAAATAAAGAGAGGTGATACGAAAATAATTATAATATAAGGATGTTTATCATATAAATATTAAAAACCTACAGTATAAAAATTAAGGAGTAATTATGACTACTAACAATAGGGGAAGAGTTAATTATAACTCAAATAAAAAAATGAAAAAACAGGGAATTATTCAAAGTTTGTTGGATACAAACTTAAATAAAATAATATTATCAGTTTTTATTTTATTTTTGTCACAAACAGTTTCTGCTGTTGCACTTACAAATAATTCAGTAACAACAAATATAGATGGCGCATTAGATAGTACAATTTTTTATACAATTGATGTTCCTGCTGGGGCAGCTAACCTAACGTTTGATATAGCAGGTTCAAATGGTGATGCAGATATTTATATTAAATTTGGAAGTGCGCCATCGTTAACAGTATATGATTACCGCCCATATCTTGTAGGTTCAAATGAAACTGTCAACATAAGTGTTCCATCGGCTGGAACATATCATATCATGATACATGGTTATGCTGCATATACAGCATTAACCCTAAGCGTTTCTTATACTGACTTAGTAATTACACCTATAACGAGCAATCCTGCTACAATTAATAATATAGATGGTACAAGTGGAAGTGAAATCAGATTCAGCATCGAAATACCAAAAGGTTCGAGTAATTTAGAGTTTAAAATTACTGGTTCAACTGGTGACGCTGATTTGTATGTTAAACTAGGCAGTTTAGCTACATTAACAAATTATGACTATAGACCCTACATTGGAGGCTCAAATGAAACCGTATCAATTTTAGCTCCAACAGAAGGCACTTATAACATTATGATACAAGGATATACGGCATACTCTGCTTTAACTTTATCTGTGTCCTACTTACCACCAGATTCTAATGGGTTCTTGCAATTTTTAAACAAATCAGCACCAAGAAATAATGAACTTTCAGGCAACAGAGTAGCTCAATCCATTGCAAATGGTAACACAACGCCACAATTAACTAATGATGCTGGTGCAGCTTATTATCAAGCAGTTGATCCAAATAACCTTCGCGGTGATTTAGCCAGTTTTAAAGCATTTAATAACAACTTGAGTGATATACCAAATGCTGTTTACGTCAATGATGCAGATTTAGGTTTTGGTCGACGAATGTACTTAACAGTTAACCCAAAAGGGAGTGTTTCTAGTTGTGTGGAAAACTATGCTCCACTTGATGCGAATGGTCTTCCAAATGTTAACGCACCTGCAAATGAAAAATTAACACTCGCTCATGGCGGCGATCAAAATCTAATTATTGCCACTGTCTGTATGGAATATTCTGGTACACCAGGCTCGGGCACATCAGTAGAAACATTAACAGGTCGAAAATACGTTAAGTTTTTTTCTTTCGGCGCCAACGGTGTTCGTATTACAGAAGCAGATTTAGATGGTCGAGGTTTAAAAACTCAGCCAGGTTTATGTAATACATGTCATGGTGGTCAAGGAAACTCACTAATCAGTAATGCTGATGGTAGCGTTACCTATCCACTTAAAGGTGATACAGGAGCTCAGTTTTTACCGTGGGATTTAGACACATTTATCTATGCGGAAGATCCAACTCTTAGTGCAGTTGATAATGCTGCCTTAAATGCATCAGCTCGTGCAACTTTAGAACCATTACTCAAACAATTTAATGTTGGCGTGATCGCGACATATCCAATAAACCCAACAAGTTTTAGTTTTAAAGGCAACGTTGTGATTCCTACTGCTATTATTCCTACTGGTACAGTTGACTCATCAGGTAACCCTATAGCAGCAGAACCTTCTATAACTACAACTACAATTACTGTAAATACTGGTACCCCATTACTTATAACTGATTTTGTTTTTTCAATCGATGATGATAGCGTTGGTGGTCCAGGTCTAATATTTCCAAATACAACAGATGCTATGGGGTTTACATTAATTTCACCATCGGGTAAGGAATATTTCCTTGACACAGGTTTTAGAAGTGACTTTAGTCCAACATTAGCAACTGGAGTTAAAAATTTATATATTTCAGATAATGCTGAAACTCGATTTTTAGATGTTTCTAATCAGTTATCAGTAATCAATGGTAATGTTACAGGTGTATCACGAGGAGATTTGAAAGGGTTTATAAATAACTCTGAATGTGTTGATAATATTGCTGTTCCGTTTAACGCAGTGGATATGGGATGCACAGATGCTAATGGTATATGGTCACTACGCATCCAAAATGTAAATGAAGGAACAGGAAGTATCAAAGCTTGGTCTATTCACTTTAATGGTGTTCCTGAAGCAGCTTATCTTCCTGCACCTGTGGAGTTAATTCGTGGCTGGTATGGTGGTGCCGATTTACCATTAGCTGAGTTCAATGGTGGATATGTGCCAGATGGTTGGCTTGCAGCTAACAATTCTAATGCTGTTGCAAACCCTGAAACATTATATTTAGATGTTCTTGGCCCAACTTGTCGCGCATGCCATGTGCAACGTGGAACTATGGCAAACAACGATATTGACTTCTCAACCTATGATAAGTTTATGAAATTTGCTGATAATACAAAAAGTCTAGTATATGAAAAAGGTGTCATGCCGTTAGCCAAAAGAACATTTGAAAGTCATTTTTGGAATAGTGACAAACCTAATATTCTTGCTAGTCATATGAATGGTAATACCTCAGAGCTATTATTAGGTCGTAATGTAGCAAATGCTGGAATTGACCGTGTTGGTGGACTAGCAGTAGCGCAAGGTTCTCAAGTTACGCTTAATGGTAGTGCCAGTTTATATCCAAACGACTACGCATGGACAGTTACCGCGCCGGATGGAACTGCTGTGACACTAAATGTTAACCCCATATTGGATGCACAAGGTAATCGTGTACTTAGTCCTACTGATACTAGTTTTATATTAAATCAACTAGGCTTATATCAAATTAAACTTGATACTAGTGGCATCTCCACTTCAACAGTAAATTCAATTGCAACCACTACAATTGAGAGTTCAGCTGATATAACACCAGTGATATTTACAGAAGCAATTTCTAATACTGCAGCTGTAACTGACAGTCGTGGTTTTGAAACTGCTTTGTCTACTTGTAGCTCATCCCGGTGTCATGGTGGTAGAGGTTACCAGGTCAATAGAAGAACAGGGAATTTGAACTTTATTCAAACTGACCGATTTGAACCCGTTACTGATGCGCAACGTCAAGAAAATCATCGCTTGCTTCGAGATCGGATCGATACATTCTTGCCATTAGATAGTTTAACTATTCGAAAAGGTTTAAATAAAATTAAACATGGTGGTAAGGGACGGTTCATTACTCGAACTGATAAAAGAACCTTATGGAATGACACAACTACCGATATCACAAATATTGGTAAAATTAGTTACGAAACGTTTCTTCGCTGGATACTTGAAGGTGGTGATTTTAAATAAACATCTAAGATAGTAAAAAAAGACTGCTTCAGTATTAACTGAAGCAGTTTTCAAATGTAAAATATTACATAAAAAACGTACATAGGAACAATAACAGTAAACGTAAAATTACCTACAGTCTTACTTAAAGTATCTTGATACTGTTCTTTATCAATATTCCCCGACAATAATTTTTCAAAATCCAAGAAAAATAAAGCCTAAGATAGGCATACAGCTCAATGCCATTGATCTTAGCCATTTCAAT
>CAYQUC010000166.1:0-4825 GCA_964420605.1 uncultured Thioalkalispiraceae bacterium | reverse complement strand
ATATGGCAGTTAAAACTGCTTATCCTAACTAAAAACGTGGGGATCGCTCAGACTCTGAGTCCTTCGTAAATAAAACTGGACACTCATGAATTGAATCGAAAAAAATAGTTGTTTGATACCAGTTAACACTGTAATGAGTTTGTTTATTTTGTACATGATCTAATATTATATTTTAATTAAAAATGTCATATACAGCTAATAAAACGGGACACCCATAAATTGATGTTAAAAGGCACTTCAAAGTGCACACACAAAACAACCAATTATCCATTTCAATTCCCAATCGATTCAATGTAGATGGAAGGGTTGTTGTAATATTGTCTTTCTTTTTATCCGATTATGACGACTTGATTATTCTACTAGTTCTATATAATCCGTTAATTTCATTAAACTGGACGCACATTAAACATAAATACAAGCTATTGATTTCATCCAAGGTGCGTAAAGCCGTTGATGTCATGTTGGCGCAATGCTCCGCAACTCAACATAAATAACTATAATAAAAAAGGAAGAAATAACGTATGAATAACAATAATCCAATTCCACTACGAGTTCCTGATATTGAAATTGAGCCATTAGAGTGGCCGTGTAAAACAGATATATTATATCGACACAATGAGATAGAAAATATTTCAAGAATCGCCCTCAACACTGCCGCACCAGCAGTGTTAGCAATAAACGATGATTGGGGAACAGGGAAAACGACATTCATTAAATTATGGCAACATTATTTAGAAACACAAAATAATATTAGCCTCTATATAAATGCCTGGGAGAATGATTTTTCCGATGATCCATTACTCCCAATTCTATCCGAGGTTGATGATTGGTTAAGTAAGATTAACGATACTACTATTTCAAAATTGGCATGGCACAAAGCTAAAAAAATAATCCCAAAAATGTTAAAAACCTCTGTAATAGTTTCCGCAAAGGTGGGAACTTTAGGCGCCTTAGAGCTTGATAAAGAATACGAAAAAATAATTTCAGATGCCGCAGGACAATCAGCATCAAGTATATTTGAATCTTTTAAGTCCAATAAAAATGTTCTGAAACAATTTAAAGGTTTGCTATCAAAAACATTAAAATCCCTACCAGACGATCAAAATAATCTAATTATATTTATAGATGAATTAGATCGCTGCAAACCAACCTACGCAGTTGAAATGCTTGAACGTATCAAACACCTATTTGATATTGATCAGATAGTTTTTGTTTTAGCCATTAATCGCGACCAATTAAGTAAAAGCATTCAAGGAGTCTACGGCGCCACATTTGACGGGGATAATTATTTAAATCGATTCATTGATCATGAACATAAAATAACTGTCCCGAGTGCAAAAGAATATTACTTGATACTGTTCAATAAAGATTCCATCCAAAATGTATATTTAAATAGAAAAGATGGGGAGAATGAAAAAAAGGCAGTTAATACAATGTTTGAAATCGTCTTGGAGCGATTCAACTACACCTTACGTGAATTAAATCAAGTAATGACGAGATTCAACTTAGCCATTAATTGCATACCAAATAATCAAGAATGTCATGCCGTTTTACTCGTAACCCTTATAATTTTGCGCAGCAAAAACCATGACCTCTACATAAAATATATTAACAGCATCTACTATGCTAATGATGTAATAAAATTTCTCCTCGGTGACATCGTGACCATTATTAATTCGAACTATTCATTTGGTTATGTCTGCTCAATGATAATTCATGCGGGGGCTAATGATGGTGAATATTACAATAATAATCGAGATTTTTTGTTAAAGCAATGGCTTAATCAAGCCGATAAACACAAAGAAGATAATAGAATTTCAACTCAAATTAATATAATTCTAAGCACCAGTCTATACGGTGACACATCAAGAATAAACATTAGAAAAAGAACCTCAAACTATTTAGAGTTAACAAATACAATAAGTATTGAGTGATATTCCAATGAACTCAGGTAATTGCTAAATAAAACTGGACACCCATGAATTGAATTCTTCGATCCAAAAAATTAATAGAATTTTAATAGACAAGAAAATCTAATGGATTAAATGGTGCAGATGGGTGAGTTATAAGAAATAATTGAATTAAGTTTGAATAATTATATTTCGAAACAAAGCAGCCCCTTAACATTGAGCTGAAAAAACAAAAATGTTATAAATGAAATCTAAAAAGAGAAACTAACCACTAGAAAACAATCGCTCACATTCTCGTTGTCCTTGAACCCAATGTTGTTTTAATTGAGTACAAACACGCTCAACAGATAAAACCGATCCCACTACATTTCTAAACGGCACTTCAAAGTGCTCACATAAAAATAACCAATTATCAGTTTCGATACCCAAGCGATTCAATATTGGTGGTAAGGACAGTGTTATACTGCCTTTCTTCTTATTCGATATTTGACGTCCAGACCATTCTACTAACTCAATGTAATCCGTTAGTTTCATTTGAATTCCAGGCGGGCTGTCATGGTGTGGGTTACCACTAAATGGAAACAATAAATTCGATTGTCGGTCTATCCGATTAGGTTGTTTAGTCTTGCTAGCTGATTGAATTCGGTGTCGTATGGAAGTATGTTTAGATGTTTCAGGTGTCTGTGCAATACCAGCGCGAATTGGATTTAAATCAATATAAGCCATGCAGGCAGCTAAAGCCTTATCGTCTAATAATGCTTGTGAATAAAATCGACCTTCCCAAAATCGTCCCGTACAGTTATCTTCTTGATTGGCTTCACGTGCAATACCTTCGCTTAAAATCTCACTCACTTTAGTACCCCCTTGAGGGGGGTGAACCAACTAATGTCCATTAAACGTGATCGCCATTCGGTAATAATAGTTACAACAACTGCTAATTCAGCTTTACACATGGTTACACCATCACTAAAACGTTGAGTTAATACCGTTCCTTTATAGAGTAGATGCCAACGGTTGATAACTTCTTCTGTAGTCCATGTCTCTGCGTCATTGGAATTAATATGTAATAACACGTGATAGTGGTTGTGCATGATAGCGTAATTACAAACGTCAATTGAGAATATTTGACCTAGTTCCAATATCTTATCTTCAATCCACTGGCGTCGGTGTTCGTAATTATTGCCGGAGTGATTATCTTTCCCGCACAGGAAAGCTCTGCGTACGCATCGGGAAACACAGTGATAGTAGGGTGTCGCGTTAAGTGAGATTAACGTTTTTCGAGGTAGAGGTCATATCGCAATCCTTTGCTGTGTTGATTCTTTCTATTATTAAAGAATACGAACTTATTAGAGGTGATGTCAACTTTAATATTTGGTAATTTATGGGTGTCCAGTTTTATTATCTACTAATGGTAAAAATCTCAAACAAAATGTTAAAGCTTTAATAAAGCCAATTCATCCTTCAGATGGGCTTCAATGCTCGTGGAACGAAATTAAAAAAATATATGGAGAAGATGTATTACCGTCAGAAAAAACTGATGTTTCAATTGAATTGTTAGACGATGTTTTGATAATCAATGCAACAACAGACATTGGTGTTGAGTTTTCAAGTAAGATTAATGGATCCCGAAAAAGTAAAGACTCATTAATACAAGGAGTTGTGATGTCATGGGATGATTTTAAGTCTCATATAGCGAAAATGTCAAAAGCGAAGTACTTATTTAGAGGGCAGCAAAAACCTTGGGAACTTCGCACTGCATTTCATAGAAGAGGTCGTTATCTAATGAGCAGATTTACGGGAGAAGATGTTAGACAGCTGCACCGACGATTAAGCGCAATCACAAATCATTATTTTGACTTATCAGTTGCAGAAGAAAATGGCGCTTTTTTTAATTTGATGCAGCATCATGGTTACCCAACGCCATTGCTAGATTGGTCGCATTCACCATATGTTGCTGCATTTTTTGCGTTTCGTGATTGGCCTATCCGATACACTGGTGATGGAAGTGTTAGGGTTTATGTTTTTAATGAAAAGGCATGGTGCAGAGACTACCCTCAGATTCAGAATTTAGACCCTGCATTCCTTCATCTGTCTGTTAATGAGTTCATAGCAATTAATAACCAGCGCCTTGTGCCTCAACAGTCCGTGACGACAGTGACCAACATTGATGATATTGAGGCATATATAGTTGATTGTGAATCAAGTTCTGATAGTCGTTATTTAGAAGCAATAGATATTCCTGCAAATGAACGAGAGGAAGCGATGCGAGATTTAAAATTTATGGGAATTACTGCCGGTTCAATGTTCCCTAGTATTGATGGCGTGTGTGAAGAACTTAGAGAACGTAACTTTGATAAATAAAAATAAAACTGGACACCCATGAATTGAATTATTTATCATTAGGGTTGGACCAAGGAATCTCTCGTAATTAATTGATAAATAAATATTAAAAGTCTGTCGTGCTGATAATAGTGCGTTAGAGTATCGATTTTGTATATTAAATTGATACTCTAAGGTTTTTGTTTTCAAATTATCACTTTGTTTAGTATTACTTTCCAGTGGACATAAGGTTAAGTGACTCTTTATAAATTTAAGTGAAAGTATCATGTGTTACATTATCCATATTTAGTTTGTATCATCGGTAATTCTGAAAATATTTAATAGGAAAAAATTAAAGAAATATTGAAAAAAGTGTCACGATATATTTAATTAAAAAATTAGGTTTGAATTAAAGTTAGCTCTTCGATTGTCGAGGTAGTAAGAATAGTGAAAAAGCGTTAAGTAAAGTCAAACAAAAGAAAATATTTTATAGTTCTGGATAACAGATAAGTTGTATTTTCCATTAATTACAAGCATTATATAATTAACCTGAACTCGGGATAAGGAATGAACTAAAAGTCAGTTTACCGATCAGA
>CAYQUC010000165.1:0-4830 GCA_964420605.1 uncultured Thioalkalispiraceae bacterium | reverse complement strand
GATATTCCAGAGGATAAATCTCTACATTTATTACCACGGCGTAGTATCACACTGGATCTTGGTCCACCTGAAGGTGATCGTTTATGTCATACGAATATTAATGGTGTGATTGAACTCACCGCAAAAGAAAAAGTCAAAGCTTCTTCTATAAAATTGCGTAATATTGATAAGAAGAGCTATAAAGTTAATTTTCCGTCGTCTGAATTATTGATGTTTAGTTGGTTAAAAGGTTTACAAGATAAATCTGCCGACTGGCGGAAAATGGTGATTGATTATAAAAACGAAAGTAATAATGACACTCAGTCCGTTGAATTAAAGTCGATTTATTTGAAAAAGAAATATTTTCGAGATCCGCTCCCAAACTCTAAAGAGTCGACCGAAGTAGCTTACGCGAAGTGGTATAAAAAATATCAACATGGTGATAATCACTATGCAATTGTATTACCTAGGATGCATGCAGCGTTATTAATATTTAACAATAAACTTCTTATAGATAAAACTATTAATATAATAGCACCGGAGCCTTCTAATAAAAAATATAAACTTACAATTAAAGAAGATCCTGATACTAAATTAATTTATGTACTATTATCTGGTACTGAAAAAGAATTACCAAAAGGAATATATCACATTAATGTGCTTTATCCTGATATAGATGAAAATGATTTAACATGGAGCCCGTTAGTTAAGGAACAAGAAGGCTACACCCTCCACGAACCCATCCGCTTCAATATCAGCACCATGGCCGGCAACTTCGACATGATCAACTGCGATCCTATCACCTTGGAAGACGCAGTATTAACCCAATTTCCAACCATGTTACGCCACATCATCACCAAATTAAAACAAGACAATAATTCAATCGTAATTAAAAAAGGCAAGAGCAACAAAGCCGATGTTACGGTAAACAATGCCGCCTTACTGCAGTTTGGTGCCAACATGAAATTTGGCTATGACAAATCCAAAATGGCCATGAGCATGATAAATGCCAGTGGCAAAGCAACCTGGTCTAAAATGTTACTGACCATGATGAATGAAATGTCGAGTTCCACGAATAGCCACACAAAAGAAGTTAGTCTTGGTTTAAAATCAATAATCAGCGGCATGACCATTGTCAAAACAACGCAAGATTATTTAAAATTAAAAGGCGCGTTGTCGGCTCCAAGTCAAGCCGTGACCGATTTAATTATTCCAATCGGTGATATATTTAACGACCGTGCTAATAGTGGTGTAATCCGCAGTATACAACGTTATTTTGGCGCAGAGCCTAATTGGAGTGAGCTACAATCGCGTTTTGTAGAAAACTTTAACCGCATTCAAGCCGGAACAGCGGGCGCAAGTGAAATACAATTTGTTACTACGCTTCGTAATTTAGCTTCACAAAATGGCGTGGGGATGGATGACGTTAATGATTTCCTTCAAGCCTTTCCAGAAGATACTAGTCGTTTGGATCGTATGACGGGTCGTAATATATCAAAAACAATAGGTAAAGTTGTGTCTGTTGCCGATGTTATGATATCGGCTGGAGAAGCGTTGTATCTTACCCAGCAAGCGTTTAAGTTTGACGACAAGCTTGAGAAAGTCGTCAAGAAAAACTCGGAATTATATGCCGATTACGAAAAAGTAATGGAAGGCAATCCTAGCCGAGAAGCATTGGTAAATTTAGAAAAATTCAGAGCAACCACCATCGCAAAAAAAATGGATTATGATAAAGCCGTTTTTGACGCAATGAAAAAATATTATGACGCGGCCGTTGGCGTTGTTGCCATGACTCCTACGCCTGTCGGATTAGCGGCACAGTTACTATTAATTGCTGAAGAAACTATTAAGCTCGGAACGGATTTAATCACCTTAGCCGATGAAGTTTGGAACGATAGCGATATACAAGAATCGTATAATGATGCCAAGTTATTATCCGGACTCGTCAATGGCGCACAAGCAAATCGTTATTTAATGCCCAGTGTTGATGAATTACAAGCTGAAATGGAAGGAGCGGGTACTAAGAAAGTTGATCTTTATTATAATAAACCCGATAACAGTCAACATATAATTTCCGATGTAGCCGTCGGCGAGCATTATTATCATACACAATACCGCCTACGCGCAGAAGCTTTGTATGGTTTACTCAATCTACTTATTACCGCCGCATTGGTGTGTGAAGAAGGGCAATATAAAGAACAATTAGAAGAATATAAAGTTAACGAATACATTCAAACATTTATATTAAACGATGGTTGGTTATTTGATAATGGTATTGGAGGCGATATTGATCTGGATGTTTGGTGGTTACATTTTATTGAACCCATTCGACTATTAAAATTAAGTCGCGGTAATGGTATTTCTTGGTTGAGCGAAGAAATAGAAAAACTCTATCACTCTGTTTTTGAGGAAGAAATTGAATGGTTGGCGCATAATCCTGCTGCTAATTTTCAGCGTCATTTTCCAATACACACTTACAGTAGCGATTCCTGGCTAGAGTTTGCTCAAATATTTAATCCTATTGATTTGATAGATTCAACAGCAGATTGGATTGATGACAATGAAACCTTGGTATACATAAGACCAAAAGACAGCAAGGATGATAAGGATTGGAAATTGATCAATGCTAACGATGTTGCTGATATCTCAACATTGGAAGACTTAAAAATATCAATCCGTCATCAGATACGGATATTAATTGTTTTAAAAGAAAAAAGGACCAAAGTAGCAGAAGATGGAACGACCGAAGAATTGGTATTACCACCGGGGGTCTATCCCGTTGCATTACGCGTGATACGAACTGATCATATTAGTATTAAAGGGCCTGAATATACCCAAATGGCATCAACATTAACCAAAGCTGTTTTATTGGAAAGTGAAAAACGTTTTGTTAATCGAATAGGTGTTGTCTTCAAGCCATTTTACAACTACGGTAAAAAAGAAGGTTCGGGACAAATTAAAATAAATGGTATTAAACCCTTTATAATAACTGACTTTACTAATCGAGTATTTGCTGCAACTGGATACTCATCAAAAGATTCTTGGATCGATAATTATAATCGAGCTTATGTTTTTGATACGGGGCTAGAGGTTATAACTAGTTATATTCGAGACTCTATTCCAATTGATGAATTACAAAATATGGAATATGGATTTGATGTTAAAATTGGAAAATCCATAAAAAACTACATGAGTATTAAGCTTGGTACAAAACCTGGTGGTAAAAATACCATGACAACATTTCCAGTGAGTGTAGATAAGTCTGATGATTTCCAAGTTGGGATGGCAACAAAGGAATTTTTAGAAAGCCACAGTGAAAATTTTGAATCACAAGAATATTTTAAAGATGCTGATATTATTGGGCTTTATTTAAGCCACTATGATGCTACTGGTACTCGACAAATGAAAACCTTAAATCGTAAAAATAACAGCATTATACTCGATGATTATAACTGGAATGATCCTGGTCCTGTTGAGCTATATGTATTGATTTATTCCGATGATGTTTTTAAAGATAACTACAAATTGTTAGATTGGAAGCGATTTCCAATTACAACACAAATTGCCGGTTTTGCTACTCACGGAGATGAAAAATTAACTAGCAAGGATATAGAATTACAAGACGGTTGTTCATTTTCATCTACTCTGCATTACTTAGGCGAATACATGACACAGGGAACATTCTGGAGCACGATAGCAAGCAGAATATGGCCAGAAGATGATTATAAATCGTTGTTTATTCCTGAAGGAATTTATTGTAAAAACAGTACTATACCAAATGATAGTTTTAGAGAATTTTTAAACGAATTTCAAAATAAAAAATTTCAGGACGATATTTTTGCAGAAATTGTAAAGAATGAAAACATCGTCGATAAACGTTATCCACTATATGTTGCTAAAATTTCATTAAAATATAAAATCCCTGGAGATTCAAATTTATTTGATGGTTTTAGACCTCTAGGTAAGAAAGTAGTACCGCCAGGAGGCTATTATGAATACTCGTTTAAAAATATTATAACTGCCGGTAAATCAGGCGTTAATATAGCAAAACCCGATTTAACGTATGCAAAAATCACACGTTCAGATTATGACATGGAAAATAACTATAATGCTAAAAATCTCATAAAGGGAAATCAACATCACCCCGCCGATTTTGGATTACGAATTTGCGTTAAAGCACCAAATGACAACAATAAAAACGTACCATGGGCAACACTCAATGGTGGTAAAGGATTAACTAAAGAGCAATTAAAAAAATGGATCGTCACTGATAGTAAGATAACTGCTCCTGAACTAGATACAAAAGGAACTGTTTTCGATGAACCAACCTTCTAATTTTAAAAGTGTAGTGAGTTTAATTATCTCTTTAAAAAGGGTCGGAGTCTGAGGTATCCCCACGAAAACGTGATCAAAAATAAGGAGTTATAAAAAATAAATAGACATGCATGGCGATATATGATCAATTAAAGGTGTCAAAGCCAAATAAAGGATCTCACCATGCACGCAAGTAAAGTATGTCACAAAATATTGGATGATGCGTTTCCTTGGATGCATAATTTAAGATTGGCTTCAGTTAAAGCAAATGTGCTTGCCGCAATACATGAAAAACGAAGTAGTGTAACAGGATTAGGACGCGCAATTGAGAGTGAAGCCAAAGAAAAACATTGTATAAAGCGAGCAGATAGATTGTTGTCAAATCCAAATTTATATACGGATCATCGAAATGTGTATCATACGATAACACAATTGGCTATAGGGTCGATTCGCCGCCCATTAATATTAATTGACTGGTCAGATTTAGATGGTAAAAAAGATCATTTTTTGATTTGTGCCAGTTTAGCATTAGAAGGC
>CAYQUC010000164.1:0-4858 GCA_964420605.1 uncultured Thioalkalispiraceae bacterium | reverse complement strand
AGTACCATTGTCTTTAATGGCGCAGGTGTACAATCCACCGGTTGATGTTTCTTGCCAAAAAGAACCTAATGTGTCTACCGATATACGTGTTGGTCGTTCGCGATTTGCTTTGCCTGCAGCATCGACTCTATTTCCATTTATATCAAATAAACCCTTTCCAATTTGTCCTTCAGAATTGTCACCCCAACACCACAGTGAACCTGTCCCGACAACCGCTCCATCCTCTTTTAGTGCACAAGTATGTGAACGGCTAATACTAACATTAGTCCACGGCCGCCCCGATGCAGTTGTCTCTGAAACAATCTGTACAATGGTTGGTACCAAGATTGCAGGAAAAGTTGGTGCTCCACTGCCCAGTGCACCAAATGAATTTGAGCCCCAACAATATAGATTTTGATTCCCCGTATTAGTTAATGCGCAAGTAGTCAAATTACCTGCAGATACTTTTAACCACAATGAAGTCGCACCACTAGGGTTCGGAACCTTGGTTGGTTGATACGCATTATCTTGAGTTCCAATACCTAGGTTTCCTTGAAAATTTAAACCCCAGCAATATAAATCTGAACTGGTATCTATTGCACAAGTATATTGATCACCGGCACTGACACTCTGCCAAGTTGTTATATTAGGTGCATTAGGATCAAGTGGCTGGATTAAAAACGTCGTTCTAGTATCGGGAACAATTGCTTGTCCATTAATATCAACACCGGCGCCTAACTCACCACTAAAACCATAACCCCAACACCAAAGGCTACCATCAAATTTAATACCACAGCTATGGCCTCCTCCAGCATCAACTGTTAACCATTCATCAATACCAACTTGGCTTGGAGTTGAGGTATCAAATGAACCATTACCAATATAACCTCCACTGCCCCAACAATATAATTTATTGTTGGCTTTTATACCGCAGCCATGACTACTCCCAGCAGATACAACCTTCCATGACAGGTTGTTAACCACGGGTACCAAACTTGGGGTTTGTGTTGGTGTGAGCAAATCAGTATTCGAATTGGCTAGAGTTCCACCATTATTTGCTCCCCAACTGTACAAATTTGTCGTTAATGTCGTACCACGCACACCAAAGGTAAATTCTCGACCTGGTGATAAACCGCTGCTAACACTCAGCCAATCTGTTGCCGTACCCACTTGTACTGGGATTGACGACTCCGATGTAAATGATTTTAATGAAAACTTACTCGCATTACCCCAACACGATACACCATTAGGAGTGGCACTATCTGCACGGTTAATTGCACAGGTATGATCCACGCCGATTCCTATATCAACCCAATCGGCGGTACCCGCAAATATAGTTGGGAGTTCATCGACAAAATTCGTGCTTCCAGTACCGCTTTGACCTGATTTATTCAAACCCCAACAACTTATTTCACCTGATAGCTTTAAACCACAAGTTTGAACAGCATTCGCAAATACTTTGAGCCAGTCTGTGGCATTTGTCGATTCTTGCAATGGTGCGTCATTCGTAAAGCGTGCAAATTGATTACCGACTTGACCAGCGCTATTAAGACCCCAACACCATAACGATTTATTTGATGCACGAACGCCACAAGTATGAGCGCCGCCAACGGCGACACTGCTCCAATCGCTATCCGGAATTGCAGCACCGATTGTTGACACTACTTGCGTTGGAAAAATCGAGGATGTCGCTGTATCGTTTGGTTTATTGTCACCTAGGCGACCATTGTTACGATTTCCCCAACACCATAAGGTACTACCAACTGCTTGTTGTCGAATACCACAGGTGTGACGTTCAGCCAAATGAACCTCAACCCAATCAACATCGGGAGACAATCCAGAGGCTGGTATAACCGGTTCAGGAATTCTGCTTTCGAACACAGCCTTTGGAACTTGTTGTTCAATACCCAATTGATCGTAGCCATTATCACCCCAACAAAAGAGTTGACCTTTACCGGTAGCACCACTATGAATACCACAGGTCGTAAATCGACTAGAAGATACTTGGATCCAATTCACTGTTTCATTTACACCTAAAGCCGCAGGCTTATCAACCAAAGTTGGACCTAGAACACGTGCATTTCCTGTATAACTATTTCCAAGAGCGACATTTCGAGCTTCTCCCCAACAGTACATTGCACCGGTATCGATAATGCCACAACTGTGTGAATCCCCCGTTGTCACAGCAATCCAGAGAGCGCCGGTTATAGGTGAAACGACTTCGACTTGTTGTTCTGAATGCGAACTCAAATTATTGCCAAGTTGTCCAAATTTATTATCGCCCCAACACCTCAATTTACCATTTTTAATAGCACAGCTATGACTCCAACCTGATATTTTTGCACCTTGTAATTGAGGTGTTACCTCAGCTGTAGTGGCTCGAAGTCCTTCAGAGTTGATATCAACAGCTGATATTTGGAATGTATTTTTGGTATTATTCAATACACTAATGCTGGCGCTAATTGTTGGAGTGACAACTGCAGAACTCGGTATCGTTTTCACTAAGGTGTAATTAATATCATTACCTTGTTTTTGATAAATTCGATAATCATAATTTTTTGTACCGACGCGATCCCAACTTAGTAACACATTGGCATCGTTTGCCATAGCTGTTGCATTAGTCACAGTAGGTACAGCCGATGGTGCCGTTAGTGTAATCGTTGCACTTATTTTGGCTAAACTTGTGCGTATAACATTACCAACCGTTGAAACTGCAATAACTTGATAAGTATACGATTCATTATAGATAAGTGGTGCATTATTAGAGCCAACAGCACCACTACCATGCGTGTAACTACCCACTGTTAAACCAGTTGCAATTGTTGAATACACTGTTGCGGTACCAACTTTAACTGACACGTTATAACTTAGTCCAGGTACGTTTTTCCATATTGGCCATGATAAATTCACCTTTTTATCTGCATCGGTGACTTGAATTGTTAACGGCGCACCAAATGGCACAACGCTGTTACTTAGCGTCATAGCGGATTCCGTATTATTAGTATTTATCAAAGTAACACCGTATTGATAAGCAACATCATTACCCGGTTTATAACTATTTTTTACAACAGGATAAATTGTTTGATTTGCAGCTGCGGTAATTGGAGACGTTAACAATTTATTAAATGAGCCATTTGCAACTTTCACATACAGATTATATTGTTTATTAGCAACCGAATCCCACGTGAGTTCCACTGCACCATCGGTCACGGTACTAGCACCACCTATACTATTTGGTCCTGCTACAGCAGTTAATTTAAATGGTGCGCCCACACTTGGAATAACTTCATTCGAATAACTAAAGGCACTTTCAGGGCCGTACACATTTGGGGCAGTACTAATAATTTTCATTGCAGTTACTGCATAACGGTATTTATCGCCAAGGTTGACCGGTGTATCAACAAAACTCGAAACTAGTAATGGCGGCTGACCTGCCGCGACTTGAGTAAAACCACTATCATTAACAGAAACGTACAGGTTATATGCTGTTGCAGGTTTATTTGGCCAGTTAATTGTATTTTTAAATATTGTTACATTATTAGGATCTTGCGCTGCAACTACTGTACCAGGTGCTTCTGGCGCGGCACCCGATTTATCACTGACACCAGTAGTAAATGAAATCGACACTGGCGACAGAGCATTTCCATTTAAGTCACGAGCAACATTCGTTTGGCTTGGTGATAACTTGACTGTATATTTAGTTGACACCGCAAACAGTTTAATCTGTTGTGAATCGCTTGGTTCAACCATAGTATAAGTCGCAATCGACTTATTATTAATAATTTGATGATTAAACAGTAATGGTGAATTAACGGCTATTACTTTATAACTAATCTGAGTCAAGTCTAATTTTGTTTCGATTAACTCAAAACCAGAAATTAAACTTGCTTCATTCATTACTTCGTCAAATTCAACGGTGATAACCTCTGAGCGTGAAACCGGTATTGCTCCATCTTTCGGAGTAATTTTTGCTGAAGGTGGCTTTCTGGTTGAGAATCGAGATTTATACACTGGCATGATATTGAGACTTTTATCTTCGAAGCCACTTATTTCAATTTGATATCGTTTTTGTTCTAGTAAACCTTTATCACCTCGGGCAAGTTTAATAACTAAGGTATTGCTTTTTAGTTTAAAGAACAATGGACGATTTTCGTCCAGATTAACTGTTTTTGCCCCACCAACAATATTTCCTAAATCATCAATTTCTTGAATCAATACATTAGAAGCAAAGAAACTTTCTTCATTGAGTTCTTCATTAAAACTCACTTCAATACTGGTGAGTATGATTGGAACATCTATTTCGTCTAATGCCGGTACAATACTTTGAACAACAGGATTTAATTTATCTTCCGGGGCAACCTCAGGTAGACCTCCACTATCACCGCTACAGGCACTTAGCACGATAGCAATAATACTAATTAGTAAAAACTTAAAGTTAAAAAAAAAATAGTTTTGGAAAGATAACATAGATTGCGATCCTTGCACGGTAAGCTCCTGCGTAATATTCAATTACTATATGAAAGTAGTGGATTGTTATAATGCATATCATTTTACGGACTTATAACGGCTGGATCAATTGTTAAAAAATATTTCGCTGCATAACATTTTATAAGTAACGTTTAATACATATCTTTTCAATTTCGGCATGAATTGAGCGTTTTATATACTAATTTTGTAGAATTAAAGGAATTCGAAGGTATAAAGACCATCAGAGCTAACTGTCCCGTCAACTTATTTTAGGACGGGACACATCTTAACTATGACCTAATCCCAACTAACCCCAATAATAGCTTCCTCACCCTGTCCCTTACCATGACAAGATGAATTGCCTGTACACGTTGTTTGATTAGGCTCTTCATGATCCAATGGTTCGCGATCT
>CAYQUC010000163.1:0-5158 GCA_964420605.1 uncultured Thioalkalispiraceae bacterium | reverse complement strand
GTTAATTTTTCTAAAGTATAATTCTTGCTAGGTGTGATTTAGCCGACGCTTACCTAAATCAGGGGGGGAGTTCTTGATAGAGTGGGGTTTATTTTGCGGTTACTGTTGTTCATGCCTATCCAGAAATGCGATTTCGCGCCAGATACCTGAAGTAGGAGCCGTATGCGTTAGTAGCGCACGTACGGATCTGTGTGGGGGGAGCCGAGTGATCGGCTTTCCTACCGTGACCGTTTAATTTGAAACCGCTAAGGTTAATAACTTGAAGCCGTATGCCTACCGTTATCAATTTACTCAACCGCCTAAAACAAAACAGTTGGATGACAAAGAAGCTTTGTTACCGGGTAATATTAAACCCAAAATCTTTAATGTATTAAATCAACCACAACTATGGGGTGATTTCAACTTTCCATACACTGCCGCCCCTTGTTGCAGCGTAAATAATATTATCATTAATATAATCAATTTTTATTTCCATTATTGTATTAATATTCATGTTACTCACATTAATTGGACTCCAATCTTTACCAGCATTATTACTGCGAAATAAGCCTGTGATTTGTGTTCCTGCATAAACGATATTATTATTAATAGGTGATACTTCTATGTCATATACCCTAAAGCCCCGCACCCCTAATTTAGGAAAAACTTTTACCCAAGTTGCTCCACCGTCAGTTGATTTTAGAATACTATCAAAAGTACCAACGTAAAGTTCATTTGTATTACTGGGATTAATTTCTATTGATTCTATTCCATAAAAAGATTTAGTTAAAGATATCCATGAAGAACCAGCATTAATTGATTTATAGATACTGGCAGTTGTTAAATTTCCATAATTTGCAATATAAAGCACATTGGTATTAATAGGATCAATTACTAATTCTCCTGTAAGTGTACTAGGCAACCCTGTTGATGAATTAAACCAATTTAATCCATTATTAACGGACTTATAAATAAGTCTACCCACAGAAGATTTTAAAACATCTGCATAAAGTACATCTATATTTTTATTATCAAAAATAACTGAAAATGAATATGTTCCAACTGATGGAGTATCAAACTCTTCTGTTGTCCATGTCGTACCACCATCTATAGTATGGTGTACACCTGATTGCCAATTGGATATAAATATATTATTTTGATTATTAGGATCAACAGAAATATCAGAAGAAGAAGAAATGTATGCACTATTAGAACTATAGGTAGTATTATAACTACCGAATTCTGACCAATTTGCACCACCGTCACTTGTCTGAAATACTCCGGTTGAACCTGAACTGGCAAAAAGAGTTTGAGGCGCCACTGAACCCTGCCCTAAACTATAATTTGCAACAGCTAACAAACCAGAATTCCATGGACTCCAAGTCGCACCAGAATCAATAGATCTATAAACCCCTGTAGAATTAGTAGCTGCGTAAATTATTGTAGAATTAGAAGGGTCATAAGCAAGTTCACTAGCTCGAAATCCAAAATCACCATAATAAGCAGTGGTCCAGGATATACCACCATCTGTACTTTTTGAAATAGATCTACTATTAACATCTCCAACAAATAAAATATTTGAATTCGTTGGATCAATTATCAAATCCGTAGGTCTAGCAGTTCGAATTACTGACCAAGTGACTCCTGCATCACTACTCTTATATATTTTGGTTTCTGACAAAACATAAACAATATTAGCATTACCTGGATCAACGTCGATATCAGAAAAATAAGTATCAGTAAAATTGCTTGCTGGAATTTGAGTCCATGTATCACCTTTATTACTGCTTTTATATATACCAACACTTGTATCAATGTACATTATAGTACTTGCAGAATCAATTGAGATTGCTCCCACAAATGCCCCAATAAATCCAATCGGTGTAAATGTAGTACCGCCATCAACGCTTCGTAAAAAACCATCACTACTACCTGCACTATAATAAATAATATTTGAATCAATTGGATCCACTTTCACATTACCGCTATTGGCATTGTAAAGAAGCTTCCAACTTGCGCCTCCATCAGTAGATTTGTATAACCCCCCTAAAGGTGAAACTACTGTTCGGTTTGCTATTACATATATAGATTGAGGATTTGCACGATCAAAATCAAACCAAGTGATTTGATTATCAGGAAAACCGATAGAGAACCAATTAGGAGAATTGTTTACTATGTTACTTTTATACATACCTCCCCAGATACCACTGGCATATACATTTGAGTTTACAGGAGCTACTTTTAAAGATGTAATTCCACCACCATAAGGTCCACCACTAGAACCTAATGCTAAAAAAGAAATAGTATAATAGTTTGAATTGTTTAAAGTTGATTCACTATTATTTACATTATCGACTGAAAAATAACGAAGCGTCGTGTTAGCAGTAATAGAAATTGGCCCTGAATACACTAACGATGTTGTCGAAGGTGTTGTGCCATCAATAGTATAATATGTCACTTTACATAGACTACTCGTAAATAAATCTGAACAGGTTAAGCTTACTGTAATAGGACCTGGGTAAGTCCCAGCTGTCTGACTTGCTGTTGTAGTCGGTGGGAGAGTATCAATTAAATAGGTGTTTGATTTTGACGGCTCAGAATTACCTGCACTATCAACTGAAAAATATCGTAACGTTGTTGAATTGTTAAGCGTATTAATATTAATTGGAACTGTGTAGACAGTTGAATTAACCGTTGGTATCGATCCGTTTACTGTATAATATGTTTTTGAACAACTACCACCGCCACTGTCAGAACAACTTAATGTTACCAATTGTGCAGCATTATAAAAACCATCGGTATGACTTGAGCTAGTAACTGGTGATATAGCATCAAGGCTATAACTTTGCGTTTGCACAATTTCAGAATTTCCAATACTGTCAATTCCAAAATATTTTAAAATTATCGTTGTATTTAGCGCTGAAATACTAAACGGGGCTGAATAAACCGAAGAATTTGTGGTGGGTGTTGTTCCATTTAATGTGTAATAAATTGAAGTACAGTTTATTGTTCTTGCATCAATACATGTTAGTTCTATTGACAGCGCAGAATTATAGATACCACTAGTCACACTAGCTGTTGTAATGGGCAGTGTAGTCGTAATTGTATAACTTTGAGATCCTACTGACTCCGTGTTTCCTGCGCTGTCAGTTGAATAATACCGTAATATTGTTGTCTTATTCGCAGCAGATATTGTGATCGAGTTACTATAAACTTGAGAATTAATCGAAGGTACTGACCCATCTAAAGTAAAGTAAGTTGTTGAACAAATGCCTCCACCTGAGTCAGTGCAGCTTAAGACGACTGATAGCGCACCATTATAATCACCACCTACTGGATTTGCTGTTGTTTTAGGTGTTGTTGCATCAAGAATGTAAGTTTGAGTCTGTAGATTTTCAATATTATCGGCAGAATCAACAGAAAAATATTTTAGTAATGTTGTAACATTTAGGAGATCGATATTTATCGGTGAAGTGTAAACCGATGAATTTATTGTTGGGTCGGTTCCATCAAGCGTGTAGTAAATTGAAGCACATTGACCACTAGAGCTGTCCGTGCAACTTAAGGTTACACTTTGAGCGCCACTATAGATTCCGCTAGCAACATCAACAGTGGTTATAGGTAAAATAGTATCAATAGTATAATTTTGTGTTTGTTGAAATTCGACATTACCTGCACTATCAACTCCAAAATAATTTAATATCGTTGTTGTATTTAGTGAATCAATACTAATCGGGTTGGAATAAGTCGGTGAATTTGTTGTTGGAGTTGTTCCATCAAGCGTGTAATAAATAGCAATGCAATTTTCACCATTTGTATCGATGCAAGTTAGGATTACTGATTGAGAGCTATTGAATACACCACTCGTTAAACTTGCTGTTGTAACTGGTGAAACTGGTGTTACTCCACAATTACCAGTAATATCTTTACTAATACTTCCTGAATATGGTGATGTTGCAAATTCCCACAGACATTGATCTATCATAAAATTACCAGAAATATCTTGAAATCCTTTGGCAATAACTTGGTATTTTGTGTTGGATAATAATAAACCAGGCTTAATTCTTAATGTATTTTGTATGAAAGACAAATCTGATGATGTTAACTCAACTGCTCCAGTGGGACTGCTTGTATCAGTTGATTGGTAATAATTAATTAGAATATTATTGGTATCATACAGCTCTAACTTTTCATCAAATTCTATGTCAACAAAAGCATTTGCATTGACAATAGATGAACCGGGTAAAGGTTTAAGTGATTTTATAACAGGTGCTTTTTTATCGGGTGCAGCTGTATCTGGTAAATCTCCAGAACTGCCACCACCACAGGAGAACAAACTAAAACTCAATATAACAATTAAAATTTTATAATAGACTCTTGGATTAAATTTAGTTTGATAAGTGAAAAAACTTGAACGAATTCCTTGCACAATAAAGCTCCTTGTTAAGTTAAATCGATCATATCATAAGCAGATTTTAAAGTTAACTGTTAAAGAAATAAATATAAAGTGGTGTTTAACATTCGTTGCCACGGTACATTATATGAGTACGTTTTAGCACATAAAAATTTAAATATTTACTCGTTTAACTATATTAGTTTATATAAACAAGTTAACAGCAATCGAACTACTGCGCACGAAAAGTATAACTTAACAATCTAAAACTCATAATTAAATATGACTTACCTTATTTAAATTTAGTTCGAAAATTATAAACACAGAATAACTAACTCTAATTTGTAATATATAAAGTGACTTAATAGGGAAACCAAAAAATGGACGTAGATTATAAATATTAAACTTCTACTCTTATGTTTATTTTCATTTTTCATTTCCTCTTGTGGTGGTGGTAATAGTAATACTATGGATAGTGGTGATACTCTGACTTTACCTATTGCAGTTCCGCTGCCGGTTACTGATGTAATTCAAATAAAACTTAATTTCCAAAATGACATAGATGGTTGGGTATCTGGTTACCCTGCTAATACTAATACAGATTTTAAACTTTTTTCAGGTTTTTCTCAATTACCTACACCCTTATTATCAAGGCCAGGATTTAGTATTTCAGGAACGAATCGCAGTGATGATCTTTTTATGTTTATAAAAAATGTAAATATGATCATAGGATAACCTGAGATCGGTTTAAGAACATGTTAAAGCAGCCTGTTTTAGCCTAGCAAT
>CAYQUC010000162.1:0-5278 GCA_964420605.1 uncultured Thioalkalispiraceae bacterium | reverse complement strand
TAAAAAATAAAGATATCACCATCTATGGAGATGGCTCGCAAAGTCGCTCTTTTTGTTATGTTGATGAACTGATTGACGGTTTTATTCGCCTAATGGCATCTGATAATTTTACCGGCCCGGTTAATTTGGGTAACCCCGTTGAATTTACCATAAAAGAACTGGCAGAAAAAATTATTGAAATGACAAATTCAAAATCTAAATTAAGTTTAAATCCTTTACCACAGGATGATCCTAAACAACGTCAACCCGATATAACGTTAGCAAAAAAAGAACTGGACTGGGAACCAAAGATAAAGCTGGAAGAAGGCCTGAAAACAACAATTAAATATTTTGATAATCTGATTAAAGAAGGACGAGCTTAATTTCCTATATGCAATAAATTTGACCTATGAATAAAATAGCGCGACAAATCGACATTGGAAAAGTAGCATGAAAAAAAGAGAAGAAGTACTTTATTTCAAACTTAAACAAAAAAACATACAGTTTAAGCATGTTGCTGAGGTTGGAGTGTATTTACCAGAAAATTCTAATATAGTTGCTTTTACAAAAGAAGGAATAAAATCTACTTTTGTCGAACCAGATCCTAGCTCGTTCGAAATAACAAAAAAATATTTTAAGGATATGGACAATGTAATCATTCATCCAGTCGCTGTCTTTGATAAATCAGGTAGTGTCGAACTGGTTCAGCGAAAAGCATCTACCTATTTAAAAATATTAGATGCTTCACCAGCGATAGTTAATGATGAATATACTGCAGATGAAAATGATACATTTACAGTTGATGCTGTAACCTTTGATACCATAGATGATGGTAGCATCGATTTGTTAAGTATCGATATTGAAGGTGGAGAGTGGTTTGTAATTAAGCATATGGTTAGTCGTCCACTTGTATTGTCTATTGAAACGCATGGTGCTATGTACACAAATCCATATTTAGATGAAATAAGACAATGGATATCTGAAAATGAATATATTATTTGGTATATGGATAATAGTGATACTGTATATGTAAAAAAAGGACTTTTTAATATTTCGTTTTTAGATAAGTTAAAGATTTTTTTAACTAAAATTAAACTTAGCTATAAAAAATACCGTAAAATTATAAAGCGTAAAATTAAAAACATTAGCAGCAGTCGTTCAACTTGCTCTTCCCCTGACTGATAGGCATTAATCTTAATTGCCCACTTTTATTTAAACCATTTCGAAAAACTCGACTAATTTATCAAAATGTTTTTCTTCTGAGAAACGTTCATCAGCATCTTTTTTGCCTGCATTTGCTAACTTTTTACAAAAATCCTTATCTGCGACAATCTTTGACAGCTGAGCAGTTAGATCAACTACATTTTCTGATTCAAACAATAAACCTGTTTTTTCATGTTGAATTATTTCAGGCACACCTCCACAGTTCGAACCGATAACAGTTACCCCTGCCCGCATCGCTTCCGGCAATACCAAACCAAATGTCTCACATTTAGTTGCCAATACCACTGCATCAAAACAAGCCATAATACTAGTTGGGTTAGCATGAAAACCTAAATAAAAAATACAATTTCCCAAATTATTATCTTTAATCTCTATCTCAAGTTGCTTGAAATAATCCTTATCCATAACATGGCCAATAATAGCAACTTGAATTTTTTGACCTTGCTCCAATAAATTTTTAGCCGCTTCTATAACAAGATGCTGCCCTTTTCCCTTTTCAATTCGGCCGAATATTGCAAGTTTGAATATGTTTATATCCATTCCCGAATTATTAAGAAACTCATCACAAATATCTTTACTTCCATTAGCTACTGGCACCCCATAATAAAGCAAATGAATATGTTCGTTATGAAGAGGGAGGTATTTTATTGCATCATTGTATAATGTTTTTGTAATTGCTAAATATACATCTACGTGTCGATACAAGAAACGATGATAGATATCAGTCTTTTTACGAGTTAAGGACATTTGCCTTGTGTAAACCAATTTCACTTTCCGTCGACTAAACACTTTTCCTAAAACTGCAAACAAAAGATCATTTCCCCAATGAATATGAAGAACATCAATCTCATTTAAATTTATATATTTCGCTAACTTTAAGGCTGAATATAATGGAAAATGGTGAAATACTGAAGAAAAGTTATCATTTAAAATATTATGCTTAGATAAATTATCGGACAAAAATGATTTGTTTTTTGTTAATACATTTATTTTTTTTTCATTAATAGTTAGGAATTTTGCCACCTTGAGCACATATAATTCAAGCCCGCCAAAACCGCTAGACATACAAATTTCAAGAATCTTCATGATAACCTATTTGTTTTTTAAAGTTGTTAGAATATAACTGTCTCATCATGTGTGAAAATAAAACTGTAGAAAAGAAAATAAAATACGAAATAGCATTATTTTTATTAATTAACATAGACTCGCCTATAGACATGCTTGTAAGGGATATCGATAATATCACCGCATACTTATAACATTTCAGGCACCGTTTACGATTTTTCCACGCAATATACACGGGGTAATAAAACAACAACAATAAAATTATTAATCCAACTATTCCTTTACTAGAAATCACTTCTACAAAAGAATTATGTAAGTGACCATGCTTAGCCACTCCAGCATGAACTTTTCCTTGTTTAATGTATTTTTTAATGAAATTAGAATGATTAGCAGCACCAATACCAAATAGAGGATGTGATTTAATCGCATATTGTGAAGATCTCCACATTTCTAACCTTATGCCTACACTGGTATTTATTTTGTTCGAATTTATATTTTTTTCATTAATATAATTTTCTACATTGTTAACTGCTGTCATTACTCGATCATTCACTTTTTCAATACTTATTAAACTAACGAAAATGATAACTAAAAAAGTACCAGCAATTAACTTATATCTTAGCCTCCCTAAAAATAAAACCACATAAACAGTCGTTCCAATAATTAACGTTAAATATGCTGAACGAGCAAAAGTAAAAATAATAACAAACAGTCCTAAAGCATAAATAATAGGTAAGACCCAAAATATATTTTTTCTTCCAAAAAAAACTTTATATGCCTCTGCATAAAACAATAATAATAATACAGTGATCGGTCCCAAGAATAATTGAGAATACGCTCCTATTAAAACTGGTGTGGATACATAATAATACTCATACAGTGAAAATAAGAAAATGATGGGGATACTTAAAATTATGCCTGCAAAAAAAGCATCTAACGAAAATTTATATTCTCTAATGAGAAAATAAACAGGAATAATCCATAAGAACATCAGCTCGTTTCCGAGCTCACGTGTTTGAAGTTCTGTCCAGCCATTCAAAGCTGCACTAATAATAAAGGATAGAAAAAATAAGCCAAATGCTGATAGTATTATCTTTTCTTCCTTTAAAAGCGGCTTTTTATCTTTTTTTACGAATAAAAAATATATTGAACATAAAAAGACTAATACAAATATATAACTATTCCAGTGTCTGACGACAGGACCTGCTATAGGCATTAAAAATAAAAGTAAATATGTTATTTTTTCTTGTGTTTGAGTATTATTAAAGACTTCTTTTAATTTCAGGTAACCCATTCTTTATTCCATTATGAAAATTCTAATTATACGTAATGACAAATTGGGTGACTTCATCTTAAGTTACCCTGTTTACTATTTCATAAAATCAACTGTTCCTAATTGTAAAATACATGTATTAGTTCCTGGATATACTCAATCTATCGCAAAATCTTACCCCTGGATTGACAATGTAATTATCGATCCCGGCTCTGAAGCACCATTATCGCAACAATTCAAATTATTAAAAACTCTACGTCAACAACAGTATGACTCTGTTATTACACTATTTTCAACGACTCGAATTGGCATATTATCACTATTAGCAGGGATAAAATACCGACTTGCTCCAGCAACTAAAATTGCACAAATTTTTTATAATCACAAGCTAACTCAACGCCGTTCACGCTCATTAAAGCCAGAATATGAATATAATCTAGATCTTGCAAAACAATTTCTTTGCGATCATGGTTTCTCTTCATTAAAGCTTCCCACAGCTCCTCTACTGCACTATTCGGAGGAAGAAATCACTAAAATACGAGAACAATTTTGTGAAGAATATAAGCTTAGCAATAGTTCAAAATTAATTTTTATTCACCCAGGTACCGGTGGTTCAGCCACAAATCTTAATCTTGAACAATATGCAAATCTGGCAAAAAATCTAAAAATTGATGATCATCATACTTTTGTGATTACAGCGGGTCCAGATGAAATCGAATATGCTAATAAACTGTCCTCATTATTAGAAAATATTCCTCATATTGTTTACCTTTCAACGAAAGGATTAGTTAATTTTTCAAAAATAATTCAACTTTGTGATCTTTTTATAAGTGGTTCCACCGGGCCATTACATATTGCTGGCGCATTAAATAGACCAACGGCTGCTTTTTATCAACGTCGCCGTTCGGCAACCCCGTTGAGATGGCAAACACTAAATTCAGAGGATAGAAGGCTCGCATTTACACCTCCTGAAGATGCCGATGAATCTGATATGAAAAATATAGATATAATAAGTGCGGCGCAGGCAATAAATGAAAAATATTTTAAAAACTAGCCCTTCATCTTCCAGCGCTTAAAGAGCACCTTATTATATTTAATGAAAGCATGCATGCCGGATAATACTGCAACGACTAAACCCGCATAACCGTCCATAAACCCACGTTTAAATAGATACAACTTTATAAATGTCCATAATCCATGTGTCCAGGGACTAATAATACTGACAGATTTATTTCTTTTTATAATTTCATCTGCGCCTATCTCAGTAAAGTAGTCTAGCGTTTGAATATGCTCGGATATGCTATCAAATGAGTAGTGTAATAAATCACCCTTTAATGTTGTAATTTTATCTCCTGAGACTTCAACATGATCGTGAGGATTTGTACCTGCCCAATGCGCTGATTTACGATTAAAAAGACGGACTTTATAATCAGGATACCAGCAATGATTTAACCACCGATAAACATAAAAAGTGCGCCTTGCAACTTTATATGCGTTAGCATCTTCCAGATTATTTTTAACTTGCAGGATCGATTCTTTAAGCTCATCAGTTAATCTTTCATCACAATCTAAACTTAAAATCCAATTATGACTGGCTTTTTCAACGGCAATATTTTTCTGTTCGACATGTCCCATAAATTTTTGGTCATATATTTTGTTTGTATATTTTTTGACTATTTCTTTTGTTTTGTCTGTGCTTAAGGAATCGACAACAATAATTTCATCCACTATGCCGTC
>CAYQUC010000161.1:0-5369 GCA_964420605.1 uncultured Thioalkalispiraceae bacterium | reverse complement strand
TATTTATTGGATTTTCTGAACGAATTCAACCTGAACAAATAGATAACTTTAATACTGTATTTTCTCAAAAAAATGGCGTTGATTTAAGTGGTGTTGAAATAGCAGCGACTGCATTTAGTAATTTATACGAGATGAACAGCATCACCACTTTAAGTCATTATAATTATTTATTTGTGATTTTTATCTTTGGCTTTGTAGTCGCATTTACCGCTAGAGCATTATCAAGTATACCTGCGATCCTAGTATTATTGACTATAGGGTTTATCTATTTAGGCATTAGTTATTACTTATTTAGTGTCTTGAGTATTTGGTTACCTATTATCATCCCACTTTTTTTTCTTATTCCACTATCATTATTTAGCTCAATTGGTTGGCAACTTATTGAAACTAATAAAGAACGAAATCTAATAAGGAAAGCATTCGAATTTTATTTACCAGACTCGGTTGTTAACGAGCTCGCAAAGAAAAAAGGAAATGTTCAAAATAGTCAAAATTTAATGTATGGCATTTGTATGGCAACCGATGCCGAACAATACACAACCATGTCAGAAAACATTAACCCACGTATATTGAGCACTTTAGTTAATAAATACTACGAAATTTTATTTAAGCCAGTACGAGCTAATCAAGGTATAATTTCTGATGTTATTGGTGATGCAATGCTAGCTATATGGACCTCCCACGATCCAGAATTAACTCTAAAACAAAAGGCATGCTATTCAGCGCTACAAATCCAAAAAAACTTAAACCAATTGCAGCTTGAAAATAAAGAGTATGCTTTACTTACTCGAGTAGGATTACATACAGGAGATATTGTCATCGGAAATGTTGGTGCGATGGATCATTTCGAATACCGTGCAGTTGGTGATATTGTAAACACAACCAATCGCATTCAAGGATTAAACAAATATTTGAAAACACGTATTATAGCATCTCACGAAACTATTAGTGATGTTAAAAATTTAATAGTGCGCGAATTAGGTTTTTTTAGACTTGCTGGTAAGACCAAGGATATTAATTTATATGAAATTATTGATTTTAAATCTAATTTAACGCCAGAAATGGATAAACTCATTTCAAATTTTAAATTGGCCCTTATAGAATTTAAAAATGGCAACATAAAACTATCATTGCAACATTTTACTAAACTACTAACAGAGTTTCCTTCTGATGGCCCAACCTTTTTTTATAAACATTACTGCGAAAACATTATAAAAAATGATGCTTATGTTAAATCAACATGGTCAGCCATTATCGATATGAAACAAAAATAAACTTTAACGTAATTCAAATAATTACCTTATTTTTTGTAGCTAAAATCTTTTTATTGCAATGACTTGAGTTTATGTGTAATCCGGTTCATTATCAAAAGAAATAATAAAAAACGCGAATACGGAGGTGTCCGGTAATGACGCGGACAAGATTTACGAGTAAATTTATCACACTATCACTATTTTTTTTATTATCAACTAATTTATATGTAAACGCTGCTGAAAAATGTACTCCTTGGGTTGCAAAAGCAATATCGATTCAAGGCAATGTCGAAAAACGCTCAATAACTAATGAATCATCATCTCCATGGTTACCCATAAAGCGTGATGATGAATTGTGTGCAGGTGACATTATTCGCGTAAAACAAAATAGCCGTGCAGCTTTAATTTTAAAAAACGATACTATTCTGCGGCTAAATCAAAACACAACCATAACATTATCAGGTTTTAACGACGATCAATCCCATTGGTTAAATCTTAATGAGGGCATGGCGCATTTCATCGCTAGAATAAAACAATCTTTTAAAGTCATTACACCATTCGTAAACGCTGCTGTTGAAGGAACAGAATTTGTTATTAATGTTACTGCATCACAATCTGAAGTGACAGTGTTTGAAGGTACAATAAAAGCCAGCAATAACTTAGGTGAAACAATATTAATTCAAGGCCAAACATCAGTAGCAACAGAAAAAAGTGCGCCAACAATTATTGTCAAAGTTAACCCTCGTAATGCAGTTCAATGGTCACTTTATTATCCAGCAATTATAAACTATAAAAATATTCAACTCAAAAATAAAGAACAAAATAATGAGACAAACTTTATATTAGAACAGTCAATTACAGCAGCTCAAAAAGGTGATATTTACACGGCTATTTCACTTATTGATACTATTAAGTCAAGTTCTAATAATATTGAGTTACAAGTTTATAAAGCAACTCTGTACCTGTCTGTTGGTAAAATTACAAGTTCTCAAAAAGAAATTCAATTAGTATTGAATAATCAAGAAAATAACCCTCAAGCCATTGCGCTACGCTCACTTATTGCAACTGTCAAAAATAATAAAACCAAGGCATTAGAGTTAGCTATACAAGCTACACAAATAGCTCCTAAGGCATATGAACCCGCAATTGCACTTTCCTACGCCTATCAGAATATGTTTGATATAAAAAGCGCATTATCAAGTATTGAATCTTTAATAGAAAAAAACAAAAACAACGCCCTACTATGGTCTCGTTTATCTGAGTTAAATTTAATGACTGGTAACCTAGATAAAGCTTTAAATTCAGCTAAACAAGCACTTAAATTAAACCCTAATGTTTCAAGAACACAAACAACCTTAGGATTTGCTTACTTAACCCAAATTCAGCCATTAAAAGCTCAACTAGCATTTAATAAAGCAATTGAAATTGATGGTGCTGATCCACTATCCCATCTAGGCTTAGGTTTAGTCATTATTCGCCAAGGTAATTTATCTCTAGGTCGACAACATATTGAATTCGCAGCAACACTAGATCCTAATAATGCATTGATTCGAAGTTACTTAGGTAAAGCGTATTACGAAGAAAAAAGAGAAAAACTTGCAATTGTTCAGTTTACTATGGCAAAGCAACTTGATCCAAATAATCCGACAGCATATTACTATAACGCTATCCTCCTACAAAGCATAAACCGACCAATAGAAGCATTACATGAGTTACAACAATCAATCGCACTTAATAATAATCGTGCAGTATATCGTTCATCATTACTGTTAGATCAAGACGAAGCAGCACGAAGTGCTAGTATGGCTCGAATTTATAATGAACTAAAATTTGGTCAATTAGCTTTACAAGAAGGATGGACATCAATTAACGCTGATCCAACCAATAGTTCAGCTCATCGCCTATTAGCAGATAGTTATTTTAATTTACCTAGGCATGAAAAAGCTCGTGTTAGCGAATTATTGCAGGCCCAATTGTTGCAACCTTTAAATTTAAATCCTATTCAACCTCAGCTTACTATTAGTCATTTAGGGATATTAGATAGTCTAGGACCATTAGACTCGTCATATTCTGAATTTAACTCAATGTTTACAAAGAATAATTTCGATATTCAAGTTAGCACTATAGTAGGAAACAATGATACTAGAGGGATAGATTTAGTGGTTTCAGGCTTACATAATAAGTTTTCATATAGCCTAGGAAAATTTAATTATAAAACTAATGGTTTCAGACCTAATAATGATTTAGAACATAATTTATATAATGCTTTTATCCAATACAAGATTTCTCATCATTTAAATTTACAGGCGGAATTTCGAAATAAAAAATCAAGCAATGGCGATTTGTTACTCGCGTTTGATCCAAATACCTATGAACCAAATAAACGAACAGATATAAAAACAAAATCTAACCGAATTGGGTTTAACTATAGCATTAATGCAAAACATACACTTTTAGGTTCAATCATTAATTACGATAGGTTTGAAGAGAAACAACTTAAAACTATTCGAAATGAAGCACCATTTACAATCAAAAGTAACAAACTAGTAACTGAAGATGAGCAGGCAAATTCAGTTGAACTTCAATACCTATATAATTCAACAAAACTTAAAGTCATAACAGGCATTAGTGATATAGATCTAAAACATGAACAGATTTCTTCACTTAACCAAGTTGCTTTACCTCCGGGGCCAATTATACCAATTACTAGCCCTCCAACAACACTTAGTAATTTAGATACTAAGCATACTACAACTTATATATATTCAAAGTTCTCACCTGTAGATAACTCAACTTTTACACTAGGTCTATCTTATGATAATTACAAAATTCAAGGATATAAAAATCAACAAATTAATCCCAAACTTGGATTTCAATATAACATCAAAGATAAATCTTTATTTCGAATGGCTGCTTTTTCGACTGTTTTACGGCCTACAACTACAACAAATCAAACCATTGAGCCAACTAATATTGCTGGTTTTAATCAATTCTATGATGATCTAAGAGGTGCCAAAATTACTAAATATGGATTTGCAGTTGATCATTCATTTTCAAAAACTTTAAAAATTAGTATCGAACCAAGTTGGCGTTCGCTTAACATCCCTAATATAAATAACAATACAAGTACATCGTTTGATGAATTTGATGAGCAAGCTATAAGAGCATATTTATATTTTATAATAAATAGTAAATTTACATTATCAACAGAATATTTTTATGAAAATTTTAAAAGTGCAACTAATAACATTAACAATACTACTCCACAAAATTTAGTAACGTCACGCATTCCTATTACTTTAAATTATTCAAATCCATTTGGAATTAATATTCAACTAATTTCTAGCTACATCGATCAAAAATACACAAAACAAAATAAAAAAAGACAAACAGATAATTTTTGGGTAACCGATTTCCTGATATCTTACCGGTTTCGCAAAAGAGTTGGGATAATTTCCCTAGGCATAAAAAACGTATTTAATCGAAAATTTAATTTTTACGATTTGGAATATAATGGCTTATCAAGAACACCTTTTATACAACCTGAGCAGTCAATATTTACAAAATTAAGTTTTTCATTCTAATAAAAAGCTAAGGAGACAATTTATGAGTAAAGAAATGTTAAATACAATCAAACAGGAATCAGTGAAATTAATTCCGAAAGGGGTTTTATCGATTATACTATTTGGAGGAGTTAGTTATGGATATGTTAATACACTAACAGTATTTCCTGCATCAACAGAATCGAGTTACAGCACAAAAAAAACTAATTTTATTCAGGCTTCATTGGCAGAAGCTAGTCATTACGTTAGTGATCTACCTCAATGCCATATTTTTGAAATTGCCAGTGATTTAGGAACTTGCCATAATATGGAGGCAACTGAATGGTTAGGAGAATACTATTGTTTTTATCCGTTATTTCCAGGAAAATGTAATTCCTAAGCAATCAACGTTGATTTCATCATTAAATAATAAAATTGGTGAGCGGTTTGAACAGAATCGACTCACCCATCTTATTATTTTAATAATTTAAATTCATAAGTATTTGATTTTAAAATAATTTGGTAGTCGCGAGTGGATTCGAACCACCGACCCCCACCATGTCAAGGTGGTGCT
>CAYQUC010000160.1:0-5542 GCA_964420605.1 uncultured Thioalkalispiraceae bacterium | reverse complement strand
AAGTTTGAATCCGGCGGGCGCACCATCTTCTTTAAATAACCTAAAATTGGTTATTGTGAACACTATCTAATTCGAAGAACTCCCGACGTAATCTATCTGATAAGTTTGAATCCGGCGGGCGCACCATCTTCTTTAAATAACCTAAAATTGGTTATTATGAATCTTCAGCTTATAACTCTTCAAGATTACCGTGCTGATTGATAAAATAGGTATTCTCATAACGAAACCCCCAAATGCTATTTTTTTTGCATATGTGGATGTTATAACTAAAAAAATCAACTTCATTGAGCTTGCTTAAATTATCCCTTTCTATGTATTGTCGTGCTTCTCCGGTAAGTGACACACTGTGGCCAAAATTGTTATTATCAATTAAATTTTGAAAACCAGTATAGGCTAATAAAGCACCACTAAAATTATACAGATCATTAAATTGAGTTCCCGCAGAAATATACTCTTTCATTTGTTCATGAATTAAATGAGCAATATTAACACCTTCGGCTAAAGAATCGGTTATCGGTTCACTTACAATATTCTCATTTTCAAGAACGTAGGAGCGCGAGCAATCTCCAACGCAAGTACTATCAGCGGATTTTAAGTTGACCATGATTAAATTTGACTTACCAATTTTAATATTACCGGGGTTGCAATATTTACTACTTTTAGTACGCCTAGTATCGTAGCCGGATGAAACGCAGATTTGAATGTCATGAAACCATTGAAATTTTTGCCGTTCATTCTCAAGTAGATTTTTAGCAGCAAACGCAATTGATTTTTCTGACGAAGCACTATTAATATAGCGTGCTAATTTATCCAATACGGTTTTAAGCGCAATTTGAACATTTTTATGGTATTGAAAGTCGCGTTGCAATTTGAGTCCTTAACTTAATTTTTTCTGATACATTATTTCACTACTCTTATCCAGAAAAAGCTAATAATGACGACCAAATAATTAGAAAATTATATACTATATTAGTACATTAATTTTTGAATAACAGCACAACATTCCTTAATTCGCGTTTGCAATAAAAAATGTGGCCCATCAATCTCAATAATATCTATTGATTCATTTAAAATCGAAATTTCAGTTGCTGCACTAGCCGGAACTAATTTATCCTGTTTTGCTTTTAGGTAAATACAGGGTATTGGTAGCGATTTAAGTTCAACACGCACATCGACACGAATGCCTTCAGCCAATCTCTGACTCATTATGTGGGCAGGTGTATATTTTAAACTACGCTTTAATAATGCCATTATTTCGACATCAACATTGTTACCAACACACATAAATCGTAAAACGATGTCAGGAGCCGGTAAACGCAACAGATAGTGGTAAGGAGCAATATACGACGTATACTTTAAAATACTATTAGGGTAATACGAAAATGTTGCCACTAATAATAAACTAACAATGTTTAATTCTTTTCGATTGGCTAATTGAATTGCAACCGGACCTGAATAAGACTCCCCTAATAACACAATATCGGTATTTTTGGGTAATAACGGAATAATATAATCGGCTAACTTGGAATACGGTATGTGCCGATCAATAGGATAAGATATCACACTAACATCGTGTGACATTTTTGACTCAAAACAATATTCTAATATTGGTTTAAACAAAATTCCAGATCCATCTAGACCTGGTAATAAGACTAAATGTTTATGCATACTATTTTTTGGCTTTTGCCACCTCTACTGACATGATGTTGTCAGTAGCCCTGTCGTATACTGACTTTGATTTTACACAGAAATTAAATTTATAATACAACAGGAGACAGCCCATGAAAACCAACACATTGTCCATTACCATATCAGCGCCAAAATCGGCAGTTATTCACTATCTTGCTGATATTGATAACTTTCCGGAATGGGCGACTGAATTTTGCCAGGAGCTTAAAAAAGAACATAATCACTATAAAATAGTGACACCGATGGGCGAACGGTATTTACGTATTCAAGCCAATGAATACTCTGGAGAAGTTAATTTTTTTGCGACCAGTGATCCAGAAGGCATTGACTACCTACCTTCAAAAGTAACAGAAATTAACCAAAACAGCTGCGAATACATGATAAACTTTTCTCAGCCTAACGGTGTAACCGATGAACTATACCAACGACAATGTAGCGCCATTAAAATAGAATTACAAAACATTCAAAATAATTTTAAACAATATTAATTTAATGCGTAAAGCCGATCGCCTATTTCAAATAATACAAATACTTCGGTCACACCGACTGGTTACTACTGCTCGTTTTTTGGCACAAGAATTAGAAGTGACTGAACGCACCATTTATCGTGATATTAAAGATTTAATATTAAGTGGAGTACCCATATTAGGCGAAGCAGGTGTCGGTTATGTTTTACAAAAGGGCTTTGATTTACCCCCTTTGATGTTTACTGATGATGAATTAACGGCCATTACACTCGGCGCTAGATTAGTAGAAAGTTGGTCGGATCAAAGTTTGGCCAATGCAGCTAAACTTGCTATACAAAAAATTAAAACCGTTGTGCCTGAACGTTTACAATCGCGCTTTGAACAAGAAAATTTATTTTCACCATTTCGACAAATTAAACCCCATGTTGCTCAAACACTCGCTGACTGTCGTCTTGCAGCAGATAAAAAGCAAAAAATACAAATTCACTATTGTAGTTTGAGTGATATAAAGTCGAGTAGAACGGTTTTGCCATTGGGTTTATTTTTTTGGGGGACAGCATGGACACTAGCGGCTTGGTGCGAATTACGTGGTGCATTTAGAACATTTAGAGTTGATCTTATTACCGATGTTGTAACCTTAGATATTCAGTTTCAAGATACTGTAGGCAAAACGCTAAAAGACTATATTAAAAATGCTCAAGAATGCGATTAGTAAAATCACAGTTATAATAGTGATGTACCCTTTAATTGGGTACATCACAACTCTTTACATTATTATCGCGATGCTTCTACTTTGGCTACAAAATCATCGTAACTACTAACACCACCATGACCACCAACAATCCATTGAATATCCAATGGACTCACAGTTAATGCCGCCAATAAATCTTCAGACCAACCGAAAAACAATGGTGGAATTGCTTGCGCAAAGAACTGCGGTGAATACAAATCACTCACAAAAAGTACATTAGCATCTTCTACAAAAGGAACTAAAGTTCCGATGGCATGACGATTTGCTACGTCAAAAATTCTGACATTACGCGTACCATCACTAATAACCATATCATGACCGGCTTCAACCGTTTTAATCGTAACGTCAACCGGATTCACTTGGTAGGCATCAGGAAAAACGGTATGTTGCGCTTTAAAAATTGCTTCATAATGATCTTTTGTTTGGCTACCAACAATTATTGTCGCACCAATTTCAGCATAAGCTCGAATTCCACCGATGTGATCATTGTGAAAATGTGTTAATAGCAAATACTTAATTGGTTTATTCGGCCAACGCTGTTTAATTTCATTAATAACAACTTGTGAACGTTCTTCATAAAGTGGTGCTTCCGTGACAATTAAGTAATCCTTCATTTCAATGATAAAACTATGATGCGTGATTGCTCGTGCTTGAAATATTTTTGGTGCCACTTCAACAATTTGAGAAACCGCTGCAGTTCGTTGATCAAGATCAAACGGAATTGCGAATTGGATTAGACGATTAAACCACTGTGACGCGCGAATACCCCAAGCAAATTGATCCGCATTAAAATCAGTAATTAATTCTACCGGTATCGCAAACAAGCTTGGATCGATACTAGCTTGTAAATTAATAGATGAACGTGATTCATTATTAATTGTTCGACCATTGATTTGGTGTTGCAATGTCGTCGGCATTTTTACGCCATTAAACTCATGCCAATCATTAAAAGTGACCTCCCAATTTGTATCACCGTAAACAGTATCATCTTCTAATGTTTCAGCTTTTGACGGTAATTTCGTTTTAACATCAATATACACTTTAATCACTTGATCCCAACCTGGAATGCTCACCACTTGATGAACGCGACCATTATAGTCTTCTGTACCCAAGAATCTAACTTGTGCGGCATAACGATTAGCGCGATGAATTAATGCCAATGGTGAACTAACCAGATTTTGTTTCACTCGTGCACCCAAGCGCGTCGATAACATTGGTCCTTGTGGCCCTGTGAACACTGTGTCAAAACCAAATACCGCACCATGCTCACCATTAATGATTTCGGTAAACGCAAATTGTTGAATAAAGGGAAATGTTACATCATTAACAAACTCGGTACGTGATTGTTGCTTACCTAATACAGTGGTAAATTTATAATTATAATCGCCGACAGCCATAAAATGTCCACCCGGCTTATTACTTTGTTCTGGCTCAAATCTACTGCCGTTGGCGATAAATTCCACACCTTGTAGCGACAGAATTTTACTTAAACCACCCATCGCATTAGCCATTTTTGCTAATTTCTGAAACCCAGAAGCACTGTCAACAGCCACGGAATTTGTGGCAGCAGTATGTGCCATAACCGAACTTGACAGCACTGCTGTTAACACGCCAGCAATACTTATAAGCGATCTATTAATGTTCATATTGTCATCTCCTATTTAATTTTATTTATATCCAGTGCATTAACTTAGAACACTCATTCCAAGATGGAATGATCATTCCACGATAAGTCAGAATAGTCAATTAAAATTTAAAAATAAATGAGGAAAGGCAACTTGAATATTTTTGATCGTTTATTGTACAAGATACAGAAATCGCACAGATAACGACGCTGACAAATTTACTATTACTATAGGAAATTGAGCTTAAAAGAATTTTGGGATATTTTTACTTCGTACGTTTACGAATTAAATCAAACAAAGATTGTATTGATTGAAACAGATCTTCTTTTGTCGAGTTGGTTTTAGATTTAACCATAAAACCTTGCAAATTAATATTGAGTAACGCAGAGATTTGTTCGGCGCTTGTCGCAGCATCAATCTCTTTATTTTGAATTGCAGTTTTAATGTAGGGAGTAAAAATAGCTTCAAAACTTTTCCAGAACTCACTAATAATCTCGGCGATTTCAGAATTGTGTGTTGCCAATTCGATTGCAGTGTTATTGATAAAACAGCCGCTCTTGTCACCAGTCATACTGAATTCGATCATACTTTCAAAAACACGTTGCACTGCATCAACAGACGAGTTTGAACTTGATGCAAACTTCTCCAACATCTGACTGATGCCATCAAGTGAAGTTGTAATGTATAAATCCAAGCTCGACAAAAATAACTCATGCTTATTACCATAAGTCTGATACATACTGGCTCGGTTAATGCCCATTGAACTAACGAGATCTTGCATCGACGTTGCTTCGTAACCTTTATTCCAAAAAACATTCAGTGCTTTGGACAAGGTTTCCTGCTGGTTAAATTGTTTGTTTGGTCCAACCATAATAAATACAAATAAAACAATACGTTATAGAGTAATTTTTTTAGAGACAACCATCAAAATTAGAATGATCGTTCTAAATTAAATTATAGCAGATAATACCGCTCCGAAGCTATGAATAAACAGTTTAGACTTTATCTGA
>CAYQUC010000159.1:0-5597 GCA_964420605.1 uncultured Thioalkalispiraceae bacterium | reverse complement strand
TCATTGATTAATAGGTTATAGCGTTTTGGATCATAGCTACTCACGTGTAACATTAACTTCCAACTTTTATCGTTGGAATTAAATGGTACATTTGGTAGTTGCACTGTTTTTGCAAAGTCAGATAAGCGTGGTTGTACATTAAATTCTTTTGCAAACCAACCAATGGACACGCCAACGATAACTAGTATGGATGCCGCAAGGGAATACCATTGCTTTAGTGGTTTTTTGTTACTGATTGACGATGGTAGTGCTTCAACTTGATAGGCTAATTGCACCATGTCTTTTACATTTTTGAGTTGACATACTCGAGCCGATAAATCACTATCGTGACGAATAGCATCTAATAATTCTTTTCGCTCATCATTCTCGAGTTCATTATCCAAATAAGAATTAATAAACTCATCGGAAAAATGTTTGTTCATCTACTTTACACTCCTAAGAGCCGGTTTATTCGTGTGGTGTGGATTACGAAGGTCCATTAATTTATTTGCTAATGCTTTTCGTGCGCGACATAATCTACTCATGACTGTTCCTATTGGTATTTCAAGTTTTTCTGCAACTTCGGCATAACTCAGTTCTTCAAGATCAACTAAAGTGACGACTTGTTTTTGCCCTAGGGGCAATGTTGCTACTGCTGCTCTAACACAATCAACGATTGTTTTGTTTTCAAAATGAGTAACTGGAGTTACATCATCAATTATAATCAAGTCATCTATATTATCAGTGTCTTTTTCCTTGCGGTAATGATCACGTAAACAATTATTTAAAATACTAAACATCCAACTATCAATCGATTTATCTTTTTGTAGCTGGTGATGTTTTTTCAGTGCTTTAAACATTGTCTCCTGTACCAAGTCATCAGCTAGTTCGGGTTTATGACACCAAGCTAATGCTAATCGATATAATCGAGGTCGCAATTGCTCAATTTTGTTTTTAATATTTCGGTGTTTACCGAAGAAAGAAAGTGAATTCATACTACATTAACTCGTTTAAATACCAATCGACTTTCTACTATATATTAAGACGCAGTAAAGGTAAAAATTATTCCATTTATTATTTTAAATTTAATAAATCATTATATTAGTAAATTCTTACATTCTAAAGTTCTGTTTTATTCCAATTCTAATTTTCAATTACATTTTAGATGCACTATTTCAGTATTATTTCAGTTTTTGCTTTCTGTATCTAATTAATCGTATTTTTTAATCGTTTAAACACGATAAATAAAAAGTTAAATATAATTTTACATTTTGTGGAATAAAATGCGGGCTACTCGCGTCAATAATATGAGTTTAGTTATACATAAGATTATAAAAATAAATAATCACTAATAACTATTTATAAATACAAATATTCTATTCATTTTGTCAATGAAGTTAACAGATTGATTAATCGGATGACTAGCATTTTGTATTGTTACCATAAAAGTTCGGAGGACAGTAATGAGAATATCAATGTTAAAAATATTTACTAGTTTGTTTTTTTTAATGTTTGTCATATCGAGTTCTACAGCATTTGCTGCAGAGGATGACAATTCATTAGCAGAAAAGAAAATAGTGTTACAGATAAGTGATCCAAATCCATTTAAACAGACACTTGTGTTAAATGTTGCAAACAACTTACTTAAACACTACGGCCAAGATGCTGTTCAAATTGAAATTGTGGCATTTGGTCCCGGCTTGCGTTTGTTATTTAAAGAAAATGCCAATAAAGGTCGTATCGGTAGTTTGGTGAGTAGTGGTGTTAGATTCAGTGCTTGCTCGAATACGATAAGAGGAATGGGTAAAAAACTAGGACATCCACCGGTATTAAATTCAAAGGCTATTACGGTGTCTGCTGGTGTTGTGCGCATTATTGACTTGCAAGAAAAAGGTTACTACCTAATAAAACCATAATAATAAAATTAAATAAATTTAGTTAAAAAATTAATACGTGAACATCCGATTCGATGTTCATGTATCAGAGTGGATCGGGAGATTGATATGAAACATATTCAAAAACAAAGATTTAAAAAGCTTGCGATAGTAACTGTAAGCGCGATAACGTTGTGCGGTATTACATTACCGGCACAAGCTGCAAACTGGACAATGTTACAAGGAACAGAAAAACCCGCGGCTGCAGGCCGTGCTAAAGTGTGGGGATTTTTAGAAGCGTCTTACCAAAAAGATGAAAGCTCTAAAAATGCCTATGTTGGTACGCCAGGTAATAACTATGAGTTAGTACCCCCAAAACTAATTGGGCCAGATTTAGAATCACAAGATGGCTTTAATGTACGTCGAGCACGTCTTGGTATTCGTGGTTTTGGTATGCCATTAGATAGTAACGTTAATTATTTTGTATTGGCAGAATTTGGTAATAATGCGATTACTCATGGTGATGGTGGTTCGGTTAAACTTACCGATGCCAGTATTACCATGAATCATATTAAAGGAATGCGTGTTCGTATTGGGGCATTTAAAGTACCTACTTTTGAGGAAGGTTATCAAGCGATTCATGTGTTTGATTATATCAACTTTTCTCAAGTAGCGAATCAGATGATGTTGGAGCGGTTTCCAAATAAACAATATAAACCAAATAGAAATAATACTACTGGCTTTGCATATACTGATGGGAATAATGAAACAGCCTTTAATCAGTTTAATCAACCTGTAGGGGCTTTTCGTGATGTTGGTGTACAGTTATTTGATAATTTTATAACGGGTAATTGGGATTCAACTTACGCTGTGATGTATGGCAATGGTAATGGTGTTAATTTCTCTGATAACGATGGAAATAAAGACTTGCATCTTTATGTTTCAACTGAGCGTGTTTATGGTGGTTCTGGTCCTTTCCGCCAAGGGTGGAAATTTTTTGCTTGGAGTCAAACCGGAAAACGAACCCTTTATAATCCTGCTTCACCAGCAGCGAATGACTTTGAATCTTCAGGTAAACAAGTTTACGATCGAAAACGAATGGGGGTTGGTACAAAATACTTAAAAGGTCAATTTAGAGTAACGGCAGAATACTTGTCTGGTGAGGGTATGATCTTTTTAGGGCCCGATAACCCTACTTTCACAATTACGACCCCAACGGGTGGTGGTAGTCAGTTATTAGCTGATGGTCGTAAGGGTAAATCCGATGGGTATTATTTAGAAGGTGGCTGGAAAATTCCTGGAACTAATTGGGAATTAGATGCTCGTTATGATGTTTATAATCGACTAACTAATGCAGTTAAAATACCTGGACCGCCATCTCCTTGTGCTTTCAAATTTAAATTCGAAACTATTACTTTGGGTGCTCAGTACCATATGAATAAAAAAACACGACTAACATTCAATGTAGCCGATCGAAAATTTGATGCTACTGAGTGTAAAGCACCTGCTGCCGGTGGTAATCCAAATAATAACTTACAATCGGTTGGAAATTTATACGGTGTTCAAGTTCGACACATATTCTAAGACTTACTGTAGTAACTTTGTTTATTTATAATGAAACTAGTCCCGGGATCGTTCTGATTCCGGGTTTTTTTTGTGGGAATTCGGTTCGAATTCGGGTCGGACCAAAGTAACTTGTTGATATCAATAAGAAATACTGTCAATTTAGGATGTTTATGGAGCTTAGAGCTAGTGTTTTATACATAAAATGATTGTTTTACGGTAATTCGGGTCGGACCAAGGTAACTTGTTGATATCAATAAGAAATACTGTCAATTTAGGGCGTTTATGGAGCTTAGAGCTAGTGTTTTATACATAAAATGATTGTTTTAAGACGCTGTTAATTTACTATCAGAATTTGTTATGGACTATTTTAACGGATTGAATTTCATGAGAGTTTTTAGTAGTAAATCTTATAGGTATTTGAAAGCAATAATCCAACTTAATACGGTTAATATAGACAGTTTTTATTGCCTGAAAAGCCATTCTAACGGTAAAATGCAGCTCAATTTTCTATCTATAAATTCACTTAATCTGTGAGTTTATTCTATTTATATAATCTAATTTCTGGAGTGTTTCATGTCTGTAGAACGTACTATTTCAATTATTAAACCTGATGCCGTTGCTAAAAATGTAATTGGTGAAATTTACAGCCGTTTTGAAAAAGCAGGTTTAACAATCATTGCAGCTAAAATGATGCAATTGACTGAAGAAAAGGCCGGTGAGTTTTATGCAGTACATAAAGAACGCCCATTTTACGGTGATTTAGTTTCTTTCATGATTTCGGGTCCTGTTATTGTTCAATTACTTGAAGGTGAGAATGCCATCGCCAAACATCGCGAAGTAATGGGGGCAACTAATCCTGCTGAAGCTGATGCGGGTACTATTCGTGCTGATTTTGCTACATCAATTGATGAAAATGCGGTTCATGGTTCTGATGGTCCTGATACTGCAAAAGCTGAGATGGAATTCTTTTTTAATGCAGACGAAATTTGCCCACGAATTCGCTAAAAACTGAGCATTTATAATGATGACGCTAAGAACTACTATCTTCGATCTTAGCGTCATTTATTTTTTACTGGAACTTAATCACCTTAGATAGTGGCATTGGCTCTATCGGCCTAATTACTAAATAAAGTTTGTTACAATTATCAAATTTGTAAATCAATCGATTCTTCGAATTTCATGTTAAAATACGGTTTTAGCAATCTATATTCCCTTATCGACACAAGGTTAAAGCGAGAATTATGACCACCCGTATCCGCGAGATTCCGTATAACTACACTTCATTTTCTGATCGTGAAATTGTTCATCGTTTTTTGGGTGAAACTGCTTGGGAAACATTAAACGTACTCCGAGATGAGCGGGTTACCGGACGCTCGGCTCGAATGCTGTTTGAAGTGTTAGGTGATATGTGGGTTGTGGTACGCAATCCATTTATTCAAGATGATTTATTGTCTAATAAAAAACGTCGTATGGCGCTGATTCAAGCTTTAAACCATCGTTTAGATCAAATTAGTTCGCGAGCAGAAAAAAATACTCAAGCCTTAGAACTTGTTAAACAAACAAAGAAAGCCGTTGATGATTTTGAAAAATGGTTTCCAGAGCAAAATGAGTTACGCAAACGTGTATTAAAGCGATTTAGGAAAGCGACCCGTGCCGATAATGTTGACTTTAGTGGTCTTGCTCGGGTGTCACACGTTACCGACGCATCGGATTGGCGAGTTGAATATCCGTTAGTTGTTGTTGCACCAGAAACCGAACAACAAATTCAATTAATTGTTCAAGCGTGTATTGATTTAAATTTGTCGATTATCCCTCGCGGTGGTGGTACAGGTTATACCGGTGGTGCAGTACCATTAACCGCTGATAGTGTGGTTATTAATACTGAAAAACTTGAAACAGTTTATGATGTTCGGGAACGGCAATTACCCGGTGTGGATACCTTGGTTAAAACCATTGCGGTTGAGGCGGGTGTTGTTACTAAACGTGTCTCTGAAGCGGCTAGTAAATCAGATTTAGTATTTGCAGTTGATCCTACTTCGCAAGATGCTTCGTGCATTGGTGGTAATATTGCAATGAATGCCGGCGGAAAAAAAGCGGTGCTGTGGGTATATCTTTCAGGAGTGGGAGTGGGAGTGGAGTACGGCTTAACGGCACATCGACAACAAAGGTCATACAGTG
>CAYQUC010000158.1:0-5616 GCA_964420605.1 uncultured Thioalkalispiraceae bacterium | reverse complement strand
AGTTGGAACTTATTTTATGAGTATCTTTCTCAACTACACTATTAGTAACTGAAGTACTCTAGTTTAAGAGTCAGAAAATTTAGAATGACTATTAATTAATTATTTTTTGATTGGTGTCGATAAGAACCAATAGATATTATTTATACGGATTAATTCCATGCAAGAACTATTAGTAACGCTGCTTATCTGGATTGAAGTTAATACTGCATATAGCTCAACTGTGGTCTTGCCCAATGTTATAATGACTGAACCATACAATGTTTGTGCAATTTATGGAATTAACAATAAAAATCAATGTGATTCAGCCAAAATAATGGGGTTTTACAATAAAAATGTAACAATCTACTTGCACTCGAATTTTCAAACTGAAAATAAGGTTGATCAATCTCGATTACTACATGAATTGATTCATTATTTACAATGGCGTAATGGAAAAAATAAAACCACCTGTCTTGGTCATTTGGAAGTTGAAGCGTATCAAATTCAAGATAAATGGCGTGTACAAAATAAACTTAAAAAAACGCTAGATCCATTTCAAGAAATTATGTTATCTGCATCGTGTGATGTGTAAATAAAAAGAAAATTCGGTTTAAATATTTATTGAGTTAAATCAAATTTTTCTTTATTTGATTTTTTTCAGAGCAAGATAATCTATCTAAATTCAAAAGTTTAAATATTTCTTTCATATCAATGTAGTTTTCAATTGTATCGGCAAGTAAATTAATACCGTGTTCGCATTTTGACTGATAATTAGATTTTACAGTATTTTCTACTCCTGCCCATTCAAGAATAGTTGCAATTGCTGTGTCGGTATCAAATAGTCCATGTAAATAGGTTCCTAAGATCATTCCGTCTTGTGATAATACGCCATCAGTTGAATCTTCAAATTGAATAGCAGGGTTTTTTAATGCAGGCCCCTGTGTCGTACCACAATGAATTTCGTAACCAGAAATAGTGGTATTATTGATGACGAGTTTTCCTGTTCTATTTTGTAATATTTTATTATTTTGTAGTGTTGTAATCATATCGAGTAACTCTAAGCCAGTACTTGTACCAGCTTGGCCTTCTATACCATCAGGATCCTGTATTTCATGTCCTAGCATTTGGAAACCACCACAGATTCCAATTACTTTTCCACCATAACGTAAATGTTTGAATATTTTTTTATTCCAACCTTGGTTAATTAACCACTGTAAATCACTGCGAACATTTTTACTGCCAGGGATAATAATAAGATCAGCTGCTGGGATAGTTTCATTCTCTGTTATAAATTGTAAATCAACTTGAGGATGTAAACGTAACGCATCAAAGTCAGTATGATTACTTATCTTGGGTAATAGAGGTACAATTATATTTAATGCATCTACAGAATTTGCGTGACTTGATTTTATTATATTTAGAGAGTCTTCAGCTTCCAAATGTAAATTTTTTAAGTAAGGTAAAATGCCTAAAACAGTTTTTTTGCAGCGCTGCTCTAACCAATCAATACCGGATTGTAATATATCAATATCACCTCTAAACCGATTAATAACAAAACCACACATTCGTTTTTGTTCTGACTCAGATAACACATCTAAGGTACCGAGCAAGTGAGCAAATACGCCACCACGCTCAATATCTGCAATTAATATGACAGGGCAGTCGATGGCTTCTGCAAATCCCATGTTAGCAATATCGTGTTCTCTGAGATTAATCTCAGCAGGGGAGCCTGCACCTTCTATTATAATAATATCATGTTGTTGACTAAGTCGGTTATATGACTCTAATACAGAGTGTAATACAGTTGGTTTGTAAGAGTGGTAACTTTTAGCATCCATGTTAGCAATAACACGACCCTGAACAATAACTTGTGAACCGGTATCACTGTTTGGTTTAAGTAATACAGGATTCATATCTGTCATGGCGGGTATGCCACAAGCTCGAGCTTGTAAGGCCTGTGCTCTTCCTATTTCGCCACCATCTTGAGTTACCGCACTGTTTAATGCCATATTTTGAGGCTTGAATGGCGCAACGGAATAACCTTGTCGAGTAAGCAGGCGACATAAACCGGTTACAAAGGCTGTTTTACCAGCATCGGAGGTTGCACCTTGGATCATTAAAGCTGTCGCAGTCATTATTGTCTAAGCTATTCTATTTAATTAATATTGATTTATGTACAAAAAATAACTTGTAAAGCGTTATCGAGTTTTTGCCACTGAACTTCATTTTTTGGAAGACCAAAACGCAAGCTTTTGGGCTCATCAAATAAACGTGATAATATTCCTTGTTGGTTTAATTGATCATAAATTTTTTCAGCATCCTCTGTTAGCACCCATTGAAATAATGCAGTGCCGCCGTTGGGTTGCAAATTATAGTCAGATAATAATTTTTTTAAGCGATAACTTTGATTTTGTAAATACAGGCGGGTTTGTTTTTGCCATTGTCGATCAGCTAATGCCTTGATAGCCACCCATCGACTTGCTCCGGATATGGGCCAGGGGCCCTGTAACGCTGCTATTTTATTTAATATTCTATCATTGGCAAAAACAAATCCTAATCGAATGCCGGCTAAACCGAAAAATTTACCGATTGAACGTAATATAACTAAGTTGGGTAATAATGTTGGACTCAACATAGAGCTAGTTTTATTTGTTAATTCATGGGCATCCATGAAGGCTTCATCAATAATTAAATGTGCATTATTTTTATGTAATATCTTATGCCACTGGTGCAGTTGTTTAGAACTAAAACTAAGGCCACTTGGATTATTAGGGTTAATAATTACAAGTACATCGAGTAAATGAATTTGTTCATTTATTTGATTAATTAAATTAATCTTACTATCTTGAATGCTTTGATTTTGAAAGTTTTGTGTAAATTCAATTACGGTATGCTTGTGTAGACTCCAATGTTTATTGTGTTCATAATAACTGGGTTGGATTAAACCAACTGTGCTTGTTTGGAATATACTTGGGAGTAATTGGATTGCTACTTGAGTTCCTGAAACCGCTAATAGCGTATCGCAACCAAAATACTCTGTGGCCACTTTATCTAATTCATCATTACTTTCTGGTAGACGATTCCATACTGACTCTGGAATATTCGGAATGGGGTAACTATTTTGATTGATTCCAGTAGATAGATCTAGCCACTCAGAAACGGGAATATTATATTGTTGTGCAATGCTATTTAACTGCCCACCATGGAAATGTTTTTTAATTATTTCCGACTTTATCTCAGGATTAGAATTTTTATTAGGACTGACTAAATTGTTCCTGTTTATACTATTCATAAATTTTAAAGTAATTAAATAATAGTAAAATAGGATAGTATAAAAATAACAGTAAGCCATATAATTAAACTGCGTTGTACTAAACTTATGGCGCGTTTAATGTCTTTTGATTCTGGATCTTCACCTGTTCCCAATATTTTACGTTGGGATTCTATGCCGTGGTATTTTGCTGTACCACCTAGTTTAACAGCTAAGGCACCAGCGCCAGTGGACATAACAACACCTGCATTCAGACTTTTCCATTGATAGGCTTGCTGTAGCCAGCAATTGACTGCAGAAAAAAACTTTCCTGTTATAGCATAACTAATAGCGGTTAAATGAGCGGGTATAAAATTTAATAGGTCGTCCAGACGTGCAGCTGCCCAACCAAAATGTAAATACTGGTTTGATTTGTACCCCCACATCGCATCAAGTGTATTGCTTAATCGATAAATAACTACACCAGGGATACCTGCGATAATAAACCAAAATAATGCCGCAAAAATTGCATCATTACCATTTTCTAAAACGGATTCAATAGTTGCTTTTGATAAATCAGATGGGTTTAGTTGACTTGTATCTCGACTAACTATCCAACTGGTTTTTAACCGTGCGTTACTAATATCAGAGCCTTGTAATGCCTTAAAAACCCAAATAGCATGAAGTCGTAAACTATTACTACCTAGAGTAAAAAATAAAATTAAAATTTCAATTATGTGTAATGACTGCTCGGTGAATAATAAATTAATGTAGGATAATAGTAGCGTGATAGGCACTATCAATATAATAAGTGAAAATAAACCTAGCAAACGTGTCTTTACTGGCGAGTAAGTAAAATTGTCTTTTGATATGTTGCTTGAATCATGATTAGATGGATTTAATTTTTTTTCTAGCCAAGCAGCAATTTGTCCAAAACCGGCTATCGGGTGAAAATGACGTGGATCACCCAACATAAAGTCGATTAATAGTGCAGCAAGAACGACAAAAGCAATGCTCATACTTTTATATCCATATTGATATTATTATCCCAGTAATTATCAAACAGTAGGGTAGAAATATCTCGGGCCTTACGCCATCCTTCTAATTGTAGCATGGGTTCAGGATAAAACTCTTTTACTGGACCTAAACATAATAATGCGATTGGTTTGGAGGACTCGGGGCATTTTAGTATTTGAGCTAATTTATTCGGATCAAAAAACGAAACCCAACCCATGCCGATATTTTCGGCTCGAGAAGCTAGCCACATATTTTGAATAGCACAGGCAGTAGAACAAAGAGCCATTTCTTCAGGTAATGTTCTACGACCAAATATGGTGCCATCGTCAGGTGCTTGTACTACTGCAATGAGTTCAGCGCAGTCTTTAATACCTTCAACCTTGAGTTCGAGAAATTGTTGTTTTTTCTCATCTAATAACTTTGCCGTTTCCTGACGCTCTTGCTCAACAATTTCAGTGATCTCATTTCGAATAGAAGTATCAGTTAACCTAATAAATCGCCAAGGTTGCATTAGTCCAACCGAAGGTGAACTATGCGCAGCAAGTAAAATACGTTGTAAGACTTCAGCCTCAATAATTGAATTTGAAATGAAGTGGCGCATATCGCGTCGCGCACGAATTATTTTATACAACGTATCGCGCTGTTCATCATCAAATTGTATATTAGTTGAATCAATCATTATTTAAATATTAGTACAAATTTTAGGACTATTCAGCACAACTGGGGCCACGATGATACACTAATTCTTCTACGGGCACGCCGCCGACTAAATGTTCTTTGATTATTCTATCAAGGTTTTTATCTGTTACATTGTAGTACCAAATACCGTCGGGTTGTACGCACATAATTGGACCAGATTTACAAGTAGCAAAACAAGTCGTACGGGAACGTTTTACACGCAATTCACCTTTAGCTATACCGGCCGCCTCGAATCGTTCACCTAGGCTATCAAATAAATCCTGTGCTTCTTCATCTTCGGTACAGCGTGGGCCAACGCAAACCAGTAAATGACGTTTATAGTCCATCATTTTGGGTTTTTCTAAAACGATGTCTTCGATTGTTTCACTCATGTGGAATTTCCTATTTATATTTAACTTAATTAATTTATGCTACTTCAGTCACAGATTCTTCAGTTGAGACAAATTTTTGCCAAATTGAGCTGTAGTCTGTATTTGCTGTTTGATCAAATTGACCATTATTTCTAACGAGTGATAGATTAAAAACTGAATCTCCCTGCTCATTTAAAAAATAGACTGCTCGCATGGAATCGTTACGACGAACAAAACAAGCCTGTGACACATTGCTCCAATCAATGTGTAGGTGGAAATAATCTGTTTCGATATTTAACCAATTATTTTTCATCACAAATT
>CAYQUC010000157.1:0-5639 GCA_964420605.1 uncultured Thioalkalispiraceae bacterium | reverse complement strand
GAGCATCGGCCTTCTAAGCCGAGGGTAACAGGTTCGAGTCCTGTCAGGCGCACCAGGTTAATCATTAAAGTTTTATGGTGAGCGTAGCTCAGTAGGTAGAGCCCCGGATTGTGATTCCGGTCGTCGAGGGTTCGAGCCCCTTCGTTCACCCCATCTTATCACCTGATTTTCATTCTGAAAATCAGGACTTTAAGTTAAGGAAGCTTGTGCTTTTTTTCAAACGTCACATTTTACAACCCCTATTGGAAAGTTCGCGTGATTTATTACCTGTCATCGCAGTGATCCTATTTTTTCAAATATTTATTCTTAAACAATCAATACCCAATTTACCGCAACTGATCACCGGTTTTGCGTTTGTTTTAATTGGCTTATCATTATTTATTAAAGGTTTAAACATGGGGTTGTTCCCGATTGGTGAACAGCTAGCGTATGCCTTTGCCCGAAAGGGTAGTTTATTTTGGTTATTATCTTTTGCTTTTTTATTGGGCTTTTCGACCACGATTGCTGAACCTGCTTTAATTGCTATTTGTCGAAAAGCCGCTGAAATAGCTGCAAGTGACAATATTATTGCGAGTGACAAACAATCTTTAGACAGTTATGCGCTTGGTTTACGATTAACGATTGCTTTTTCTGTGGGTCTTGCGATAGTGATTGGTGTGCTTAGAATCTTAAAAGCATGGTCGTTGCCGATGCTAATTATTATTGGCTACATCGTAGTCGTGATTATGACCTATTTTGCACCGGCCGAAATAATTGGGATCGCATACGATTCTGGAGGAGTGACTACGTCAACAATCACGGTGCCTCTGGTTACCGCATTGGGTGTAGGTTTAGCGTCAAGTATTAAAGGTCGTAATCCCATGCTTGATGGTTTTGGTTTAATTGCGCTATCGTCATTAACGCCAATGATTTTTGTCATGATATATGGCATGTTAATTTAAGATGGATTATATTGAACAACTATTTAGCGTTTTCATTTCAACATTAGGCGATATCTTTCCAATTGTCGCAGTCATTTTTGGATTTCAGTTTTTAGTTATTCGAAAACAACCGGCAAATTTTAAACAGATTATTATTGGTTTTGTTTACGTCATATTCGGATTAACGTTTTTTCTGGTGGGTTTAGAAAATGGTTTATTTCCACTTGGTGAGTTAATGGCGCAACAATTAACTGCACCCAGTTTTATATATGGTGAATTAGCTACAATCCCAGAGACTTTTCATTGGACGGATTATAAATGGGTATATTTATTTGCCGCGACGATTGGGTTTTCGACAACAATAGCTGAGCCTTCGTTAATGGCTGTTGCAATTAAAGCACAAGATGTATCGGGCGGTGCAATTCACGCGTGGGGCTTGAGAATAGCGGTTGCAGTTGGTGTTGCGGTTGGTGTTAGTTTGGGTACTTATCGAATAGTGATGGGATACCCTCTGTATTATTTTATTGTTTCGGGTTATGCCGTGGTAATTATGCAAACCCTAATAGCACCAAAAATGATTATTGGACTAGCTTACGATTCGGGTGGGGTCACAACGTCCACTGTCACTGTTCCTTTAGTTGCAGCACTAGGATTAGGACTTGCATCAACCATTCCTGGGCGTTCTGCGGTATTGGATGGGTTTGGATTAATTGCATTTGCGAGTTTATTCCCAATTATTACTGTTCTAGCGTATGCACAACTTTCTTTTTTATGGGAAAAAAAATAAATAGCGTTTTAAGATAAACATTCACAATAACAGGAGTTTGCAATGCACTTTAAATTAATCATTGCTTTAACCGAAGATGATAAAACAGAAGCAGTAATGGACGCTGCACGGCAACGTGGAGCAACCGGCGCTACAGTGATTAATCATGCTCGAGGTGAAGGTATAGTAGAAACCAAAACTTTTTTTGGGTTATCGGTTGAAGCTCAACGCGATATGATTTTATTTTTAGTAGAAGAACATTTGTCACGAATGATAATTGAAGAAATAGCAAAGGCTGGAGAATTTGACAGTAAGCCCGGAACAGGCATCGCATTTCAAATTGATGTTGAGGATGCCATAGGCGTTGCACATCAAGTCGAGCAGTTAACCGATATGGTTGGAGATAAAATATGACGGAAAATGATAATAGCATGGTCAAAGTTCGTGATGTAATGAAAACAAAATTTGATTTTGTTGATGGCATGACGACGATCCATGATGCATTGGCAACCATGGAACATATTGAAACCAAATGTCTGGTGGTGAACAAACGTCATGATAATGATGAATATGGTTTACTATTAATTTCTGATATTGCTCGTAAAGTATTGGCTGAAAATCGACCAGTTGAACGGGTTAATGTTTATGAAATAATGGCAAAACCGGTGTTATCCGTTTCACCAGAAATGAACATTCGATATTGTGCTCGAATGTTCCAACAGTTTGATTTGTCGCGAGCACCGGTTGTTGAGAATGATAAAATTATTGGCATAGTCAGTTTCACTGATATGGTTCTTAAAGGATTGAAAAAAGCTACAATGAAATAAATTGTATTTTGCGACTTGAAAGTGTTGGCTTTTTTGTGGTTCACTAACCACCAATAATGGGCCGTTAGCTCAGTTGGTAGAGCAGAAGACTCTTAATCTTTTGGTCCACGGTTCGAACCCGTGACGGCCCACCAAATTTAAGTATGCTATTTTTTGAGTTGTTGGTTTATTGGATTATTGTCCATAAAATAAATAAGTTAAAATAAATTTGATGCTTCGTTAGAGCTTCTCTAGATACAATGTGTTCAACACTGTATAATGTTCCGTTCTGTAATCAATGCGAGAGTGGTGAAATTGGTATACACGCTAGATTTAGGTTCTAGTGCCGCAAGGCGTGAGAGTTCGAGTCTCTCCTTTCGCACCAATTAATTCCCAATAAGATGACTATCAGTTTATTTAATCAAATAAATTGTTGTCATGTTGTTGATTTATATACGTTTTAGGGGAAATTCATGCAAGTTTCAATAGAAGCCACTAGCGGTCTTGAACGAAAAATCACCGTTTCATTACCTGAAGATAAAATCACCGATGCGGTTTCCAATAAATTAAAAGAACTTAGTCGAACAACCAAAATTAAAGGTTTTCGTCCTGGTAAAGTGCCAATGGGCATTGTTCAAAAAAAGTTTGGTTCTCAAGTGCGCTATGAAGTTGTGGCTGATCTGGTGCAATCCAGCTTCTATGAAGCAATAAGCAAAGAAAAAGTGCGTCCAGCAGGTAATCCCAATATAACTGAACATAATGACAAGCCTGGTGAGGGCGTTGAGTACACCGCTATTTTTGAGGTTTATCCTGAAGTCTCGCCGGTGTCATTGAAAGGTGTCAAAATTGAAAAAACGATGGTTGATATTTCAGATGAAAATATTGATGAAATGATCGAGACCATCAGAAAACAAAATCATACTTGGGCCACCGTCGAGCAGGCTGCGCAGTCAAAGGATCAAGTGACGATTGATTTTGAGGGTTCAATAGACGGTGAAGCATTTGATGGCGGTACTGGACAAGCTATGCCAGTAGAAATTGGTTCTAACCGAATGATTGCAGGCTTTGAAGATGGTTTAATTGGTTTGAAAGCAGGTGATGATAAGGTGTTAAATTTGACCTTTCCTGAAAACTATCATGCAAAAGATTTAGCAAATAAAGCGGTTGAGTTCAAAATTAAAGTTGTTTCAGTTGCTCAATCGGAGTTACCAGCAGTTGATGCTGAATTTGCTAAAAAATTGGGTGTTGCCGATGGAAATTTAGACACCATGCGAGTTGATGTTAAAGATAATATGCAACTTGAACTCGATAAAAAAATTCATAGCGAAGTAAAAAATAACGTTATGGATAAGATTTATGAATTAAATAAACTAGAATTACCTAAAGCCTTGGTCGATACTGAAGCGCAGGCTTTGGTGCAACAAATGCAATCAAACCTGACTCAACAAGGCATGAATGCCAATGATATGAAGCTTGATCCAACTATGTTTACAGAACAAGCGCAACGCCGTGTGGCACTTGGTTTAATTTTAAGTGAAATAGTGAAGAAAAACAGTTTAAAAGCTGATGGTAATGCCGTTAAAGATGCGGTAAATAAAATTGCTGAACCGTATGATCATCCTGATGAGGTTGTAAAATGGTACTATTCTGATAAAAGCCGTCTAGCCGAAGTTGAATCATTGGTATTGGAAGATAAAGTAGTTGATTGGGTTTTAGATACAGCTGATGTTACCGAAACAACAAAATCATTTAAAGATGTTATGCAACCAAAATCGAAAGAAGCTGCTTAACGCTACGGTTATTAATTGTTCGTAACTAAAGTTTATTAAGTATATGAATCTCGGCTACTTTTTAGTATATTTAAGTTTATAGCAAGTGGTGGGCATCAGTCTCGTTAGAATAACAAAAAGTGATTTGAACAGTAGTCCTATAAAAAGTGAGTATAAATGCCAAATTTATACTTTTTGTTATGTTGCTTGTATACTTGAATTTAAGCTAAACAACGTCAAAGCCCCCTAAAGTGGGTTAAATAACCTTAAAGGATATAATACGTTGACCGATAATAAAAACATAAATGAAATGGATGAATATATGATTTCACAGTTAGTACCAATGGTTGTTGAACAGTCTGCTCGTGGCGAACGGATGTTTGATATTTACTCGAGATTATTAAAAGAACGAGTCATTTTTTTAGTTGGTCAAGTTGAAGATCATATGGCCAACTTAGTTGTTGCTCAGTTATTATTTCTTGAGTCAGAGAATCCTGACAAAGACATTCATTTGTATATTAATTCACCCGGTGGTTCGGTCAGTGCAGGGTTATCGATTTACGATACTATGCAATTTATTAAACCGGATGTGAGTACGATGTGTATTGGCCAAGCTGCGAGTATGGGCGCATTATTATTGACTGGTGGCGCAGCGGGCAAGCGTTATGCTTTACCACATTCCCGTATGATGATTCATCAACCTCTAGGTGGTTTTCAAGGTCAAGCTACCGATATTCAAATTCACGCAAAAGAAATTTTATATGCACGTGAAAGACTTAATGCCATTATGTCAAAGCATACTGGGCAATCATTGGATACTATTCAAACTGATACAGAACGTGACTTCTTTATGAGTGCTGAAGAATCTAAAGATTATAAATTAATCGATGATGTATTAAATTCTCGAATTGTTGCATCAGATGATGATTGAACTAGTTCACATAATAGCTAGTTAATATTACATTTTATACTGTATTAGAATCAGACAAACTTGCATATTTGGTCAAAAGGATGCATGGTTATTAGTAAGAAACACATAATATTGTGTGAGGCAATGGTAATTATATGAGTGACGATAAAACAACTTCAGGCGATAATGGTAAACTCCTCTATTGCTCATTTTGCGGCAAAAGTCAGCATGAAGTGCGTAAACTTATTGCAGGTCCATCTGTATTTATTTGTGATGAATGCGTTGAATTGTGTAATGACATTATCCGTGAAGAAATTCAGGAACAGTCTTCGGCTTCCAGTTCAGGTGATTTGCCAACACCACATCAAATTAATTCAAATCTTGACGAATATGTTATTGGTCAGGAAGCGGCTAAGAAAGTTTTATCTGTCGCGGTTTATAACCATTATAAACGTCTGGAAAATGGTC
>CAYQUC010000156.1:0-5754 GCA_964420605.1 uncultured Thioalkalispiraceae bacterium | reverse complement strand
GTTGGTATTGACCAATTGTGGTTGACTTATATTACTCAATTTTCAATGCTAATTATAAGAACATAGAAACCTAAAGGTTTTCAATTTTTAACCGCTATAGCTAATACAGTTTATGCCTGAAACATAGGACAAATACTCATGGCGACTTCAAGCGTTAAAACCATCTCGGCAAAACAAGCTCATGAAATAACTGAAAAAAATCCCAAGGCCTTACTGATTGATGTTAGGTCTCATATGGAATTTTTATTTATTGGGCATCCAACTGGTGCAATTAATATCGCGTGGATCGATGAACCTGATTGGGAAATTAATCCACGGTTTGTGGCAGAAGTACGACAAACCATATTAGGTGGAATATCGCATATTAGTAAGATGGAAAGCGCACCAATACTGTTAATTTGTCGTAGCGGAAAACGGTCACTTGAAGCCGGAGAATTATTAATTGAGAATGGTTTTCACAATATTTATAACATTGATGAAGGGTTTGAAGGTGAACTTAATGATGAACATAAAAGGAGTTCACTCGCAGGTTGGCGTTATGATGGCTTGCCATGGGAGCAATGTTAGTTTAAATTGTACTTGTATTAGTGTCAAAAGGTTTAAGAATGTATCTAAAAAACATATCATTAAGAAAACATTTTTTAAATAAACCTATTTATTATCTATTGTTATCTACGTTTATTTTATCTTCTTGCTCTGGACTAGGTTCAAAAAACTACAGTTGTGAAACTATCCAACCGTGGATGGCATCAGTAACGGTGTTAGCTGACGGAGTTGGTTTAAATCATATACCGGCAGCTAAACTTGCTGATCGATTAGCACCAGCATTTAATGATGATGCATTTAAACCCGTTTTTGGTAAAAGCTACTCAGCGCTGGATAAAAAAGAACGAGAAGGAATTAGACTGGCTTTAAAACGTTGCTATCCAGCACCATGGGTGGGTCTTGGTATAAGTATTCCATTTCAATATACCGACCAAAGAATTAATCGAAGTCAAGCAATGTGGCAAAGGGCAATTAAAATCGCTAGCTATAAATCGTATGCTGCTACTGTAGCACAGCGTAAGCAACGTAAAGAAGCTCATAAATTAGCCTTAAAACGTTATGCCGAGCAAAAGCGCAAGAGGCGGGAACAAGCAAAAATCGAAAGACAAAAATCAAATGATAAATGGAGTACTATCGCGAAAGGAGCTGCCATTATTATTGGTGGAATAATGTTGGCTGAGACAATGTCGGGTGAAGATAAAAATAAATATTCTGAATACGGTAATTGTGCTCCAGCACTTCGGAAAAGATTAGTTCGGTGTTCGGTAGGCATTGGTGAATGTACGCTAACTGGCTGTGAAAATGATGTTAATTGTAGAGGGAAAAATGCTCGTTCATGTAGAAGGCGAATTCAAAATATATATTTTCCAAAAAACGTTTATTATTGTGATAGCGAGAATAGCCGAAATTATGATCCCGATAAGGCAACGATCATTAATCAAATATGCGCTTCCAAGTAGTTTATTCACATTGTATTTTACGATTTAAACCGAAACCTAGGCAAACTGATGTTATAATAAATTGCGAATAGCCGTGATATAAATATAACCAGACCAGAAACAATGGCTGCTAATGTAATTTCTACTTCAAAATACAATAATCCAATAAAGAATAACGAGCCAATCCAAGATACTGTGCCATAAAGTGGGCTAAGAAATACGACGGGTGTTTCATTACACAATACATCACGGCAAATACCGCCTAAGGTTCCGGTCATAACGCCCATGAAACTCGCAATAAGTGGTGGTGCGCCAACCATGAGCGATACTAATGTCCCAGCAACACCAAAAGTAGCTAAGCCAGCGGCATCGGCAATCAAAAAATATTTTGGTGATACTATGAATAATCTGGCGGTAATAAAGGCGATGACGGCGCTAGCGAGCGATGCAATAAAAAACATTTGATCTTGAATCCAAAATACATCTCGACCCAGCAACATATCACGTAAAGAACCACCTCCTAAGCCCGTTGCTACGGCTATAATAATGACACCGAATAAATCAAATTGTTTAAAACCGGCTTTAAGCACAGCCGAAGTAGAGGAAACAATAACGGCAAGTAATGTAATCCAATATAATGTTTCTAAAAGTATGGGCGTTGGATCTAAAATCATAACAGTTGTAAATAAGTGAATAAGCACTATGTTGTATTAATTTATAGGGTTTATCAGCAGATTAGCTTACTTTAAAAGCTATAGCCAATTCATTTAAGGTGATATTTGAGTCTAATTATTTATTCGGAGTCTTTGCTATAGGGATATTTTGTATGGCCATAACGAATTGCGAGGATTGAAACAGCCAATATTAACACCGCAGTTGATATGCCGAGCATTCTCAAGGTATCCAAGTTTTTCATATCCAGAATCATGTAACGTGCTAGAGCGACAATGGCAATATAAAGCGGCATGCGGATGGGCAGTTTACCTGACTTAAGGTAAATTCCGATCATTGCTAATACTTCAAGGTAGATAAAAAGCAATAATAGATCAGCTAATGTCACCGTCATTGCTTTGGTCATTGCTACAATTTCAAATCCCATGGCAACCACAGTTGCTATTGCAATCACAAATAATCCAATATCTTCAGCGACTACTAATGCTTTATATCCTAGTTTTTTTAATTGACTCATTTATTTGTCCAGACAGGCGAGTTTAAAAGTTACGGTGTATGCTAATAAAGTTGATTATCATTTTTTAACATCATTACAGGAAATAACCGTAACCGTCTGCATAACAATATTATTGAATGGAACATCTTTCTCTAAGGGAGCTTTTGCACCTGTCGGGACTTGACTAATAGCATCAACAACGTTCATTCCAGTGACGACCTGACCAAAGACTGCAAAACCCCAACCAGATGCCGTTTTATTTTTAAAGTTTAGATGACTATTATTAACCGTATTAATAAAAAATTGTGATGTCGCAGATTGAGGATCATTTTTTCGTGCTGCGGCAATCGAGCCTCTAACATTTAATAAGCCATTATCCGCTTCATTTGGTATGGTGTTATTCGTTGTTTTTTTATTAAAAGCTTGATCATAGCCGCCGCCTTGAATCATAAATTTTTTGATAACACGATGAAATAGTGTGCCATTATAAAATGCATCCTGGACGTAAATTAAATAATTTGCGACGGTTTTAGGTGCTTTGATTTTATCAAGAGCCAACACAATCGGACCTTTAGTAGTGTTTAACGATACACACTCGAAATTACCTGATGTTAGGTCGATTACGGGTAGTGTTGCGTTATTATTGTCAGATATACCACCACCGCAAGCGGTTAGTAATAATAGGCTTAACAATATTGACGTATTTTTTTTATTCATTGCTACTTCCTGATTTACTATTTTTTAAAGGATGTAATGTCGACCTTAAAATCATAATTATACGGTATTTATTATGCAGAAATTACCAATAATTTAACAGGTAATTATTCTTAAATTGGTGATCGCGCTCTGAATTAAACAGCAGTTAGTATGAAACGTACCCGTTTGCTATATCCCATGCTAGAATATGGCTTACATATATATAAGGTATAAATAGGCATGGCAAAGTCATTTAGTGAACTGTTAGAAGAACGAATTTTGGTCCTCGATGGTGCGATGGGCACCATGATTCAAAGTTATGAGTTAGACGAGGCCGGTTATCGGGCCGAGCGCTTTGCGGATTGGCAAAGTGATGTTAAAGGCAATAATGAATTACTCAATCTAACTCATCCTGAAATCATTAAAGCCATCCATCTGGCATATCTCGATGCCGATTGCGATATTGTCGAGACCAACACTTTTAATGCCAATTATTATGGTCTTGCCGATTATAATATGCAGGATTTTGCGTATGAGATAAATGTCGAAGCGGCCAAAATTGCGACGCAAGCCTGTGCTGAACGCACGACGGACGATAAACCCCGTTTTGTAGCGGGGGTATTAGGGCCAATGCCAGTGACCGCGTCAATGTCAAAGGACGTGAATGATCCGGGTGCGCGTGATGTGACGTTTGATGATTTACACCAAGCGTATACCGATTCTATCCGAGGTTTAGTTGACGGTGGCGTTGATTTTATTATGGTCGAAACGATATTCGATACTTTAAATGCCAAAGCGGCAATCTTTGCGCTTGAAGAATTTTTTGAAGAACATAATGTCAACTATCCTGTGATGATTTCAGGAACCATTACCGATGCCAGTGGCCGGATCTTAACCGGACAAACGCCAGAAGCATTTTATAATTCACTACGTCATGTTAACCCTATTAGCTTTGGTTTTAACTGTGCTTTAGGTGCCGAAGAATTACGGCCGCATGTGGATGAGTTATCCAAAATTGCCAATTGTTACATTAACGTGCATCCCAATGCGGGTTTACCCAATGCCTTTGGTGGCTTTGATGAGACACCCGAGATGCTCGCTAAAGAGTTAGGCGACTGGGCAAAAAGTGGTTACTTAAATGTTGTTGGTGGTTGTTGCGGTACTACTCCAGCACACATTCAAGCCGTTGCCGACGAGGTAAAAAAATACCCTCCGCGTAAAATTCCAAAGGTTAAAACTGAATGCCGCTTAAGTGGTTTGGAAGCATTTAATATCAATGCCGATTCATTATTTGTGAATGTTGGTGAACGAACCAATGTCACGGGGTCTGCAAAATTCAAACGCCTGATTTTAGAAGAAGAGTTTGACGAAGCCTTGAGTGTTGCTCGTGAACAAGTTGATAACGGCGCACAAGTTATTGATATCAACATGGATGAAGGTATGCTCGATGGTGAGCAAGCAATGGTGAAGTTCTTAAACTTAATTGCAAGTGAACCCGATATTGCACGGGTTCCAGTGATGATAGATTCCTCCAAATGGAGCATTATTGAAGCGGGCTTAAAATGCATCCAAGGCAAGGGCATCGTAAACTCGATTAGTTTAAAAGAGGGCGAAGAGAACTTTATTAAACAAGCCAAGTTATGTAAACGCTATGGTGCAGCCATTATTGTGATGGCGTTTGATGAAAGTGGACAAGCCGATACCAAGCAACGAAAAATAGAAATTTGTTCTCGTGCTTATAAAATATTAACGCAGCAAATACATTTTCCACCAGAAGACATTATTTTTGATCCGAACATTTTTGCCATTGCCACCGGTATTGAAGAGCACAATAATTACGGTGTGGATTTTATTGAAGCAACTCGCGAGATACGAAAAAATTTACCCTATGCCATGATTAGTGGTGGTGTATCCAATGTTTCATTTTCGTTTCGTGGCAACAACCCACTACGTGAAGCAATTCATGCAGTATTTTTATATCATGCTATCCAAGCCGGTATGGACATGGGTATTGTTAATGCCGGTCAATTAGCCGTGTATGACGATCTTCCCGATGAATTACGCGAGCACGTGGAAGACGTAGTATTAAACCGCCGTGACGATAGCACCGAACGCTTGCTCGACATTGCTGATAAATACCGTGGTGATGGTACCGGCGGCAAAAAAGAAGAAACGCTAGAGTGGCGTGAATTGCCCGTTGTTAAACGTATTGAACATGCCATGGTAAAAGGCGTTGATGCTTTTATTATTGAAGATACCGAAGAAGCGCGAAACAAGTTTGATCAACCTATTGAAGTTATTGAAGGGCCTTTGATGGATGGCATGAATGTGGTTGGTGATTTATTTGGTGCGGGTAAAATGTTTTTACCTCAGGTAGTTAAATCGGCGCGGGTCATGAAAAAAGCG
>CAYQUC010000155.1:4060-5919 GCA_964420605.1 uncultured Thioalkalispiraceae bacterium | reverse complement strand
GCAGTTTCTTCGGGGTTGGGTGTCTTGGCAATGGCCCGAGAGGCAAAAGATCATGCCCCTATGAAGAAAACTTTGACAGTCAAATTGAGATTGCAGAGAAAGTAATGAAAAAATACCGTAACGCGCTTCATCAACTCGCGAAATGATTGAGCCTGTTTGGGTATTGGGCCAAGTTGTTATTTCAGTGCATAATATGTTGTTATCTGAGCATGGTGGATCGCCTGGACTTCGTGACGAAACACTCCTTGATTCAGCGCTAGCTAGACCCAAACAGCGTTTTGCTTATCAACCTGAATCATCACTGTTTGAACTCGCTGCGTCATATAGTTTTGGCCTTGCAAAGAATCATCCCTTTATTGATGGTAATAAACGAATTTCGTTTACAGTTGCTGCCATTTTTTTGGAACTCAATGGCTTTTCTTTTGATGCGCCAGAAGCCGAGGTGGTTTTATTTTATGAAAATTTAGCATCAGGTAATATCATTGAAAAAGAACTAACTAATTGGTTTAGTCAATATTCAAATTTAATTACCTAACACTAAATAATATTACGCCAACTCCCTTTAGCGAGTCCACACTAAATTACTCAGAGCATAGTACTCAATAAAAGTGCCATTAATAATTGTTTCATAAAAATAAATATCGTATTGAGTCCTGCTAAAAAACATCGGTGTTAATCCATTTGGAATTTTAGGTAAGCGTAAACTAGTCGAATTCACATCGGCATATAAATCCCAGGAACCCGTACCAGTTGAATTGATTGTGATAACAGCTGTCGCAGATTTAGCCACACCACTCCACCTTAAAACTTCTCCATTTTGGTTGTTTGCAAATATCGGGGCTATCGGAATTTTTGGTGTAATTGTTAACCCTGTTGCATTAGCTGGATAACTACTAGAGCGTAACCACCGAACATCTCTCGTTTTGACATCATTAAAAGCAGAAATTCGAAATGATAACTCAGAAAAACCAAATGATTCATACGCAAGAAAATCATGCTGTGCAGTTATATCAAATGGCAAAACACCTTTATCACCACTAACGTTGTATAGAGTAAGCATTGGATTCATTATCGTATTTTTAGAAAATCCAGCACCGCCATTAATTTGTATATTCCGTGCAGTAAATCCGATGGGTAAATCGATACGATCAAATGATAATAAAGTGGATAAAGCAGGTTTAGGGTTCGACAGGCTTATCAGTAAATTTGAATACAAATTCTTTTGTGCCGTTGATTTAGCATTAACGATATCGATAGTAGTAGTGTCGCTAATGTATGACTCATTTGTATTAATAGTAGTTTTCACTTCCGTTACTAATAATTGACCGTTAATAATCGTTCCTGGCGGTACAGAAAATTCAATTACTGCAGTATATGCTGAAGTATTCTGATCAGCGCTAATGCTAATATTTTTTCGAACAATACTATCGGAATAAAATGCTAATTCTAAACTGCTATTCGTATCAAAATTGTTAATTGCACCGCTAAAAGAAAGATAACTTGTGCCTGTAACCGGTGTTTTAGAATCGTTAAATATATTGGGTTTACCTAAAAAAACCGGCACAACTTCTCCAATTTTCACATTATAAATACTAACTCGTTGATATTTATTCTGAGGGAATACATGAATATCATGCTCGCCATTACTCAACGCTGTAAATGTAACGTAACCCTCCGCATTCGAGCGTACACAAACGCCATCATGGTCGATTTGCACGATAATGTTTGATAATGGCGTACCAACCCGTGGTTGATAACCCGTTAATTTTAAAACTTGTATTTTAATATCATTGGGATTGACTGAATTACTGTTTGAAATATTATCAGTGCACTGAACAGTGGTGTTTTGACTAACCGGA
>CAYQUC010000155.1:0-3960 GCA_964420605.1 uncultured Thioalkalispiraceae bacterium | reverse complement strand
AAATCTCCAGCCTTATGTTAAGTTTGAACTTACATACACCGCTTGTATCGTGTACTATCTAAGCTGAAATACCTACATATAAACACTTTTTAAATATTGAATTTAAACAGGCAGGGAAGATGAAAATAAAATCACAATTCTATTTAGCGTTAGTAATACTACCCTTTTATTTATTTCTTGCTGCTTGTGGTGGTGGTGGTAGTAGCTCTGTCCCTCTACCGGATACAGCCAGACCAATTGCAACACCAGCGAATAGTGGCACTGTGACAACAGGTAAAACAGCACTAATCGTTAATTTTAATGAAACTATTTTTAATGCTGCACAAGCAGATCCCGATGCTACGAATGTAATACTCACAAAAAAAGGCAGCACTACCGAGATTCCGGGAACCGTTAGAAAAACCCAAGCAAATCAAATAACTTTTTTCCCAAGTATAAATTTAGTGGTCAACCTTGACTACGAACTTACATTAAGTAATATTTTCGATGGTGCAAAAAATCCGTTACAAACCGATAACTCTGCAAACTTTGTTTGGTCATTTCGTGTTAGCGATTACCAAGTATTAAAAATAAACAATGGCGTTAATAGTGTAGACCAACAACCACAATACACTACAAATGCGAGCAATGAAGTACTAGCAGCGTGGGTAGAAAAATCCGATACCGATTATTTTTTATATAACAGTATATTTAGTAATAATAATTGGAGCGCACCTCAATTAATCGACACAGCACCCGTATTAATTAGGCTTAATGATGTTAGCAGTAATGGCTTAGGATTTGCTATTGCTTGGACAAATGACTCAAATATATATGCCAGTGTGTACAGTAATGGTGCTTGGCAAAATTCAGCTCAACTTAATATCAACGCGGCTAGCTTAGCCGTACTAGCTTCCACTTATCATCCAACCACTAGCCCGACAACCAATACTGTCGGCGAAGGTTATGCTATTGCATGGAGAGAAAGCACATCACCTTATGCGAGTATATTCAATAATGGTCAATGGGGTACATCAACCGCTATCGGCACAGACGCAGTGACAACAGAATTGCGTATCGCATCAAATGGTCGAGGTTATGCCCTGGTATGGACAGGCAATGACCCCAGTAATGATTGTACTCGAGACGATCAAGTTTTTGCTGATATTTACTCATCAGCAAAAAGCTATTGGATAAATTCCAAAAACAATAACCCGACTATTATTTCTGCTGGCCTTAATACACTCACATTAGATACCACTCAAGGCGCATTTAATTCAAATGTAATATCAAACGGTGATAGTTATATGTTCTATTGGTATGGCGGCGATCAAGGTAACGGTTCATACGTTTATTCTAGCGTATTCACCCAACTACAAGTCAATAACATAGCCAATACTGAAACGTTGGAATTTGATGGTCCCTATAAAATCAGCAACAATGGTAATGTAACTAACCTACAAGCCATATCTAATGGTAAAAGCTATGCTGTATCTTGGGCAGCTAACGGCGTTAGTAATGCACCTACTCCCAATGGATTTTATATTTTTATGAATCAATATACCTACCAGCAAGCAAGCGGTTTTGTAGGTCAATGGGGACTGCCTCTTGTTATAAATAATCCAGCAACAACAACAACAGCCGGCAGTGTAGCCTTAGCTGCGAATACGAATAGTTACGCCATGATATGGAATCAATCTGAAAGTGATGGTGGTTTTTCACTGTACGGCCGAATATTGAATAACAATGGTTGGGCTGATAGCACGAGACTAAGTAAAAGAAACTTAGGAAAAGTACAAGGCAAACCAACAATCTCAACATTTGGTAACCTTTATTCTGTTTTATGGTTACAATCCAGAAATGCTAGTGGTGGAGGCAATGATGTATATCTCAATCAATTCGATGGTGCCAGATGGCAAACAACAGCAACACAAGTATCAAGTACCGCAATTTCTAGTAATCAAGAAAATACCACGATACTAAATGAATCGAATACTTTACTAGCTCTTTGGACACAAAATGATCCAGCTCAAGCGAATGCACAGCAAATCTATAGCAAACAATTGTTGCACCGAGCACCAGCAAGTGTAGCCATAACCCCAATACAACCTGTACCAACAGCAATAAAAGGTACAAATGTTGGCCCCAGTACTAATTATGTCTATGCAACCAACATTGCTGACAACATAGCAACGCCAAAAACAACTGCATCGATGGCCGTTTTTAAATCGGACAATATTTTAAAAACACTTATCGCTATTGATGCAAATGCCACTACCCCTGTAATTGATAATTATCCAATCACTACAGAGTCCATTATGGCAACCGATAACCTTGGACAAACACTGTTTGTCACTAATAAATCAGGTCAACTTATTTCCTATGCGGTTGATAAAATTAGTGGTACGTTAACACAAACAAGCAATATCTTGGTGGCTGCTAAAAATAATGTTGCTGTTGTAAGCCATCCTAATGGTCTTGTTTATGTACTCAGTAATCCAACTGGCAGCATCGGCTCAGTTACTGCATTTCGTTATGATGTATCAAGTGCAAACCCAACATTAAGTTTAATATCACAAAGCAATCTTGTAATAAATGCTGTTTTTCCTGTTCAAGCTCAACCAGTTGATATGGTAATACATCCATCGGGTCACTATCTTTATGTAATAAATCAAAGTAACGGTGGCTCAATTAGTGTTTTTAGCATCAACCCTAACACAGGTGTATTAACAATAAATGTTCATTTCGATCTAGCACAAGCCGGTTTATCAGTTATCCCAGATGATGTAGTCGTTAGTCCTGATGGAAAATTTCTATATCTAGGTGATCAATTTGCTGCAATTGTAAGGTTTAGAATTAATAGTGATGGTAGCCTTACAGTGAACCCCGCAACAGACAAATTCACCGAAGGTGTAGAAACAATTCCCCGAAATCTAGTCATTGCACCATCCGGAAAATATTTATATCACCTCGGTACAAATAAAATATATCAACATATAATAGAACCCACCACTGGTGCTTTAACTCCAATCTTTAACCTTTCAAATGGTTTTGGTTATGGGCAAACGACAAATGCCAATCGCGCAAATGTATTAAACCAAGTACGTGGCCTCGCGATCAGTTCTGATGGTAAACAATTATATGTTGCTGATAAAATCAGTAGCGATACAGTAGCTGCAGGGTTGTATGTGTTCAACGTGCAACAAACCACCGATATTGCTTTTGAAATACTGACTGGCGGTCTCTATACACCCGGACAGCTTGTACCAAATAACACGGTGCCAAATGGTCACACAATCATTTCGAGTAAAGTCGGACGGTGTCAAGCTCAGCTTCGCCCATAAATAACAACAAGGTGGGCATTTAGCCCACATATTTTTATATTTTAAATGGATAGTATCTAATAATTATGAGGCTTCCTCTGATTGAATCAGACCTTCGGGTCGAACCAAACAAACTCAAACTAAGTATTTGATATTACAAATTAAATCAGTAAACTAAGTTAACTATAAAGCCTTAAACACTAGTTTTTAAGGCTAAAAAGGGTGTTTTAAGGAAGAAGCACAATGCCTAGAGCAAATCGTCATTATATCCCCGGCCAAGTTTGGCATATTACTCACCGCTGTCATCAAAAAAAATTCTTACTCAAATTCGCCCATGATCGACAGCGTTGGCGTTACTGATTGTTTGAATCGAAGAAACGATTTAGATTATCAGTCCTTAATTTTATGGTGACATCGAATCATATTCATTTATTAGTACGTGATACAGGGAAGAATGTAATTCCAGATAGTATGCAATTAATCTCTGGGCGCGTTGCACAAGAGTATAATCTACGAAAAAAATGCAAAGGCGCTTTTTGGGAAGACCGGTATCATGCCAACGGCGATAGATACGGACAAGCATTTAATTCAATGTATGGTGTATATCGATTTAAATAGGGTTAGAACCGGTGTGGTATCAACACCGGCTGACTGGCTT
>CAYQUC010000154.1:0-6173 GCA_964420605.1 uncultured Thioalkalispiraceae bacterium | reverse complement strand
AGATATTCGTGTTGTTTAAATTCAATTTACGCTATCATTCGTTAATTAATGTCGCATTACTAGCAAAGACACACTATGAATCCTAGGCTTACCGTACACCATGTGTTAACTGACGTAATTAGTTCAGGGCGCTCTCTTGATTACGCTTTAAACAAACACAATACCGCAAAAGATCCTAAGCACCGAGCACTTATTTCGGCCATCTCGTTTGGTGTTTGTCGTTGGCAGCCCAAGCTTGAAGCAATAGTATCGGTATTATTAAAAAAACCACTGCGAAATAAAGATCAAGATGTACAAATATTACTCTATATTGGATTGTACCAACTGCTCGACATGCGCATTGCCGAACATGCGGTAGTATCAGAAACCGTTACGGTATGCAAAAAATTACGCAAAGTATGGTCTAAAAACTTGGTTAACGGTGTTTTAAGACAGTTCTTGCGAGAAAAAGACGACATCGTAGCCAAAGCAATGGAATCCGACACCGGTAAATACGCTCATCCAAGCTGGCTTATAACCCATATTAAACAGGCTTGGCCATCCCAAGCCAACACTATTTTTGATGCTAATAATACTCAAGCACCCATGACTTTGCGAGTGAACACTCACTTCACAGATACCAATCGCTACCGCGAACAGCTCGATGACTGTGGCAAAACCGCCCAGTTAACGGTACATTCTCCAGTTGGCCTGACATTAAATAAAGCGTGTGATGTCAACGACTTACCTGATTTTGGCGCTGGTTTTGTATCGGTTCAGGATGAGGCACCGCAATTAGCCGCGCAGTTATTGGATGCTCAGCCGGGTGAACGCATATTGGATGCCTGTGCTGCGCCGGGCGGTAAAACCTGCCATATTTTGGAACGACAACCCGAGTTGTTAGAATGTGTGGCGCTTGATGTCTCCGCAAAACGGATTGTCAAAATCACTGAAAATTTATCACGTCTGAAATTACACAGTAAGACCGTCGAGGGTGACGCAGCCGAACCCGATAAATGGTGGGATGGCACGCAATTTGATCGAATATTATTAGATGCGCCATGCAGTGCCACCGGAGTTATTCGTCGCCATCCAGATATTAAGCTATTACGCCACGAGGATGATATCGCGTCATTAGTCGCGACTCAGCAACAAATATTGCATTCTTTGTGGCCGTTACTGAAGCCTGGCGGTATCCTGCTATACTGTACATGTTCTATTTTACCTGCTGAAAATACTGAGCTGGTCGAGAACTTTATTAAAACAACCAATGATGCCAGCGAACAAAAAATTGATGCTAAATGGGGATTTTCCCAGCCAGTCGGTCGGCAAATTTTGCCGGGAACATTTGATGAGTCAAATGAAGTGAATGTGGAGAATATGGATGGTTTTTATTATGCCAACCTCTATAAGGAAAAAAAATAACACCATAACACGCCACTTTGTACTCGCGTTGTTAGCCATAACAGTGTTATTTGTTTCTCCGCTGTTACACGCCACTGGCTTCACCATTAATAGTGCAAACTCAACCTTAAATCAAAAAGTTTATACCTTTAATGCTCAAATTCAATATCAATTTTCCAATGGCGTGCTTGAAGCCTTAAACAATGGCATCCCAATATTTATCACCATGGAAATAGAAGTTTATCGAGAACGCTGGTGGCGTAATAAAAATATTGCGAGTCTCAAACAAACCTACATGTTGCTATACCATGCTTTAACTGAAAAATTTGTATTAAATAATCTGAATAGTGGGAATCAAAGTAATTATTCTAATTTAGAATCTGCGTTAGAAGCACTTGGCAAAGTAAATAATTTACCACTAATCGATTTAAAACTCCTGGCAAAAGGCTCAACGCATTTAGTCAAACTTCGCACTTATTTAGATCTAGAATCGCTACCCGGGCCAATTAGACCGATAGCATACTTGTCGCCAGAATGGCGTTTGGAAAGTGATTGGTATGTATGGTCACTAACTCCGTAAAAAAATTATTTTCAGGCAGCAAACCCATCATCATTTTATTTGCATTGGTGTTACTGTCACTCTACTTAATGAGTAAAGCAACCTACAGCTCAACCAATTTCGGTCAGCTTTACCCAACTTTACTCATTATTAATATCTCAGCGATTTTTATTTTAGTTGCTTTAATAATAAAAAACTTATATCGATTAATCATTCAGTATCGAAACCACGAACCGGGTTCACGCTTAACGACACGCTTAGTCATTATGCTCATCATACTGTCAGTAACTCCGGTATCACTTGTTTATTATTATTCCTTGGATTTTTTACGACATGGTATTGATGACTGGTTTAATATTACCGTTGAAAAATCGTTATCTGACTCCTTAGAATTAAGTCAAGCCTCCCTCGGATTACGAACCCGCGAATTAACAAGACAAACCAGTAATATAGCGGCACAATTAATCGAGATTGACGATGACTTTGCCGCAATCAAATTACACGAATTACGAATAGAAAGCCCTGCCACTGAAATCACTCTATTTAATATAAATGGTCGCATTATCGCCTCTAGCAGCATAGAACATAATAATCTTATACCGGTGAGTCTTGCCAGCAGCACGCAATTAAACTTACGCCAAAATAATACCGACAGTGAATTAATTACTTTAAAAGACACCGGCTTACATATACGAGTGGCGGTGTTACTCGCAAACTATAACCCTACTAGCGAACAACGTGTCATCCAAGCACTCTACCCTATTTCGAATAGAATGAATAAACTAGCCGAAACGGTGACACAAACCTATACCCATTATCGGGAGTTATTATTTCTTCGTAGACCGTTGCGTAATGTGTTTGTTTTGACTTTATCGTTGGTATTATTATTATCATTATTAACTTCGGTATGGGCAGCATTTTTCTTTGCACGTCGATTGGTACAACCCATTTCAGATTTGGTCGAAGGCACTCGTGCAGTTGCTGATGGAAACTATCAAAAAAAATTAAATATCGCCGGAAAAGATGAACTCGGTTTTTTGGTTGGATCATTTAATCAAATGACTAATAAAATTTCTGCTGCTCAAGTTGAAGCAAGCCAAAGTCAAAAACAAGCTGAAGAGCAACGTTCTTACCTTGAGGCAGTATTATCCAATTTATCATCGGGTGTTATCACCTTGAATGACGAGCATAAAATTAAAACCAGTAACACAATTGCTGAGCAAATATTATCATGTAACTTAAGCGATTATCTGGAACAAGATGTTATTGAAATAATTGATGACCACACTCACTTACACGCTTTTTTTGATATAGTGTTGCCAAAGTTAACCTCCACTAATGCTAATTGGAATGAGGAAATCATATTATTTGGACCGAGTGGACGACGAGTCTTAATGTGTCGGGGCACCACCCTTCCCGCTAGTGGCAACAAACACGGTGGCCATGTTGTGGTATTTGATGACATCACCACCTTACTGCAAGCACAACGTGACGCAGCATGGGGTGAAGTTGCACGACGCTTGGCGCATGAAATTAAAAATCCATTAACACCAATTCAACTATCAGCAGAGCGGCTGCGACATAAATACCTTGATAAAAACAGAATCGACGATCCCGATTTACTCGACAGATCAACCACCACCATTGTCCATCAAGTAGAAACGTTAAAAGAAATGGTTAAAGCATTTTCTGAATATGCAAAAATGCCTTCATTAAACCTTAAAAATATTAACTTAAATAATTTAATTATTGAAATATTAAGTTTGTATAAAGATACCAACAGTCACACTCAGTTTGACGATGTATTGGATTTAACTATTCCTAAAATCGAGGCTGATTTGGGACGTTTACGACAAGTGCTGCATAATTTAATAAAAAATGCTTTAGAGGCTTGTGGCTCAACGGCTCAAACAGATGCAAAAATAACCATTCGAACCCAATCAATATCCGCTCAAAACAGTAGCTATGTGGAAATTAAAATAAATGACAATGGCCCTGGAATTTCTGAAGACGTTTATAAAAATTTGTTTGATCCCTATGTCAGCACCAAAATAAAAGGCACAGGCTTAGGCTTGGCTATCGTTAAAAAAATTGTAGAAGAACATAGCGGTGTTATTTGGGCAGAAAATCTAACTGCTGGCGGTACATCCATTGTAATTCGCTTACCCATTTTGAGTTCCAGCTCATCCGAGATAGTGAATAAGACCAAAAAGAATATAGACGAAAGTCCATAACAACCCGATAATAGTAATAACAGTGACACAAATAACGGTAATAAAAATGCAACAGTATAAGCTTAAAAACAAAACTGTAGGCCTCAATAATTAGTTTTATGGATACAACTGAAAATTTAAATAATACCCCCTATATCTTGGTAGTCGATGACGAGCCTGACATTCGTAACCTTTTAAAAGAAATTCTAGAAGATGAAGGTTATGACGTTAGTGTTGCCGAAAATGGCAAAGAAGCTCGAAAAAGTAAGCAACGACAACGCCCTGACTTAGTGTTACTCGATATTTGGATGCCCGATGTTGATGGTATTACATTACTTAAAGAATGGTCAGAAGCAGGAACACTACCCATGCCCGTGATAATGATGTCGGGGCACGGCACCGTCGAAACAGCAGTCGAAGCAACTCGACTTGGTGCATATGATTTTATCGAAAAACCCTTATCATTAGCAAAACTGTTATTGACCGTTGAACATGCACTAGAATCAGATTCATTAAAACGTGAAAATACCGATTTACGACAACACAGTTTAACACTGGACGAACCCATCGGAAAAAGCGCCCACATTCAAAACCTGCGTGAAAATGTCAAACGCATAGCACAACACGATACTTGGATTTTAATCACCGGTGAGCCCGGATCAGGACTTGGGGTTATTGCCCGTTATTTACATAAAAACAGTAGCCGCGCAGCACGTCCCTTTATCGATGTTAATGTTGCATCACTATCAAAACAAAATGGTGAAAAAGAATTATTTGGTAGCGAAAATAATGGTAAAGTAACGCACGGTTTATTAGAACAAGCCAATGGTGGTAGCTTGTATTTATGTGATATTGTCGACATGGAACCTACCATTCAAACGCACTTACTGTCAGCGTTAGATACGGGTCAAATACACCGTATTGGTGGCACCACACCGGTTAAAATTAATGTCCGCGTACTTGCCGCCACCAACTTTGATCTGGCAGAGCGAGTCGAAGAAAATAAGTTTCGAAAAGATTTGTATTTTAAATTAAATGTCGTACCAGTAAAAGTACTCGCTTTACGAGAACATTATGAAGATATCCCCGAGTTATTAAATTATTTTGTGGCACGCTATGTTGATTTAGAAAAACTGCCCTACCGAAAATTTTCTGTCGCGGCACAAAATCAACTTCGAAACCATAATTGGCCTGGTAATTTACGTGAACTCGAGAATTTAGTGCAACGCTTATTAATCACCGGCAGTGAAACAGAAATATCATCGGATGAAGTCAACCATGCGTTGGGTTCATTGCAATCAGAAAGCGGCATTGATATGGATTTTGATAAACCATTGCGAGAAGCTAGAGATCAATTTGAACGTGCTTACTTTGAACACCATTTACGAATGCGTAATGGCAGTGTTGGTGAAGTCGCCAAAATTGCTGAACTTGAACGAACCCATTTATATCGAAAGTTACGTGCATTAGGGATTGATACAAAAAGTATCGTTAAAAATAAAAAATAATGTTGAGAATAAAATAATATTATGAAAATCATCATTCTCGGTGCAGGTCAAGTCGGCGCATCTCTTGCTGAAAATTTGGTCAGCGAATCCAACGATATTACAGTAATTGATACTGACGATACCGTATTACGCGCCCTACAAGACCGGCTTGACCTTCGAACCGTAACCGGTGTTGCCTCTTATCCAGAAGTTTTAGAACGTGCTGGCGCTGACGATGCTGATATGATTATTGCGGTAACAGACAACGACGAAACCAATATGGTTGCCTGTCAAATTGCTTATACCCTGTTTCATACGCCAACTAAAATTGCCCGAATTCGTGCCATTGAATATCTCGAGCATCAAAAAATATTTGCCCAAGACGCATTACCCATTGACGTTCTCATTAGCCCTGAACAAATCATTACTGATTATATACAACGACTAATAGAACACCCCGGTACTTTACAAGTACTCGATTTTGCAGATAAAAAAGTACAATTAGTTGCCGTTAAAGCCTATTTTGATGGT
>CAYQUC010000153.1:0-6175 GCA_964420605.1 uncultured Thioalkalispiraceae bacterium | reverse complement strand
CATTAGTTTTATCGATAATTTATCGAGAAACAGAGTATGACAGAATTGTATTTCACTACTATTTCTCTATTCATATTTAAAATTAATAAATTTCTTTAAATCTGTAGTTGTGAATTTATTGTTAATGTTAGTAGTATTTGTTTTTTATTAAAATAATATTAAATTAAAGCAGGTAAACTTAATTATTTTAAGTTAGCTTAAATTTAAAAATAACCGCTATTTCTTTTATTCATATCAGAGGCTAAATATTTAACTGATTTTGATATTCGGTAAATTTTTGTTAGCTTTATGTGATAGCCTCTTTCGTTATACTAAAGCGATAGTGTCACTTGATATAAATACTATTTAGTTAGTTGTTAATTTTACACTTGCGTTTAACTATTAATGATAGACAAAATGGTGTTGATAAAATGACAAAAACCAAAGGCAATAATAGATAACACGAATACTTTAACAATTCACCTTTAAGATGAGGTCTCGTTGATATTATATTCTTGGTAAAACTACAAAATATGGAATGGTTACTATTAAATAATGGTAAATCTAAAAAATAAAACTTTACTAGCAATTCTAATATTAGTAATTTTTGTAATGATTACTTTAACGACATATTATTTTTTTTTGATTTCGAAGAAATTATTTGATGTAACTCCTGAAGTAAAAGAGTCAGTAACGGCAGTTTTAGAAAAATACTATACTAGTCGACTTACTGGAGGGTATTGGGAAAATGAAATGATCCTTCAGGCAGAAATTATTAGTAAGTTAGAATTAAATGCTAGGTTAGATTTTTATAGAATAATTATACTTTATTGTAATTTGGATACTTCAACGGCACATATTTTTCGTGAAATAGTTTCTGAAGATAGAGCTGATTTAATTAAATATCTTGATAAATATAAAAAAAATATAAGCTATAAAAAACTTGAAGATACCCAAGTGAAAAATATTAATGATTGGTTATTTAGTTTAAAGGCATCTTTAAAATTGGGTTTACCGTAGGTGATGTTCGTGATTCGTCAAGTTAGTTGTCAAAATAAAAAAACTTGTTGTTTTGGCAAGTTTTTTTATTTTAGCTGTTAAGTTTACCGTTATTTATGTTATCTAACTTTGGGGTTAAATAGTTTCAGGTAAAGTTTCACAATAATTTGCGTGAGCGCTAGGTTCCGGCGGAAGTCTTAAATATTCTTTATTTGCGTTAACGGCTCGATAGCGTAATAGTTGTGCTTCATCCTGTGCTGACCATGTCGCCTTATTTAAGGATTTATTAAGCTCGGCTAATTTTATTGCTTTGTTATATTGTTTTAATTCGTAATAACTACGCGAAAAATACTGGCGTGTTCGTTTGTTTTGGTTTGGATTGTTTTGCAATTTTAAGGCTAATTTCCAATTTTTCATTGTGATATGTTCTTTCACTAAAGACATAACACTATACTCCATTGAGGTTGTTAGTTTCAGTTTTTGATAAATTTTGTGAGCTTGTTTAATGTAACGGATGGCATCACGATGTTGACCTTGTTCCGATATTGTCCAACCTAATAACAGACTCGCATCAGCGTATAGTTGCGAATTATTAGCAAGCCTTGAATCGTTGAGTAAATTGAGAAACTGTTGTTTGGCAATATTCAAAAATTGTATTTTATCGGTATCCTTGGTTGGGCGAATTCCTTGATCCATTGCCGAAAAAGCCAATAAGAAATGATTGAGCAATTCGGCATTAACGGCACCGATGGTTTTTGATATTTGGTATGATCGTTGTATTGGAAAAAGTGCTTGTTCACCGCGGTGGTATTGGATGTACAAGTATCCGGTGTAGGACAAGGTGTTTAATAATCGCATTTTATTATTTAAATTTGTATATAAATTTTCTGCTTGTTTTAAAAAATCGATTCTTTGCTCGAATGTAAATGTGTAATTTTCACCTAGTGATAACAACGTTTTTGCCTGACTGGGGATATCATTAAGTTGTGTATAGTAATTTAGAGCTCTTTGTAAACGTTCACGGTTTTTTTGCATATCGATATTAGTATCAAACTCCAGACGACTATTGGATGGGCTGCCCAGGTAATACAAATTATCTGCTTTGGTTAGTAATTCATTGGTGTTAATACTAAGAGCCATAGCTTGTTGCACGTAGTTATTTTGTGCTGTCCATTGTGAACGGTATTCTGCTATCTGACTTAAATCCCAAAGCGCGATAACTTTATTATAATTATTTTGTTGTTGTTTACTAATTGTGAGGACATTTTTTAGTAATGATTCGGCCTGTGAGAATAAGGATTGTCCGATAAAAACTTTAGCTAAACTAAGCTGTACAAATGTTTTAAGTGCAGGATCGTTATTTATTTCGGGCTGAAGTAACATTGCTTGAAATAACTTTTTTGCTCGTTGCCAATCACCTAGTTGGCTCAATACTAGCGCGTGTTGTGCTTTTGCCCAGTTGAATTTAGGATCAATTGTAAGTGCTGCTTCAAAATGAGGTTTTGCCAAACGTGCGCCTTTGGTTCTAAGCAGGTGTATTCCATTGGCATAATCACGGTTGGCTTGGTTATTTTTCGATAGTGTTAATAACTTTTTTAATGGATGGTTGCTAGCCAACAAGTGCTTAGTAAATTCCTGATTAAACGTTTGGACGATTGTAGGGATGCTTGAAATGATGTCCGAAGTTAAAAAGCTTTGTGATTTCAATTCGCCGTTACGATTAAATATGTGATAATTAAATTGATAATCGTTAATATTAGATTTTGTTATAGTCGCTTTTATTATGTAGTCTGCTTTTAAAGATGTTAGCAATTGGCTATTGTTTTCTGATGGTAGTTGTTGTGATAAAGCCTGTTGAACAATATGCATTGGCACAATGTTTAGTGTTGACGATTGTGCTAACGCTGAAATAACCATATCGGTTAAGCCCATTTGTAACCATTGCAGCGAGGTATCACCGGTGTGGTTACTAAAGGGTAAAATAACAAGTGTCGTAGCATTTGTTGTATCCTGTGTGATTTTAGTATTTGTTGCTGTAAGTAAATACATAATGCTAAATAAACCGAGCAACACTAAGGTACTAACGACGATACTTTGCAATGATATTATTTTTTGATATAAATCGTGATATTTTGAACCCGAGTGGATTTGTTTCGTCTTCGACTTTGTGAAGCCATTATCGATATTCGTTAAATTGTTTTGATTGCTATTTTGTTGATCCAGTTGTTTAGTACAGGTATCTGTTCCTACCCATTGATACCCTTTCGTATGGTAGGTTTTTATGAAGCGCGGCTGCTGGGCGCTATCACTGAGTAATTGTCGAATTTCGCGAATGCATTGCACCAGTGAATTTTCACGCATGGTGCCTTCACGCCAAATTGAAATTAATAGCTCTTCACGTTCAACTATCCGATGGCGATTTTCAAGCAACATTTCCAAAACAGCGGCAACTTTGCGGCGTAAGTTTGATGATTGATTATTGTTAATAAGCTCGCGTGTATCGGGTCTGTAGCTAAAACCGTTAAATTTATAGATGGTATTCTTCACTGTTTCTCTCATTGTGCATAAATTATAAATAAAGCGTAAGCAGTATCTTCTAGCGCTAAATTATCATATCCACCACACATTTAAGGCTCAAAGCAGTCAAATATCATTAAAATATAATGAATATGTTAGTTAAATTAAATAATACTGCGTTGTGTAATGAGTAAGATTTAATCTTATTAATAAACAAGGAATTATTATGATAAAAAGTAAAATGTTACTAACAGTATTAATAAGCAGCCTACTAAATGGAGCTGTATTGGCTGATGAAATGACCTTTGTTGATCTGACTCACGAAATACCCACTTTTGAGGCTAAAGTAAATCCAGCCAATCCGACTAAACCGCTAACGGATTTGTCCAAGCCAATTGGTAGAAGTAAACTGGAAGCTGGTTTTTACCAGCAAGCAATATTGTATCCGGGAGATAAATGGGCAACGAATCAAGGCTATTTCTTTTCACGTGCTATTTTAATCGAAGAGCATAATGGTACACATTTTAATAGTAGCAATCATTATGTTAACAATGCCGAGAGTCTTGAACCGGGCTCCATTCCAAATTCTAATCGTAAAGCTGCGCATCAATTAACGACCCAACAACTTACTGGTAAAATTGTCTTTATTGATGTTTCGGATAGAGTGAAACATGAACTGGCTAAAAATGGCGGGATACCAAGCCCCGATATTGCTATTACTGATTTTTCAGATTCATCGCAAGCGACGGTTCGAGCAGCAGACATTGAAAAGGTAGCGGATCAAATTGAAGATGGCGTTTGGGTTATCGCCCGTGTTGGTTGGGAGCAGTTTTACTTTGTAGCAGGTACTGATGATTGGGACAAGTCGTTGTATGTTAATGCACTTAATCACCCCGGATTTACCCCTGAAGCTATCGATAAGTTAATTGAAATAATGGACAGTAAATCAGTGAAAATATCCGGTATTGGGGCAGATAGTTTTAGCACCGATTCAGGGCAGGGCGCTAAAGGTCTTGATAATAATTGGACTAATGCCTGGCAATCTCATGTTCGTTTATATCAACGTGATATTTTGATTGTTGAAAGTCTCACGAATCTGACAAAATTAGCCAGTGTTGCTAAAAAATCCGATGATTGTTATTTAATGGTTGGTGCATTAAAGCACGTGCAAGGAACGGGTGGCCCCGCTCGAGTGATGGCTGCCTGCCAGTAGTTTAATAAACCGTGGATGTGAAATTATAGGGGCGAAACATGCCTCTATAGTTATTTTACTTTTTAGTCTAACGTCATAAATAGTGCATTGTTGGGTTATTTATTATCAGTTTTCAATATGGAGAAAATATGAAGTATTCTATTTTGATAGTATTCTTGCTGGGCTTGATTAACAGCGTATCGGCTACTCCCATCGACGACAAGGTTTTGTCATTGCCAATAAAAATATTGGGGGGGGATACGGTTACTCTTGGCGACTACAAAGGAAAAAAAGCAGTCTACTTAAAGTTTTGGGCGACATGGTGTAAACCCTGTCGCAAACAAATGCCACACTTTGAAAAGGTGCAAAAGCAGTACGGTAAAAAAATCAAAGTGATTGCGATTAATTTAGGTGTCAATGATAGCATTAAATTAGTTAATAGTACTAAGGATGAATTTTCTCTCACGATGCCAATCGCAATTGATACATCTGGGGAATTGGCTCAGGCATTTAATTTAATCGGTACGCCGTATCATATTTTAATCGATAAAAATGCCAATATCATCCACAAAGGATTTGATGCCTCAACTGAGCTGGATAATAAATTAAAATTAATATCAAAAAATCAATTTGTTGGGCATAACGAAATATCTCAAAAAATGCTGGATACAAAAATAGCATCAACTATTTTAAATAATATCAAAACAGATAATACCGTTTTATTTTTTGTTGCAACATGGTGTGATTGGTATTTAAAAGAATCTCGTCCCGCGATTAGCAGTCAATGTGTTAACGCTCAAAATGCAATTAATAGGTTGTATAAGCAATTTCCTGACTACAATTGGATCGGTGTCGTGTCGCGGCTATGGACAGGGGAAACGGAATTAAAAAAATACATTAAAAAATATAATATTTCGAATCCATTAGCAATCGATACAACGAATGAAGTTTTTTATAAATACGGTGTTAAAAATTTTCCAACATTGATAGTGTTAAAAAAAGGTCGGGAAGTGCTTAGGGTAACTAAATTTAATAATATTAAGCCTTTAATTAAAGAACTCAAAAAAAGTAATCTCCAATAATCAAGTAGCAAGTTTTAAATGAGCACTATAATTACCATTGATATAATTTGGTAACTATAGTGATTATTGAATATACAGTAAGGAGAAGCGGCTTATATTTAAAAAAAGGTTTTATTGTTAATGGAAAGAATATCAGGTTTGCCTATAGTTAGTTGTTTCGATTGGGTTTGAGAGTTTGCAGCCTTATTTTGTGTTATTTTTAATTAACCTGAGGTTTGTATAAGGATTATTGTTACTTTTTAAAGCTCAAATTTAAAAATAACCGTCATTCCGGTAGTCTTTTGAGCCGGAATCTAGAGTTAAAACATCAATATTATCAAGTTGCGTTAAAAATATTCTTATACCGAGCTGAGGTTAATTACGCCGGGAAGCTTTAATCGCACTATTGTTCCACCATCGGTTCGGG
>CAYQUC010000152.1:0-6190 GCA_964420605.1 uncultured Thioalkalispiraceae bacterium | reverse complement strand
TTTACATTGCCGCCCTCAAAAACATTATCCCCTGCATCACCGAATATAGTTTGTGTCAAGGTGGTGTAGTTTTCTGATGTTGTTTCAGTGGCGTTAGTGATGGGGGCTTGGCCGTTTATAAAGGCCGTACCGTTTGCTAAGTCTTGTAAATATTCTGCAGGCGTACCGTTATAAGTCGATGCATCGGTTTTGTTAACCTCAAGTAACTGGCTTAAAAAAGTTGCGCGGTCTCTTATGTAAGATTCGGTTATGGTGCCTGTGTCGGTTACGGCATCGTATAAATCAAGTTCACCGTTGTATTGAGCATAAAGGGTATCGTCGCCTAATAGCACAAAAGGGTTGGCATTCACTAAGGCATATCGGTAGGCAATGTTGGTTTGTGCGAGGGTGGCGATGTCGTTGCCGGGGGTGAGTACTTCAAGCTGAAGATTCCCTGTTCCTGTTGGTAAACCTGATAAGGCCACATACAAATCGTTTCTATTTAAGTTACCGGTTGCGAGCAAAGTAGTGTTAATACCAAACAAACTTTCTAGTGAGTCAACGATGCGTTCAAGGCTTGCTGATGTACCATAGGCTGCACTGGCTAATAGTGTTTTGTAATCGTTTGTATTTAAGTTTGGATCGAATTCTGCTAGCTTGGCGTAAACGGCTAATGAATCCGTTAGGATTTGTTGACTGTGGTTGTAAGCTCCTCTTGTTGGATTGGGTTCATCCGATAAAAATTGGTTTTCGATTGAAATGTCTACTTCAATTCCGGGGCGACTATTTAAGCCTGCAATAGCGCTAAAATTCGTTGTACCAATATTTGCCTCATCGGCTATCACATTGGTAGTGTTGTTCCCTGTTGGCACGGCACTACCAACATTAAGTCGCGCAAAAAAATCTTGATTTATTTGTGTCGATGTAAAACCTGGCGCGTTAAACGTTGTAACCGCACTTGTATCATTCCTAAATAATGACTCGAACGCCATGGCAAGATGGCCACCTAAACTATGACCAACCACTTCTAATTTTTGATCGCTATCTGCTGCAATGCTACTTGCTAACTCCCCAGTAGCGCTCACTGATGCTAGAGGCACAAGATAATAATTAATTGCTCCTAAACCAGCACTGTATAGTTCCAGTGAATTAGTGGGAGCAGGAAGCAAGGCTGAACCAAACTCAATCGTATATTGAGGAACACTTTGCCCTATTGGATTCGATACCCGTTGCCACCAATTATACATAGCAACAATTTGATCGTAGCCTGCGCCCTCTGTTGCTATATTTGCATCAGTTGGGACAATATCACCGAGTTCTAAGGTGCCGCGAATGGCTAAGGTGAGATTGCCATCCGTGTCTTTAAAAACGGTAGCGGAAAAACTGGTGCCTAGGCCGCCTTCGGCGAGGGTGTCGTTGTATTGTGTAACAACCCCGTATTGATCGGAAAATTTATCCGCTTGTTTGCTAGAAAAGCCTGCATCAATTAACTTTGCCTTTTGTAAACTTAATGTACTTGAATTCAATTCTGCATATGCAGCCAAAGAGAGCTCTGACTGTTTATAAATATCTTGTATCATCATTTTTTCATTCCTTTGTTTATTAGTACTAAATCAAAAATATTGGTTACTATACTCGGGCATGAGTAGTAGCTGGGATGTAATGAAAAAACATCACCCCCAACCCTTGAATAAGTTGTACTAGTAGCTAATACAGTGTTATCGATTAAATGTATAACTGTAATAGTTGACTTACGAACTTCTGGGTTTGCTCGTCGCAAATACGTATCCACATAAGTATGTATTATTCCTGAATTTTCTCTTTTATTCCTGTCTTTTCGAGGTATATCAATTTGGCCAAATTTATTCTTATATAAATTATATTCTTTATTATCAACTTCTAGAACTTGATGTAAAACTATTCCCCCATCCTTCTCACACATCTTATCCACCTGATAATCCCAATAAGCTTTGCGTCCTTCATAAAAAGCAATAACCGATATAACCATTAATACAATGCCGGCAGGTATGATTATCGAAAGGTTTAAACCTTTTGTTTTGTTATCATTATTCATTCAAAAATCCTTTTCTCATAATTGAACCCTTTCATTTAAAACTACGCAGCTTGATAATGCGCAAATAAAAACTCATAGCCTTGATTACCTTCAATGGTGTCGCTTCCGTTTAAACCATTAATGGTGTCGTTACCGCTGCCGCCATTAAACACATTATCGTTTGTATCACCGAAGATGGTTTGTTTAAAGGTTAAATAGTTTTCAGAGGTTGTTTCAGTGGCATTGGTGATGGGCGCTTGGCCGTTTATTACGGAACCAAACTCAATGGTGTATTGAGGAACACTTTGCCCTATTGGATTCGATACCCGTTGCCACCAATTATACATAGCAACAATTTGATCGTAGCCTGCGCCCTCTGTTGCTATATTTGCATCAGTTGGGACAATATCACCGAGTTCTAAGGTGCCGCGAATGGCTAAGGTGAGATTGCCATCCGTGTCTTTAAAAACGGTAGCGGAGAAACTGGTGCCTAGACCGTCTTCGATGGGGGTGTCGTTGTATTGAGTGACAACGGTATAATTGGATGAAAACTCAACTGCCTGTGCGGTGCTAAGTCCCTTGCCACCTTGTTCGAGATTCGAGGGTATAGGTTGCCCATTTGGTAATTCCGCATAAGATGCTAACGAAAGTTCCGCTTTTAAAAACAAATCTAAAATATTCATTGTCAATCCCCTTATATAATCTCATTCTTAATATTCAAATGCTTCCTGATACATCAACTCAATCGTATTTAAATCTGTGTTGCACGACTTGTAAGACGGATGCGCAAAAGATAGGAAATCTCCCCCCCCCCTGCCGTACGAAATAACTTCTGCAATTATTATGTCATCTTTTCTGCGAATAATTTGCGTTTTATAACTACCTACTGATAAATATCCTTCAAGAATTTTATTTTTCACAATACGAATAAAGTATAAGTCGTCTATGGTTGACTTCACCTCAAAAGGAATCTTAACCAAGCCACTATCACTTACATATGCTAATGGCAGTTTTTGCTCAATATAAACATGCACACCACCATCTTTTTCACACATCTTATCCACCTGATAATCCCAATAAGCTTTTCGTCCTTCATAAAAAACAATAACCGATATAACCATTAATACAAAACCGACAGGTATCAGTATCAAAAAATTTAAACCTTTTGTTTTATTTTCATTTTTCATTCAAAAATCCTTTTCTCATAATTGAACTCTTTCATCTTTAAACTACGCGGCCTAGTAAGATGCAAACAAATCGTTTCTATTTAAGTTACCGGTTGCGAGCAAGGTAGTGTTAATACCAAACAAACTTTCTAGTGAGTCAACGATGCGTTCGAGGCTGGCTGATGTACCATAGGCTGCACTGGCTAATAGTGTTTTGTAATCGTTTGTATTTAAGTTTGGATCGAATTCCGCTAGCTTGGCGTAAACGGCTAATGAATCCGTTAGGATTTGTTGGCTGTGGTTTAAAGCAAGCGGCCAATCCTCTTCATCAGATAAAAATTGATTTTCAATTGCGATTGAAGTGGGTATAACAACATCACTGCCTAGTGCCGCTATCGGTGAGATTCCGCTATCGGCACGTATGCTTGTAATTTTTGTTGGGTCGGGTGTGTTGGTTATCCCAACAAATTGTAAAACTTGCGAGAGCGTACTGCTATTGCCCGGTGCATTATATAAATAAGCTTGGCTTACTTCTGTTGAAAAATCAGCGACTATTCCAGTTGCAAGATACCCACCTAATGAATGACCAGTAACAGTAAAACCCGTTGTTAAGATACCATTATCAATCCAACTTTGTACTTGTTCTTTGAGCTTTTTATATTGAAAGTTAAACTCTATTGGGGTGCCATTTAATATGAAAGCATCGGCTGCACCATCAATAAGCGAAGATGTTCCGCGGATAGCTAAAACGTTTTTACCGGTTACAATGTTTTTAAACACGGTGGCTTGGGTGTCGGTTAACGTATCATCTAGGGTGGCGATGACTGTCCATTCTGATGCAAAGGTAGCGGCTTGGGCTTCTGACATGCCTGCACTTTCTAATTCAGTAACATATTCAGTGCTACTCATACCTAAACTCAAATTTGCATAAGCTGCTAGCGCGAGCTGTGCTTGTTCAAAATAATTTCCTATTATGCTCATTTTATTTTCTCCTTAATAAATATATTTCTTTCTAAACCTTGTTTTTTTGGACAACGAAATGATGATTCATGCCAGGGACCAGGTACCCCTCCCCCCCTTCTTGTATAACTAACAGATTTTCCCAATAATTTATTATCAATTTTTCTGTAAATGCGAGATATTGACATCCATATCACAGGATTACGATCACGGACATAAATACGTTCCCGCGTATAGTAAAATTTGTCAGTTCGCTTAAGCTTTTCCTTCGTTGGCAATCGGATTCCACCGTAACCATCTTCCAATTCAGGTGGCAACGGCACCGTCTCATACACTTTAATCCCACCATCCTTTGCACACAGTTCGCGTACTTGTCGGTCTAACATCCATGTTTCACCAACAGCTATCCACAGCAACCATGAAGCCGCACCTATACCAACAGTAATGATAATCCCTTGAACAAATCGCCCTATATTTAAACGTAATAATGCGACCACCGCAAAAACAATAATCAGAGGCAGTGCGACCCAATAAAATAATAAAAATAGAAAACTCATGTTACTTTCCTTGTTGATCGAGAAACTCGTTTACATTGTAATTATATAAATCTGTCCCGTTTATTTACTGCTCCTCGTAACCGTAGAATGTAGTTAATCATCGAAACCGTTTGGTCTAAAGCAAAACCGATAAACCCAATTTGTGCTAAGTCGGCATTAAGTAAATCATCCAGGATGCCACCAATACTCCCCGACTCCGTACCTCGAATCGCTAAAACTTTTTCGCCATTTTTTTCATATAGGGTGGCGGCGAAACCGGTGGCATCGTTGCCGTAGTAGCCGTTGGTGGGGATTGACCAGACGCTATCGAGTGTATTACTCCCAAAGTTCGGATTAAATAATTGCTGTGCTAGATTGGTGGGGATGCGTTTTTGATCATTTGCCTGAAAAACTAAATCATCAGCACTACCCGAGTTAACGTTATCCAAATTAACATATGCTGCATTAGCTAATTGTGAATATTGATAATAATCTGTTATTGCTGTCATTTTACTGCTCCTTGTATTGTGTTATTTGGAATTAGAACATATTTATAAATCTGCCCTTTGCGTTTGTGTTTTTCTGGTTTATCCAGTGGACCACTGCAAATATTTTGCCCGTTACCAATAAACTGAATCCACAAACCTTCTATCCAGCCAGGGTAACGTGCAAAAAATGTATCCCGACCAATCACTTCTTTCTTAACGCTATCAAACATGACCCTTTCTAGTTTTTCTATTTGATGACCTACTTTCGCATGCTCATATGAACGTTTAAAATAATAACGCGCCTCAGGCTTGTCTAATATTGCTTGTTCAATCTTGCCATTTTTAAGCTCTCTATGCCGAACCTTTCCCTCCAATGTTCTCACTTCCTTATAAAGAAAGCCTTCTTCCTTAAAGCGCTTAACCTCCTTTGGAGTATCGATGATTTTATTTTTATTACTGGGATCCCCATACGTACTGTCATAATACCCATCCACCACAACCCGCCGCACAACATGCACGCCCGCATCAGCACACAATGTTTTAAATTGATATTGAATCCAATACTCTTCAGCAATCGGTGCCGCTAAAAAAACAAACGCTATTGGGTTTATCACCCACCATTGCCATGTTTTATTTTTTAATATCCATTGCCGAAGTGGTAATACAACCACCAACATGACGATAAAAATGTAAAACAGATAAACAAAAAAACCGATTATTGAAAAAGGGAAATTCATATTATTTTCCTTGTTGCCCGAGCAACTCGTTTAAGTTGTAACTAAATAAATCTGTCATGCTGGTTTATCCTAAACCTCTTCATCCGCTGAAATCATATGAGTAATTATTTTTTCATTTTAAACATTCTCATCCTAATTTTTTTAAGCTGCTATATTATCAATATAATTGGTACCATTTCCGCTGTTACATTGACCAATTAAAATATCACCATCAAGGGTATCATTACCACTACCCCCAATAACCGAATCATTACCTTGCTCACCAACAAGA
>CAYQUC010000151.1:1822-6268 GCA_964420605.1 uncultured Thioalkalispiraceae bacterium | reverse complement strand
CTCTAAAAATTGGAGTGTCTGGTTTAATACGACCAATATTAATTAACGATCCTAATAGTAAGGATAAGTTATTTGCTAATGAAGTTTTAATTGGTGCTAGGAACGTTACCATGCCGAGACGAATTAAAACCATTATTTCTGACATTAAATTAAGCTCAGGTTATGAGATTACTATTTCAGGTTATCTGCCCTCATTAAATGCCTATCTCATTTCATTTAATGGTGACAATAGTATTGAAGCCATTAATAATATGCTGCAGTTGCTAACTAACTATAAAGAAGTAAAATATGCTGAACCAAATTATGACATTCAGCCTGCAGCAGCATCGCAGTGGTTTTTACATGCGCTTAAAATTCCATTATTTCGGACTAACTATCAAGGCTTTAATGTACCGGTAGGACGTTTTCCACTGTATGGGTCGGCCGCTATAACAGTAGCAGTAATCGACTCAGGTATTCATTGCGAAAATCCTGATTTAAATGGGCGGTGTATTTCAATGCCATCGAGTTTTGTATCAGACCCACAGTGCGAGCAAATTTATACTGCTGGTAGAGTGTCATCCGAACACGGCACTAGAGTCGCGGCACTTATAGCCGCTCAAACTGGTGTTACTAATATCATCAATGGCATAGTCGAAGGGGTTGCTTGGGATAGCACTATATTACCATTGCATTCCGGTACTAGTGGCATAGCCGGTATCGCCGCTGCAATTGATTGCGTACAAAAGTCGGGTGCCGTTATAACAAATATTAGTTACGAATCAAATACTCATTCAACACTAGAAGATGCTGTGTGTAATTTAATTTGTAGTAATAAATTAATTGTTGCGGCATCGGGTAATCGAGCTTGCCTTGCTGCTAATGATCGTTACCCTGCATCTTTTGATAACGGTACTTCGTGTGGTTGTAGTGGTACAACAATGATGGCAGGCGACCGTATACTTAAAGTTGGCGGTACGGATAGTGCCGATCAACTTGGTTCTGAATGTACATCACCGTCGATTCAAAAGAAAAGTCAGACTGCAGAAATTTATGCGCCAGGTTGGGGATTACCTGCATCAGATTTAGCCTTAAATTTAAATTATGGTACTAGTTGGTCTGCGGCGTTAGTGTCTGGTTGTGTTGCTATAAGAGCGGCATTGCTTGAGAGTGGAGATACTCCGGTAGTATGGGATGCCAGTAGTATTCAAACTCAAATTGCTAATTCAACAAATGGTGCTCCGGCATTATTGGACTGCGGTATGGCCGTTGCCGGTGATTTGGATCATGATAATGATGGATTAACCGACGGTGTTGAATTTGAATTAGGTACTGATCCAAATGACTCTGACTCAGATAGTGACGGCTTACTCGATGGTGAGGAAATTAATGTGACGTTTACCAATCCTTTATTAGTCGATTCAAATGCCGATGGCTATTGTGATGGTAGCATTACTGTAGCAGGAACTTGCGTCACCATAAATCCTGATTTTAGTTGTCCTGCAATTGAATTAACGGGGGCAACAGTTGATGTTGCAGCCGCATCTGGAATTTTTGGTCGTGAAAGTGTTCATGCAAGTGCCATTAATCGTTCGGGACAAATAGTTGGGAACGCCAGTTTTGAACCCAGTATTGGTTTTTTCTGGGAGCCTGGTGGTACCGCAATAAAAGTAGCCGATAATTTAATTGTTGATCCTGTGGGCTTTACAAATGCAGCAGACTTAAATGATTCTGGTGTAGTGGTTGGTTTTTATCGAAGTTTGGCTTCTGGATCTGAAGGTGGATTTCGTTGGACTCAAGCTTCAGGAAGTCAAATTATTGGTACTCTGGGTGGCATAAATTCTAGTCCTAAAGGAATCAATAATGTTGGTCAAATAGTGGGGAATAGTCGCACGGTTACACCACAAGAAATTGCTTTTCGTGTTGAGTCATCTGATTTATTAAACTTAACTGCTTTATTGCCACTTCCTGCATACGTAACTGAAACGGCAAGTGCTAGCGCAATAAATGATTCCGGAATCGCGGTGGGAACCAGCTCGGATAAAGTGTCATCCACAGTAACGCGCTGGCCAATGTCGGGTATAGCTGAAGAAATTAATATTAACGACAGCATCATTGCTCGAGCTTCTGACATTAATAATGAAGGCTTAATAGTCGGTAATTATTTTGATGCAGCATCGGGTACTACGGTTGCGTATATCTGGAATCCTGAAACGCGAATTGCAACGGATATTCCGTCATTAGGCGGTAGTTTATCACGTGCTAATGCCATTAATGATTGTGGTATTGTTGTTGGCCAAAGTGAAACGGTGTCGGGTCAGAGACATGCTTTTTATTGGAGTGCAGCTACCAATATTATTGTTGATCTTGATACTCTCGATCCTGGAATTCCCGGTGTTAATACCATTCTTGTTAATGCTAACGATGTTAATAAACGTTCAGAAATAGTGGTACTACGAGAATTACCGGATGCTGCTACCGTAGTTTTATCTAATGTATTACGATTTAAACCTGGGTCTGTTATTGAGCCATAACAAAATAATCGAGTGTTAGATGATAAAAATAATCATTATTTTTATATCCATTTTCTACTCGTATTTAGTTATATTTAATGCCGTAGTCTTTGCCGACCAAGATTGGTATTTAAATAACATTTATATTCATGAAATTAGAATGGATAATGATTCTACAAAATTTCACTTTCAGAAAAACCACCTAATATGGTTCTGGCAATATAATGCTAAGGTTTAAATAAAAACAGATGTTCTCAAAATATCACATTAACTGTTTGACACTATATGCTATAGCAATATTTTTGAGCCCTGCTTTGGTGTGCTCACAAACCTTGGACTCTGCTATTAATGAACAACTAGGGCTTGCATTCGGAATTGAATGTGGTGAATTATTGGGTGGCGTTGGAGCAGCGGCTACTGCGTTAACTGGACAATTAGCCAACATTTGTACTCGAGGTTTTCCTGCAGCGGGTGCGGGACCATCATCATCTTCTGGAGGTAATGCAGGAACACCGATTACTTTATCGGGTGATATTAAAAAACGTTTGAAACAGGCGCATGGTGATGAGTCTGTTATTAGCAGTAACCCAAATGCGATTGATATAGCTGGAAAAAATCCGGGTTTTTTCTTTAGTGCTCAATTTGAGGTATTGAACCGTATAGTGACAGCGTTAGAAGATGGTTATAATTCAGATATTGCTAAGATAGTCACCGGTCTTGATACACAATACGATCAATCCTGGTTTGCTGGAGTTGCCGTTAACACTACAATCCAAAAAGGAAAATTTATTGCTGGGCAGAATTTTGAATCTGCTGCTTATGGCGTTACCGGATTTGGATCGTATTTAATTAATGAACAGTTATACATTGATTTTTATGCTGGTTATAGCCGAAAAAAAAATAAACAAAAACGTTCGGCTTCCTTTACACAACTTGATGCCAATGGCGCGCTTCAATTTAAATCTACAGCCGGTGACCCAAAAATAAGTAACGACTCAAATCAGTTTAGTGCAGGCTTGCTTTTTGCGTTTGATAGCGTTATTCAAAATGTGAGTTATGGGCCTCGTATTAGTTTAGATTGGGTTAATACAAAATATGATACCTATAGTGAAACCGGTGATACCGGACTTGAATTAAGTTTTCACGATGATCAACAAACTTCACTGATATCGACAATTGGTTATTTTCGTTCAGTTGCTGTGAGTACCAGTTTTGGTGTACTCACTTTTCAAGAAAGTATTAGTTGGAAACATGAATTTGATCAAGACCAACGACATATTGAAGTGAGTTTTGTAGGAGACACTCGCCAGAAACGTTTTAACTATTCAACCGACGTTCCGGATCGCGATTATTTTGATTTAAATGTCGGCGCTTCAATTGTATTACCGGATGATGTTCAATTTTTTTTCAATGCTAGAACGCTGCTAGGCAATGATATTATAGATAACTACGGTATAAGCTTGGGCATGAGAATGCTACTTTAATAGACTTAAGCTTATTATTGCTACTCATGTGTTATGTTTAATCAATAGTATTAATTTATATGTTAAACAAAATATAATTGGGTTGGACATAAATTGTATTTAACAAAGTGATAATTTAAAAATAAACAGAAACTTTTCTGCATTATATTGATTCATGTTAATGTACACTAATATACGGTATAATTATTACGTATTTAAACATTACCATGATTCCTAGGATATAAAATAATGAAAAAGTTTCTGCTGTTAACCTCGTTGCTTGTTGTACCTATTGCTAATAGTGTTGCTGTTGAAAGAACGGTTAATGTTGCAGCAACTAGTAATTACGTTTTTCGCGGACAAACCCAAACGGATGATAAAGTTGCGATTCAGGCGACTTATCATGCATCACAATTTAAAGAGACGGGCTGGTATGCGGGTTTGTTTACATCCAATGTTGCAAAAGGCATAGAAGTGGATGTGTATGGTGG
>CAYQUC010000151.1:0-1722 GCA_964420605.1 uncultured Thioalkalispiraceae bacterium | reverse complement strand
CCAACAACGGATCTGGAACTTTTTGTTAGTGTCTCCAAAGATTTTAATTTATAACACGACATTATTGCTTTTTTTACCTTAAGTCCTGTTAACAAAGTAATTCATGTTTACTCGTTTTATTTTTGCCGACGCGTTTCATGCCGTTTGGTGCATTCTCACACGCAAAACTCCATGCAATTGGACTCTCTGGGCTACCAATAACCACTAACGGTTGCACCGATACAATTTTATCGGTTAATGAGGGTCCAATTTTATTTCCGAGCGTGACGTGCATGGCACCATTTTCAATAGCGATTGATGTTATATAATGGCCAATTAAATAGTTTGCTTTAGGTAATTTTGCTTCACGATTGTTTTTTGGAAATTTACCATTTTTGACATAAAATTCTTCAATGCTGGGTTTTAATCGAGCAGTTAATGAATGAACTTCTGAGAGTTTCGCTTGGGCCATATAACCGCTATAAGATGGAATCGCAATTCCTGCTAAAATACCAATAATCGCAACGACAATCATCAATTCAATTAGAGTAAAACCGTTAATTTTTTTCATTTATAATCCTCCGGCGACTTGGCCCATTTTAAATAGTGGAAGGTACATGGCGATAACCAAACTACCGATAATGCTCGCAATAAAAATGATACCGATAAATGAAATTGACTCTTTAAGTCGAGTAAAATTTATTAAGCTGGTTTCATATAACGTTTCTATTTGAAAATTAATTTCATCATCTAAATTTCCTAAACTGTCGGCTAGCGTTAAGGGCTGATCCACTAAATTTTCTTGTTGCTTTGAGTTTAATTGTTGCAATTGAATATCAAGCTTAACATTAGCAGTACTGCTTAGATCAAAAATTATTTTTTTTGCATCTTCATGACTAACACCTGAATGCATAATTAATTGCATAAAACGTAAGCTCAGATATAAATTATAGTGTTTCGCAATGGTATTAAAACCGGGTAAGTTTAAAATCCAGTTTCCAAAAAATTCCAGATGATTTAAGTTATTTCTAATTTTCAGTATACTTGTAAATAAAAAAATAATGATTGTTGTTATAATAATAACTAATACGCCACCCCAATTAGAGAATAGGCTAAAAATCATTAAGGAAAAATTCGGTAAACTGCTTCCAGTTTCAGTAATCATTTTTTCAATAGCCGGAAATACCGAACCGGTATAAATCGTGGCAACAATTAACGCCATTATAATTAAAGTAATCAGGTATAGCATTATGCCCGAGGTATCATAATTCTTGGTGTGTTGCATACTATCTTCACTTAAAAAGGTTTTTTGAAATACTTCAAAAAATTTAATACTATCACCGCCGTGTTGTTTTATTGGATTTACTAATTGTTTAAGCAGCAATAAGGGGCCAAAGGTATTGGGCAGTTGTACTTCATCCGAGCTTGAGCTCATTAATTTTTCGATTATATCCAGCTCTGACGTTTGTGTTGTACCGAGTGTCGAGCGTAATTGTGATAATGCAGTTTCTGTATTTTCTCCTTTGTTTAAAAGAAAACTAAACTGTCTGACGACGAGCAGTAGCCGTTTGTAATTTTTTGGAATTAACATTATTGACATACCTTGTGTAAATATTTTTTATCGATAGTTGTTTTATTTTTAACATTAGTAATCATGCCCTCGGGAACTTCGGAATAGCCACAAATCCACCATATTGGCGTATCGAGTTGTGTTTGAAATTGGGCTTTTCTAAATGATAAAAC
>CAYQUC010000150.1:0-6290 GCA_964420605.1 uncultured Thioalkalispiraceae bacterium | reverse complement strand
TGTCTTTTAATTTCATCTTTAAATGTGGATGAAAATGCCCGCATTTTCGCAATTAACAATTCCTTTCTACCCTGATCGGTTCGAGTGTATATAAGCTCTGAAGCACCAACGTATTTTTGCCATGCTTTATAAAAAACATCTGCAAATTCTTTTTTTATCGCCAGCCTCATCGGTACAGCATGATAATCATCACGTTTGATACCTAAGAAAGAACCTTTGCGTACCACCAAGTATCGTGGCTTTTCAATAGGCGCTAGAATTTCAGCCAAACAATCTGCAAAAAATGACGATTCATAAAAAGTACCACCCGACAAAGAAACATAGAGTGAGCCGTCCTGTTGTTTAAAAACATTTACCTTCATATCATTAATTGGTGTTTTAATTAAACCCGTATTACACAATGCTACTGCGAGTGATTTACCGATCTGTTTTAGAGAACCGTCTACCGGTAAATGTCGAAAAAGAATTTTTATAACCGAAATAGTTTGTGGCAACATATAAATAAGCACACCGATAATAACAATTGTAATCGCCATCAAAATAACAGAATACGTTTCATAATTAATATCGAGAGCATCCAGTATGTCAAGAACATCGACAGCATCGAGGAATTCCAGAATCTCAGTAAAAACAGTACCAAAAACAGCGGCTATTTGCAGTAGCAAATATTTAAATGAATATTTAAGTAAATGTCCCCGAATTTTAGGGCTACCCGATGTTTTGACCGACGGGATTACTCTTGCGGTTTCGTCAATGGTTAATGCATTATTCCATCGGTCTGCAATATTATCGAGTTTATGATAACGATCAAGCATCTGCTGATTATTGGCACTAATGGACGACTCAGGACTCGATTCATTTTCAGATTCAAGAGCTGTAGCATTAATTCGATCAAAACCACTTTCGATGGTCAGCTCACGCTCCGATAAGCCAACAAAAGTATCAAAACGTTTTCGTAAGTTTTCGTAATCACTCCAACCGGTATACGACTCAGTATTAATAGCAACAAGATGCCAAATCGAACTAATTTTCTGTGGCTCACTCGGGTCCATTCTAATGGCTCGTCCACGCATTTGATTGGTTAACATAAATGAGCCAATGGAACTGGCCAATATTAACGAATTAATGGCTGGGGCATCCCAACCTTCACCGAGTAGTGAGCGAGTGCCAACTAAAGTGTTTATATCACCATTCATAAGCAATGCAGTGAAAGCAACTGTGAGTTGATTGAGTGGCGCTATTACCTGTTGAAACAAACCATCATCACCAATTGGCTCTAGCTTGAGGTATTTCTGTTCGATGAATTGGGTTAATTTATCGACATTGCTCGTTGCGATGATGCTCAAACGCCCCGTGAGCAATCCTATTTTCAGTGGTATTGACGAAGTTGAGGTTAGTGCATTGAATATCGGCCAAGCCCCAAGACTAATCTCATCTGTAACTAATCCAGCTTTAAATGATTCATCACGAATATAATCCGTTAAAATTACCTGTCGCAGTCCACTGCCTCTGTGCTTATATTCTAACGCATGAATAGCTGTACACGATTCAATTTTAGAAGGACTAAACGATAACGATTTTTCGATTCGACGTGAACGTTCTAAAGAAAGCCTGCGGTTATGAAGTAATTCTGAGGCTCGCAATTGTTTTTTTAATAACTCAATAACTTTTTGATGGTCTTTTTTGAGTGAAAAAGTATCTGAATATAACGCCGACTCAATAAGCACCTGCCACCAATGCCGGCCTAATTCCGGAATATCTTCATCGTTTAAGTCTAATAGCGTCGTTAAATGTTGATACTCGTAATACTGTTTTGCTTTTAGAAACGATAAAAGTGCAATTGCAATTTCGGGCTGTTTTATGACTTCCTGTTCAATGGCATCATTGTATAACCACGGATGAGATTCAATAATTTCTTTAAACGTTCCGTTATCAAATAAAGTGTTACAAACTGTCGCGACTTTAGTGTCGTATTCCTTAATTTCTTTTTTTTCCGAAAGCGTCACATTCGAAGCCCACACGAAATCTTGATGAGCACAAAGCGTTGCGACTTTAACGAGCTCGGGTACAGAAATTTCTTCATCAATTGGACCGCATAATTTTTCGTATTTTTGCCACTCGTGCCCCTGAACATCGTAAGGTGGTGTTGCTGTCAGCGACACTAATATTAAATACGGTAACTGTTGGCACAGTTTATCTAAAGCCCGCCACCATTCAGACCGGAGGTGATGAGCCTCATCTAATATCAGTACCTGAATATTATTCGACTGTAATGTTTCAGTTAAAACATGAATGTCGTCTTGAGTAAGTTCGTCGTTATTATCTAAATCTAAATTCTCATTATCTTCTGCATTGAGATCATTTGCTAATTTGGCATGTAATGCTTGATAGGTAATTGACGTTAATATTTTGGGATTGGTGATATCAGTGCTAATCCACTCCAGATTGCTGACGTCGGCAATATCACAAAAATCACTTAAACGCTCAAGCCACTGATCACGGATAATTCTAGTTGGCGAAAGCACCAAAGCTGGTTTTGCTAACAATCGAAAAACTTCTAAACCAAGTGTTGTTTTTCCAGCACCCGGTGCAGCCACCACATGCAAGCGCTGATCATCCAAATGCTGATGTATCGCGTCTAACACTCTTGTCTGGTATGGTCGCCAAGAATGACGAAACTTTAATGTCTCAAAAATCATAAAATAGGGCAGTCAGTTTTTTTAGTATTTAACAATGCTCAACAAGTCATTCATTGTTGACTAAATTAAGTATGACATAAAGTAATGACCGTTGCAGCTACGCCTACAACGTTACAGCTGCAGTTTCCTTGATTCCGTTTCCACAGATTTGGTTCCTCGAATATTCTTTACAGGACCAATAATTATTCAATGTATCGATAACTGCTTTGGATCTTAGTCTTAAATTGGCGACACTATTTTTGACTTGAGTCGTTTTAACTGTAAATCATTATGAATATCAAATCTTCTGCGCCCTCTAACACAAAAATTTCAAATTCATCGAGTTATATTCAGGCTAAAATGCTTTGACAAGCTTGATATACATATCCTCGAATACTGTCAGTTGCATCACGCTCAGGATAGGTCTTAAAATCTGATGGAATGTCATAAATCATAACATAGCTTCCAAACAATCACTTTAATGAGAATTTGTACCACTAGTAGTAGCACTTAAATTAAATCAAGATAGTTTTTCAACTTATTAACCGTTATTGGTAATCCATGTTTGTAAAATATTTGTAAAAGTTCATCTGCAGTTATTTTTGGATTATTCAAATCACTTCTTAGTTGGTTTACAACCGAGCAAAATAATTCAGGTTTTAAATCATATAAATGGCTTAAGAATATATCTGGTGATTGAACTTCAACACCATATTTTGAAAGTTCAGTTACTGGAAAGTCTTTTAAATTTTCAGTCACGATGACATCAGCATTTGATATGATTGCTGCTGCTAACACATGTCGATCATCTGGATCGGGTAATGTTAATGATTTAATAATGAACTCATAATTCTCGACAAGATAATCTTGAACATGTTCATTCATTAAAGAAACTGTTTTCTGTAACCGTTCAGCAGTAATGTCTTTACGATTTTTTAATAAACTGCGTGTCCATTCATCCTGAATTTGATTAGTCCATTTCGCACGAAACTGTCCAGTAAGTGCCATACGAATAAGTATGTCTCTGACTGGTGCAGGATAAAATACACAAGCATCATAAACCGCTGTAAAGCTAGACATCCGTTTCAGTCGTACCCCATATCAAGTTCTTGTGCTTGTGCAGTCAATTCAGCCATTGCTTTCTTACTTTCATCTAAAGCAACCTTCTTATATTGCACTAAATCACGAAAAAATATTCTTCGATGGCTTCCAACATTATGAAAATCAAGTAAGGCTTTTTTTAATATATTATCAACAAAGTATGGACGCGAGATATTAAGAAAATCAGCAGCTTGTTGAGTTGTAAATTCTGCATGATGAGGAATAATTGATATTGCATCACCTTCTGCCATATGAGCTAAAATATCAACCAACATTCTAATTGCGAATACTGGCACCGTAATATCTTCATCCTGTGATACAACACGAATCTTTGCATCGTCACCTTTACCAATTATTGCAGCTAACTGACTACTGCTGATGGCTGCAATAGCTTGATCTTCATCGCTTGGTGGAGGCATTAAATCATCACTAATTTTAAATACATTGCTCATGTCTTGTCCCATTCACATAAATCACTATCTATAGATATAATAGGCATTAACTGCAATAAACGCAACAACTGTAATAAACGAAATAAAATAAAGATAATAGGGTCAAAGAGCATAGGGGCTAATAGATTTAATTTCAATAAATTCAAATAGTTAATGAATTATTAACTTCTGCTAATCGATAACACCTTTTATGCCTGATTCTTGGGAATGCTATGTTTCAGATATCAAACACCGAGCGACAACCTTGTATCAAATGAACTAACCAAGTTTGAATCTTCAATCTCAATACTTAACTCCTTTCTAATTTATAAAACTTGGATATGGCTGTTTTGACAGTAGTTATGATAGTTGTGTGATAACCAATTCCAACTGCCAATTATAACCCGATGATCATCAATAATAATTTTTCATGAGTACCACTGGATAACCCAATCAATTTATCACCATCATCGCTTTTACGTTCAACAAATTCTTTCCATACTCGTAATATTTTCTGACTATCCATACGCATTGAAGACTCCAAATAGTGAATGGTAAATGTAACTTACCTTTATTAACCAAAAAGCAATCGATAAGCATGTCAACATTCAGTATTATAATAACATGTAATTTTTATTTTTATACGACTGTAACTCGTTATACTAACCACCAATTAAAGTTAAACAAGGGAATGTAAAATGCAATTAAACACTATTATAATAGTATTCACGTTAACGCTTATTTCGTGTGGTGGCGCAAACAATACGACTCCAATAGCACAACGCACTTGCGGTACATTGGGATATTCAGATACAGCAGTCAAACCCAATACAATTAAAATTGAAATCATAAATCCAAATGATTTAAAACCAATGGAGGGTGTTTATGTTCAAGTTGATCATAGCGGGCAATGTTTAGTATCGGATATCAATGGTCGAGTCAGCTTTAACAATTTATCATCTGGATTACATGACATTCATGTTTTTTCACCAATTGGTTATAGATGGCGAAGTCGATACAATATTAACGTCAGTGCTAACTCTGGCTATAATTATAGTTTTACACTAATGAATACAACACCAATCAATGCTAGTTTAGCCACCAATGCCGTTATTAGCAGCGTTGTAAAATACCGCGGTAACATTCTATCGGATCAAAATAATAGTAGTTTTGATTTTCTTTATTTCTCTACTGACAAAAATTCCAAAATCAGAGGTCGAGCCAATAATTCAAACACTCCTTATGACATCCAATTTGAACATCCTGTTCCCGTTGGGACAGCAATTAATAACGAGTTATGGATTTTAGAACAGGCTACTGATAATCAAACACGGCAATTAGTCGATGCATTTTTAATTAAACCAAATACACCGGTTGTAACAAGCGCATTGTCTGATAACACTGCTATCGTGACTGATGTTGAGTTTACTTCACTAAACTCACCCAAACCAAAACAACAGCTTGTTCAATTTGATTCCATCACTTTACCGGTTGGATTATCATTGGGCACTATTTATATTAAGGCATCGATAATGTCATCATCAATAGTTAATGCAAGTTATCCAATAAGCTTATACAGCAGTCGCTTTACTGATTTAACTCAACCAATACAATTCTCTGCTTATACTAGTCCATTTAAGTTAAGCAACAATGAAATTAGAATCAATATTAGCGCAGATAACTGGAGCCAAGGAATGAATGGAGCAAGTTGGTCTTACTCAAGAAGTTATTCTACCGGCTCAGCTAACGTTAATTTAAAACCCCTAGTAGAGATTGTTCCAGTGTTCACTCAAAGTGTCGATGCTAATACTATTTTATGGCAGGACACAAATCCAACTCCAACTCCGGTCGATTCATTGTATATTGCCGAACGCATTAATAGCCGTCGAACCAAATGGAATTTTACTCTACTACAAACCCAATCCAACAACACACAATTAACGTTACCGGAGTTACCGGCTGGCATAACTCCGGTATTAATCAAAGGCAGTGAATATGATGTTGCTCTTAGTGGCTTTATTGAATTTAAAGATGGCAATGACTTTGGTATTGAAACTTATCGCAATACCGGTATATGGCG